>NZ_CP018081.1 GCF_001886735.1 Sulfitobacter alexandrii
CGCTACATTCAGAAGTGCGAAAACTGAGATTTTGTAGCGGGCTGATCCCGGTGCGAAACCTTACAAAGGTCTCGTGAAGCTAGCTTCTCGGGGCCTTTTTCTTTTTGCCTGTATCGTGCCTCCTTCTTGTTGGTTGCTCTTCCTCAGTCTCCTGAACGCTTCCAGCGCTCATGAAGCTCGGTAATCAGCTTTGGGGCATTGCCCTCCAACCAGCTGATAAAATCAGGTTCATCCGTAGTCAGATCGAGTTTAAGCTGCTTGCCTTGGCGGCCGGTCTTGACCGTCGCAGCTCCGACACCGGGGATCGCCAAAGCAGGCACGCCCTTTCTAGACGGGTTTGCTTTCTTCTCTGGGCTCTTCGCAGCTGCCAGAACTGCGAGAAACGCACGCTCAGAAACCTCATCGACCGAGCCGGAACTTTCGGACTTGGCTGCATGAGCTACGGCTTGCAGTTGGTCTCGATCACCGTCGTAGGCACCCAAAGCCTTTTTGAGCTCTTCCCATCTCGGGCGACCAATCCCGGGAGCCGCACCAATTGCCTGGATGAGTTCCTCGCCGACCGTCCGAACGACACTCAAGAGTTGTGAAACCCCCGCTTCGTGGAGGTTAAGGACTTCGGCGACACCTCGATTGGTGCGCTCAGCCCCTTCCAAATGGTCGCCGTCCAGAAGCGCCGTCGCAACAAGCGCACGTTCAATAAAGCTCAGATCACGACGCTCTTGGTTCTCGAGAAGCTGATCTCGAAGCGCTTGATCACCATCAACTTCCGTGACGATGGCTCGAACTTTGATACCGAGCTCGCGACATGCTTCCAGGCGTCTGCGGCCATAGATCAGGTTGTAGCGATCGCCTTCCAGTGGGCGGACCAAGACAGGCACACGCTGACCGTTCTTGGAGATTGAATTCTTCAGGCCCTCAACTTCAATCTGAAGCCTATCATCCAATCGTCCTTCGGTAATAATCTGCGCCGGATCGATCTCAAATACACCGCCACGCAGTCGGCGCCCTTCAAGAGCGTCAGGAGCGTTGCGAAGGGTCTGCAGCGGCAGGCCAAGTTTAGGCTTTCTTGCCATTCCGCCCCCATGTGTTCTGGATGATTTCAGCGATCTCATCGTTCACTGCGTTCATGGATTCGATCGCACGATCAAACGTCTGACGCGTGAAGTCCTTCTTGTCAGCTTCGTAGAGCGTTTGCTTGGTCAAGCCGGCATCAGAAATCGCGGTCGATTCAACCATGTGATTTGTCAGGACCGACCTCCCGAACAGTCCGCGAATGAAAGCGATGACTTCGGTTTGTGGCGCGTCGCCGACTTTGTATCGCGTTGGCAAAAAGCGCAGCCAATCGAAGCGCAGATTTGCGCCTGCATCCCTGATCACTCCCAGGAGATCCGCGGTCATTCGCAGGAATTGGGACATCGACATGAGGTCAAGCATCTGCGGGTGAACCGTCACGAGGACACCCGAGGACGCGGAAAGTGCTGACATCGTCAAGAAACCAAGCTGCGGCGGGCAGTCGATCACAACAACGTCGTAGTTCGCTTGAACACTATCGAGTGCGTCATGAACTCTCGCGAAGAACGCTTTCGCTCCGCCTCGCTGGATAGCAGCAGGCGTCTCGTGCTCGAACTCCATGAGTTCAAGGTTGCCCGGGATAAGATCAAGGCCGCGGATGTAGGTCTTGCGGATCACTTCGGCGATCGGAACCGGATCGTCATAGCGAACGGCATCATAGAGGGTTCCGCCCTCCATAAGGTCGAGTTCTGGCTGGATTCCGTGAAGAGCCGAAAGAGATGCTTGGGGGTCGAGATCGATCGCAAGAACCCTGTACCCCTTGAGCGCCAAGCGCTGAGCGAGGTGAGCAGACGTCGTCGTTTTGCCGGACCCGCCCTTGAAGTTCACCACTGAAATGACTTGAAGCTCGTCACCGTCGCGACGCCCAGGCACGTAAGTTCCAGACTTTTTTGCGTTTCCTTCAAGCGTCTGCCGGATTTCCCAGATATCGTCGAGCGTATAGCGACGATGACTTCCAGCCGTCGTCTCAACGTCAACGATCTTTCCTTCTCGATGAAGCTTCCGAAGATAGGTATGGTCGACGCCAAGGAGCTCAGCAGCTTCGCCGCTGGTCAAAGTGCGCATCACCTTCTTTGCATCCGGAGGGAAGTGTGCGGCGCGCTGAGCATGCAGGTTCGACGCGAGAAGTTCCGCGTAGTGCCCGATGGCGATGTCTAGATCCTGCTCTACTTCGCTCATGTCTGCCCCGATCTGTGGGCGCGTTTTTTATGTGACCGCGCGTTATTTTTCGAGACTATTGCCTGACCAACCAGATTCGTGCAAGCACTTTCTAGATTTAGTGGGAATCCGTTAGGCCAACACAAGTGCCGCCTTCAGAGGAGCCCCAGTTTTTCTGCCCGCTCCAGCAGCATTCTGACTGAGGAAGGCTGCCAGCTGGTGCGACCGCGAGGGGTGCGCTCACGCATGGATTCCAGTCGGTCGCAGATTGCCTGCAAGGTGATCTCGGGGTCAGCACCTTTGATTGCGGCGACAATCGCAGGCAGGCGATCGTCGGTTTCGCGGCGTCCAGCGCGTCCAAGCACTTCAGCAGGCAGGAATCCGTCCGCCACGTATGCCTTCACGGCGCGGAGCAGGCGGCTTTGCGTCCAGCGCCGATCATGGGGCAGGGGGCCATTGATGATCCGCAGGACGTCTTCCCAAGCCATATCGGGGCGCAAACGGCGCACATGGGGCACCCAATCCTGCGCAGTTTCGTTCAAGCGCTCCATGTAGCCGTCCTGTCGCGCCAGCCGCACCTTGCGCAGCGCTTCAGGGTCCTTGGCGCGAAGACCTGGGTTGCCGCCTACGCGGCCCTTTGAGCGTGCCGAGGCAAGTCCGGCTTTGGTACGCTCGCGGATCAGAGCGCGTTCGAACTCAGCCGCAGCGCCCAGAACCTGCAACGTGAACTTGCCCTGGGGCGAGGCAGTGTCGATCGGGTCCTGGAGCGAGCGGAAGAACGCCCCCTTGCCTTCCAGTCTTTCGATCACCTCAAGTAGGTGCGACAAAGACCGCGCAAGCCGGTCGATCCGCACAACGACCAGCGTGTCGCCCTTGCCAATCCGCTCCAGCACACGTGCAAGCACGGGCCGCGCGCGATTGCCGCCCGAGGCGTGCTCTTCAAAGATCTCGGCGCATCCCGCAGACTGCAGTGCCTCAGACTGGGGCAGGGGGGTCTGATCCTCGGTGGAGACGCGCGCATAGCCAATCAGCGGCATGAAACTGGGCCGTTTGCAATTTTATATATCGCTAATAAACGACGGATTGGCCGAGCAGGGCAGGGGGAGACGGTTGCTTGATGGCAAAGCTTGCCATATCCTCGCCGCGAAGGAGACAGCCATGGGCACCATGAACATCTCGCTGCCGGATCCGATGAAGTCCTGGGTCGAGGATCAGGCGAAGTCGGGACGCTACGCCAACTCGAGCGATTATGTCCGTGACCTGATCCGGCGCGACAGGATGCGGCACGATGCAATCGCTGAAATCCAGGCAGCGGTTGATGCCGGAATCGCCAGCGGCCCGGCAAAGTCGTTTGACTGCAACGCGTTCAAGGCCCGGATGCACGCGAAGCATGCCGGAAAATAGCAGATGGACCATCCGTCCTGCAGCGGAAGCCGATCTTGCGGACATTTGGATCCAGGGCGCGGCGGAATGGGACATGAGTCAAGCCGAGCGCTACGCAGATGGCCTGTTCGCGCTCTTTGACTTGCTTGCAGCTTATCCAGAGCTATGCTGAAATCTGGGTGATGCGGCTTGATCACGCGGCGCGGTTTTCGGTGTCGTTCTCGGCGACACCGTCGGTGAATGTGACGCCTTCGATGACCAAAGGCAACTGGTTCGCGCCCTTCAGGCGGCGCCATGTTTTGGCGGCGGTCTGAACGAGCTTGAACACCATCAGCTTCGCTGTCGTTTGCGACAGCGCCCCCTTGGTTCGGACGGTCCTGTGCCGGACGGTGGCGAAGACGCTTTCGATTGGGTTGCCCGTGCGCAGGTGATCCCAATGGTCGGCCGGGAAGTCATAGAACGCCAGCAGCGCGTCGCGGTCTTTTGTCAGGCAGTTTACCGCCTTCTCGTATTTGATCCCATATTTCTCGGCGAAGATGTCCATGGCGGCCTTGGCCTTAGCGCGGGTCTCGGCCTGCCATATCTCGCGCAGGTCGGCCTTCACCGTCGGCTGCATCGATTTCGGGAACTTGTTCAGCACGTTGGCGATCTTGTGGACCCAACAGCGCTGATGACGCGTGCCGGGGAAGACCTCGTCGAGCGCCTTCCAGAACCCCATGGCCCCGTCTCCCACGGCGATCTCCGGCGGGACGGCAAGGCCGCGGGCCTTGATGTCGACCGGCAACTCGCGCCAACTCTGCGCGCTTTCCCGAACGCCGATCTGGAAGCCGACCAGTTCCTTCTTCCCTTCGGGCGTGGCGCCCAGAATGACCAGCATGCACTCGGCCTGCGGCTCCATCCGGGCCTGGAGGTAGACGCCGTCCGCCCAGATGTAGACATACCGCCGCGCCGAAAGATCACGGCGCTGCCAGCGGTCATGTTCCTGCTGCCATTCCCCGGTCAGGCGCGAGATTACGCCCGGCGACAGGTTTGGCGCCTCCGCCCCCAAGATCGCAGAGAGCGCCTCCCGGAAGTCGCCGGTGGAAATGCCGCGCAGGTAGAGGACTGGCAGCAGGGCATCGAGGCTGCGCGACCGCCGCGCCCATTTCGGCAGGATGGCGGAGCTGAACCGCACCTTCTCGTCAGCAGGTCCGGCCGCGCGGTCTCGCACCTTCGGGCGGCGCACATCAAGCGCGCCGATCCCGGTCTGGATGCTTCGCTCCGGCCCATACCCATGCCGGACGATACGCTGCCGGCCATCCGGCAGGACCTCTTCGGCATGCTGAGCGACGAAGGCGTCAGCCTCTGCCCGAAGTGCAGCGGCCAGCATCCGGCGCGCCCCATCCCGGGCAATCTCGGTCAGCGGATCGTCAACAGATTCCGGCTGACGCAGGGCGATGATGTCGGTATTCTTCGTCATAGGCGTATCGTTCCTTCTGGAAGTTCTGGCAGGCTTCGACACCCGCCACGATACGCCGCCTTCTCAAACACCGTCACCCATTTCCCAGCATAGCTCGCTGAAAAGAGATGGCCCGGGAGCGGGAAGAATTCACGCCGCCGGTGCGCATCCATCCCAGCGGGTCGCATCTGGTGATCTACCGGCGGGAAGGGCAGGGGGTCGAGATCATCCGTATCCTGCATACCCATCAAGACCTTATGGCCTATCTGAACGACGGCTGACCAGTTACAGTCCAGCCGCCTTGGTCAGGTTGACGCGGAACCTGTCGCGGCGGCGCTGGTAGCGGCGGGTCCTCGAGCCGGCCGACATTGGCAAGCCCCCAGAGCCCACCGAACAGGCAGAACAGGATCGCCAGCCAGACGGCCACGGGGCGACGAATGGCGCCCCGCGCAATACTCATGCGTGCTGCATCAACCGTGTCGGATGCCATGCCGGTCATTCTCCCGTTCCGCAGTTCGTTGGACGACGGCCAAAGCGCCCGCCGTCAGAGGCCGACGACCGCGAGACGACCAAGGTTTGCGTCCGTCGCCTCGGCCTCGATGCGCGCAAGATCGGCGTCCAGCGCGCGCCGCAGCGACCGCCAGTATCGACATCGACAGGTCCGAATCCGCAGTGTCCAGGCCGTTCAGCGATGCCAGATGCCGGCGCAGCGTGCGGTGCTGCGCATCCTGCGGCAGGCCGGCCTCGAGCGCATCGTGTTCGGCCAGCATCTCCTTCAAGAGCGCCGCCATGAGGCCGCGCTTCGTCGGGAAATTGTAGAGGACACCTCCCTTCGACAGCCCCGCTTCGCGGGCGACCGCCTCGAAGGAGGTGTGCGCAACGCCCTCGCGCGCGGCAATCGCACGCGCCGCGGCAAGGATCCGCAGACTTGCATTCCGGCGCGCGCTTTTCTATTCCTGCATCAAGACTGTACCATCCGGTCGGTATAGGTGAGCGGCGAGACAGCGTCGCCTCCACATGGGGTCAAGGCGACCTGGCAGATTCGTTGGAATGCCGGTTTCCGGTCGGGCGAGGGACTGATGACACGCTTCAATTCCGTTCTTGTACTAATCGCGGGGCTGGCCCTTGTTGGGGCGGGGTTCTTCCTCTGGCGCGGCGACGGCACCGGGACGACCCCCGACGGATTTGCTCGTGGAAACGGGCGAATCGAGGCGGTGGAGATCGACGTGGCGGCCACGCGCCCGGGGCGGATTGCGCGCATCCAGGTGCGTGAGGGACAATTGGTCGCAGCCGGCGATCCGCTGGCTGAACTGGATGTCCGGCAGTTGCAGGCTGCGCGTCATCAGGCCGAGGCCGAGCGCCAGAGAGCCGAGATCGCGGTCGAGAATGCCAGGCTGCTGGTCGAACAGCGTGCGGCCGAGGTACGGGCCGCCGAGGCGGTTCTGGCTCAGCGAGAGTCGGCGGAGGTCGTGGCCCGACGCCAGTTGGAACGGTCAGAGGCGCTGACCGCTGGAAACGTCACGTCCGAGCGCGCCCTGGAACTTGATCGGTCGAACGCGCTCGGGGCCCAGGCGGCTGTCGCCTCGGCCGAGGCCGCCCTGGCGGCGGCGCGGGCCGGCGTGACCTCGGCCAAGGCCTCGGTGATCGGCGCCGAGGCGGCGGTCGCGGCAGCGACGGCCGCCGTCGAGGCGATCGACGTCCAGATCGAGGACAGCACCCTGACGGCACCGCGCGACGGCCGCGTGCAGTTCATCGTGGCGCGCGAGGGCGAGGTGGTCGGCGCGGGCGGCCGGATCGTCAACATGGTCGATCTGGGCGAGGTCTACATGACCTTCTTCCTGCCGACCGCGGCTGTCGGCCGGATCGGGCTGGGCACCGAAGTGCGGCTCATCATGGACGCGGCCCCGGGCATCGTCGTGCCGGCCGAGGTGTACTTCGTCTCGGACGTGGCGCAGTTCACGCCCCGCACCGTCGAGACCGAGGTCGAGCGCGATAAGCTGATGTTCCGCGTCCGCGCCCGCATCGCGCCGGAACTGCTGGCGAAATATGCCGACTACACCAAGACCGGCCTGCCCGGGGTCACCTGGGTCCGGCTCGACCCCGCTGCCCCCTGGCCTGCTGAGGCCGACGGGCGCGTCCTCGAATGACGCCGACCGCCCCCGTCGTGCGGGCCGACGGCTTGTCGCTTCGCTACGGCCGGGTCACAGCACTTGATCGGGTGACGCTTGATCTTCCGGCAGGCTGCGTCGTCGGGCTGATCGGCCCGGACGGGGCGGGGAAGTCCAGCCTGCTTGCGCTGATTTCTGGGGCCCGCAAGCTTCAGGAAGGGCGGCTTGAGGTCTTGGAGGGCGACATGGCGCGCGCCCGCCACCGGGCGCGCATCTGCCCACGTATCGCCTACATGCCACAGGGTCTGGGGCGGAACCTCTACCCGACGCTTTCGGTGCGCGAGAACGTGGAGTTCTTCGGGCGCCTTTTCGGCGAAGGCCGGGCGGAACGGGACCGCCGGATCGCCGACCTGCTTCAAGCGACCGATCTCGACGCCTTCGCCAACCGCCCGGCGGCCAAGCTGTCGGGCGGCATGAAGCAGAAACTGGGCCTGTGCTGCGCGCTGATCCACGAACCCGACCTGCTGATCCTCGACGAGCCGACCACAGGCGTCGATCCGCTGTCGCGGCGGGAGTTCTGGGCGCTGATCGGCCGCATCCGTGCTGGTAGCCCCGGCATGAGCCTGATCGTGGCCAGCGCCTACATGGAGGAAGCTGCGAACTTCGATCACCTCGTGGCGATGGACGAAGGGCGGGTGTTGGCCACCGGCAGTCCCGCCGACCTGCTGGCCCAGACCGGCTCGGAGGATCTCGACGCGGCCTTCATCGCGCTTCTGCCCGAGGAACGGCGCGCCCGCCATCATGAACTGGTCATCCCGCCGCGCAAGCGCGAAGCTGTGAACGGCCCTGTGATCGAGGCCGAGAATCTGACCGTCCGCTTCGGCGACTTCACCGCAGTTGACAACGTCAGCTTCCGCATTCAGCCGGGCGAGATCTTCGGCTTCCTCGGGTCGAACGGCTGCGGCAAGACCACGACGATGAAGGTCCTGACCGGGCTTCTGGAACTGTCCGAGGGCAGCACGCGCCTCTATGGCCGCAAGATCGATGCCCGCGACATGGAAACGCGCAAGCGCATCGGCTACATGACGCAGAGCTTCTCGCTCTATTCCGAACTGACGGTGCGGCAGAACCTCGACCTGCACGGGCGGCTGTTCGACATGGCCCCGGCCGAGATCGCCCCGCGCATCGCCGAACTGGCGCGGCGCTTCGATCTAGAGGACGTGCTGGACAGCCTGCCCGCAGCTCTTCCGCTAGGGGTCCGGCAGCGGCTGTCGTTGGCGGTTGCGCTGATCCATCAGCCCGAGATCCTGATCCTCGACGAGCCAACTTCGGGCGTCGATCCGGTGGCGCGCGACCAGTTCTGGCAAGCGCTGGCTGACCTGTCGCGCAAGGACGGCGTGACGATCTTCCTGTCCACGCACTACATGTCGGAAGCCGCGCGCTGTGATCGCGTCTCGTTCATGCACGCCGGCCGTGTGCTGGTCTCGGGCGCGCCCGAAACAATCCGGCAGGAGGTCGGTGCGGCAACGCTGGACGATGCCTTTGTCCACCATCTTCGTCGGGCTGCGGATGACGGCGCAGCCCATCCACCCGCGACCATTGTTGCACAGCCGAACGGCCGAGAGACCCGACCGCCCGGGCGCTTCAGCCTGGCCCGACTGTTCGGCTTTTCCTGGCGCGAGGCGCTGGAGCTGCGCCGGGATCCAATCCGCCTAACGCTGGCCAGTGTCGGCAGCGTGATCCTCATGATCGTGCTGGGTTACGGCATCTCCATGGATGTTCAGAACCTGAAATTCGCGGTGCTCGACCTCGATCAGACTATTCTCAGCCAGTCCTATGTCAACGACCTTGCCGGATCGCGCTATTTCCACGAAGCGCCCCCTCTGACGGGCTACGACGATCTCGACGCGCGAATGCGCGCGGGCGAAATCAGCCTTGCACTTGAGATCCCGCCCGGCTTTGCCGCCGACCTCGCCCGGGACCGCCCGGTCGAGATCGGCGCTTGGTTCGACGGCGCGATGCCGATGCGAGCCGAGACGGTGCGCGGCTACGTCCAGGGGATGCATGTGCATTGGCTAACGGACCAGCTCCGCCAAGCCTACGGAGAGGACGCCGTGGCTGGCGACTATGCGCTGGAGGTGCGCTTTCGCTACAATCCCGATGTGGAAAGCCTTGCCGCCATGGTCCCCGCGGTCATTCCGCTTCTGCTCATGCTGATCCCGGCCATGCTGGCCGTGCTGTCCGTCTCGCGCGAGAAGGAGACGGGCTCCATCGTCAACCTCTATGTCACGCCTGCCCGGCGGCTCGAGTTCCTGCTGGGCAAGCAGGTGCCCTATGTCGCCCTCGGCTTCGTCAACTACCTGCTGCTGCTGGCGCTGGCAGTCCTGGTCTTCGGCGTACCGGTCAAGGGCAGCCTTCTGGCGCTGTCTGCCGGTGCGCTGGTCTATGTCGTGCTGGCGACCGGGCTCGGGCTGCTGATTTCCGCCTTCACCCGCAGCCAGGTGGCGGCGCTGTTCTTCACTGCGCTCGCGACGCTTATCCCGGCGACGCAATATGGCGGCATTATCGACCCGGTGTCGTCGCTGGAAGGCATGGGCCGGGTGATTGGCGAGGTCTTCCCGACCAGCCATTTCGTCACGATTTCACGCGGCACCTTCGCCAAGGCGCTCGGCTTAGGCGATCTAGGGGGATCCTTCTTGCCGATGCTTGCCCTGGTGCCGGTGGTGGTGGCGCTCGGCGCGGTGTTCGTTCGCAAGCAGGAGAAATAGGGGTTGCGACCAAGACATGTGATACATCTTGCCGTGAAAGAATTGCGCGGCCTGTTGCACGACCCGCTTCTCATGGTTTTGGTGGTCTACGCGTTCACGCTAGACATATACACCCACGCCACCGCCATGCCCGAGACGCTGAACCGCGCCACCATCGGCATCGTGGACGAGGATGCCTCGCCGCTCACGCGCCGCATGGCAGATGCCTTCCTCGCACCCTATTTCGTGCCGCCGGCGCAGATTGGCCTGGCCGAGATGGATGCGCGGATGGATGCCGGGATCGACACGTTCTCGCTGGTGATCCCCCCGATTTCCAGCGCGACCTGCTGGCGGGCGACCGGCCGGAGCTGCAACTGAACGTCGATGCCACACGGGTCAGCCAGGCCTTCACCGGCGCCGGCTATATCCAGGCGATCGTCGATCAGGAAATTACCGGTTGGGCCGCCCGCGATGCCGCTGCGGCTGCGCCTCCGGTCGATCTGGCTGTGCGGGCGCGGTTCAACCCGGCGCTGGACCCCGGCTGGTTCGGCGCCCTTACAGCGGTGATCAGTGCCGTCACCATGCTTTCGATCATCCTGTCGGGCGCAGCCCTGATCCGCGAACGCGAACACGGCACGGTCGAACACCTGCTGGTGATGCCTGTCACGCCGGCCGAGATCATGACAAGCAAGGTTCTCAGCATGGGCGCGGTGGTGCTTGTGGCAACCGGGCTGTCGCTGAACTTCATGGTCCAGGGGGTGCTGGAGGTGCCGATAGCCGGCTCGGTCACCCTGTTTCTTGTCGGGGTGGCGCTGCATCTTTTCGCCACCACCTCTCTGGGTATCCTGCTGGCCACGATCTCCGGCTCGATGCCGCAATTTGCCATGCTGCTGTTGCTAGTCCTCTTGCCGCTGGAAATCCTGTCGGGCGGCATGACCCCGCGCGAATCCATGCCCGAGGCGGTGCAGTACGCAATGCTCGCGGCGCCCAACACGCATTTTATCGCCCTTTCGCAGTCGGTCCTGTTCCGCGGCGCGGGGCTTTCGGTGGTCTGGCCGCAACTTCTGGCACTGGCGCTGATCGGCACCGCTATGTTTTCCATTGCACTGCGTCGGTTCCACGGGCTCCTGAGGTGACCGAAAGGCGGCAGGGCATACCGACAAGGCGGGCGACGCTCGCACTGATGGGAGCTGCGGCGGTAAGCGCCTGCGGTGTAGAACCGCGCATCCCATACCGCCCGGATGACAGGGCCGCGACACCGTTGCTGGGTGCACCCTATCGCATCCGCACGGACGCGGCGATAGAGGACTATCCACCGGACCTGGGCCCGAGGTTTCGCGAGAACGGACGGTCGCATTACCTGGCCATTTCCGGGGGTGGCGCAAACGGTGCCTTTGGCGCGGGTGTCCTGGCGGGCTGGACCGCTTCCGGAACGCGACCGACCTTCTCGGTCATAAGCGGCGTCAGCACCGGGGCGCTGATCGCACCGCTCGCGTTTCTGGGCCCCGAACATGATGTTACGCTGCGCAATCTCTATACCGGCGGCGTTGCCGAGGGCATCGGCGGCAAGCCCTCGCTGCTGGGGTTGCTTACGCGGGGTGCGCTTGTCGATCCCCAGCCGCTGCGCCAACTGGTCGAATTTTTCGTCTCACCCTCGCTGCTGCGTGGAGTCGCGCAAGAACATGCCCGAGGCCGACGCCTCTTCGTATTCACGACCGATCTGGACGCCCAGCTCGGGGTGATCTGGAACATGGGTGCGATTGCGGGCAGCGGCGATCCGGGCGCTCTGTCCTTGTTTGAGGACGTCCTGATGGCCTCGGCCGCGATCCCGGGTGCATTTCCGCCGATCCGTATTCGCGGGCAGACCGCTGACGGCCGCACCTTCGAGGAACTGCACGGAGACGGTGCCGTCGTGTCGAACGTCTTCACATTGCCCGAGACTGTGCTGTTCTCGTTCCAGGGACAGCGCGCGGTCGGGGCGGCGCTGACCGACATCCACATGCTGATGAATGTCAATCTCGAACCGGAATTCAACGTCGTGGCGGTGCGACCGAGCGCGATCACCGCCCGCTCGGTTTCGACGTTGCTGAAGTACCAAATGCTGCGCCAGGTCAACGCGACCCATGACTTTGCACACGCTGCCGGAATCGGCTTCCATGTCACCTCTATTGACATGGTCGCGCCCGACGATGTCGACACCCTCGAGTTCAATACCGCCTATATGCGCGCCCTCTATGCCGAAGGTTTCCGGCGGGCACGCGCTGGGTCGGCGTGGTCAGCGGCTCTGCCACCTCTGGAAGGGGATGAAGCGATCGTGAGCGCGGGTTAGGACCGCCAGATGACGCACAAGCCGTAGCGGCGGCACCATCCTTTTCACGCCTTCCCAAAAAGTTCCGAATCCTCGACAACCTTCTGCGCCAGAAGCAGGCTGCACCCTAGACTGTCACTTAGTTCGGCCGCGATCGAGCGGCTCAACCAGCGCGTCCAGAAACCGTGCCGGTGGTGTCCGACAACGACAAGATCCGCCTCGGTCTCAACGGATACCCTGGTGATGGTTGCGACGGGATCGCCGAACTCGATCCGGACCTGCGGCGAAAGCCCCATCCCCGTCAGCCGCTGGCGGCCCTCCTCCAGGATTGCGTCCAGATCGGCCTTCTGCTGGCCCAGGGCAACGGTATCGGCCCCGATCGCGTAGACATTGCCCGAGGCTGTCTCGACCACCGCCAGAAGAGTCACGGCAGCGCCCGTGATCTGCGCAAGGCGCGCGCCCTCGCGTAGCGCCAATCGCCCTTCGCGAGAGCCATCATAGCAGAGCAGGATTCTGGAATACACGGCTTGGCCTCCGGGCTCGAATTTAGTCTTGCAAGACGGTTGCTTGCATACTAATTAGCTTCCTATCTTTTTGCAAGACAACCAGAAGCAAGAGCTGATGACTGCTGCACCAGACATGGCGGAGACCTTCACACGCGCTCTGGCAATTGTGTCGCGCCAGTGGAAGCGCAGGCTCGACGTACAGTTTCGTCATCTGGGTCTTTCACAAGCACGCTGGGGCGTGATTTTAGAACTGTCCCGGCACGAGGATGCGACCCAGATCGAACTGGCGCGCGTCCTTGGCATCGAGGGGCCGACCCTGGTGCGCTTGCTGGACGGTCTTGAAAGAATGGGGTTTGTCGAGCGCCACCCAAGTGCCGAGGACCGACGCGCCAAGAAACTGGTCCTGACTGAAGCAGCGATGAGGATTCTTGAGAGGATGAAGTCGATCGCCGCAAATAGTCGCTTGGAAGTTCTTGAGGACATTCCTGCGGACGATCTTCGCACCGCGACCCGCGTCCTGGCGCAGATTGCATCCCGGCTGGAGAAGATGGGTAATGACGAAAATGGATGAGATCAAACCGGCAGCACCCGAAGCAAAGGAGACAGGCGAGACCTCCGTGCCGGATTTGCCAAAACCGGCTGCGCGGCGCAGCCGGGTTAAATGGACCCGGCTGTTGGTCGTGGCGGCAGTCCTTGGGGTCGTGGCCTGGCTGGGAACCCCGTGGATCATAGCACGGTTCACTCAGGTCCATATCAACGATGCCCGCATCGCAGCGAGCGTCGTGACCGTGTCGAGCGAAGTCGCTGGCCGCGTGACCGAACTTCCGGTGCTTGTCGGGGATTCGGTCGCTGCGGGAACTGTTCTAGCGTCGATCGACCAGGAATCGTCGCAGCCGCAACTCGATGCCGTCATCGCAAAGCTGGCGGCGACAGATGCCCAGCTTTCTGAACTCGAAAACCGCAAGGGCATGCTGACCGAGCAGCTTGCTGCGCGGCGAGAAGCAGCCAATGCCGGCATCGCGGCTGCCGAAGCCAACCATGAAGCCGCGCTTGCCGTGCTGCAGAATACGCAAACCCGCCACGACCGTGTGGTTAAACTGGCCGAGCAGAATGTTTCGTCGCAACAATCGCTTGATGAGGTGAACGCGGCCCTCGCCACAGCGACACAACAGGAGCGCGCAGCCTATGCCGCAACAGAAGCCGCACGGGCAGATCTTGCAATCGTCGAAGCAGACGCAGCCCAAATCGCTGTACTGGACTCTCAGATCGATTCTGTCAGGGCAGGGCGCGTCGCGATCGAGGCGGAACGTCGGCTGAAGGAAATCGATCTCGCGCACCGTACGATTGACGCCAGCTTCGACGGTATTGTTGACGCGACCTTCGTTGATGTCGGCGAGTATGTAACCCCCGGAACAAGACTGGTGATGTATCACGCGCCCGAGAATGTCTGGATCGATGCCAACGTCAAGGAAACCGAGTTTTCCAGGTTGCGTGTGGGGTCCAGAGCCAGCATCACTGTCGACGCCTTCCCCGGTCGGACCTTCGAGGGCGAGGTGATCGGCATGGGCGGCGCGGCGACCAGCCAGCTTGCCTTGCTGCCCAGCCCGAACCCGTCGGGCAACTTCACCAAGGTCACCCAGCGCCTGCCGATCCGCGTCTCGATCGATGCCGATGGTGTGGAACTGCGACCGGGCATGATGGTTGAGATCTATGTCGATGTCGCAGGTTGATCGCTTTTTCGAGCGGTATGGTCCGGCCTACAAGTGGTACGCCACCGGCACTATCATGGTGGCAACCATCTCGGTGGTTCTCTCGACCACGATCGTGAACGTCGCCATCCCGGCGGTGATGGGCGCCTTCGGGATCAGCGCGGTGCAGGCGCAATGGATTTCGACGGGGTTCCTTGCCGCCATGACCGCCACGATGCTGCTGGCCGACTGGGCGGACCGCGCCTTCGGCATGCGGTTGACCATGAATGCCGCGATGGGCGTCTTTCTGGCCGGCTCGGTCGTCGGCGGTCTTGCTCCGAATGAAACCATGCTGACGTTGGCGCGCGTCGTCCAGGGTGCCGCAGCAGGCATTGTCCAGCCGCTGGCGATGATCATGTTGTTCAAGGTCTTCCCCCCTGACAAACGTGGTGCGGCGATGGGTATCTACGGGGTGGGTGTGGTGCTCGCCCCCGCTCTCGGGCCCTGGATCGGCGGCGTATTGATGGACGCCTTCGACTGGCGCTTCGTCTTCTATCTGGGCCTTCCCTTCGCCGGGGTCGCCATCCTGCTGTCAAACCTTTTTCTGCCAGGTCGAGAGCAGACCGGGCCGCTTCCCGCTTTCGACTTCCCGGGCGTCGCGATCCTTGCGGTCTTTCTCGCAGTCATCCTCAGCACATTGTCGAATGCTCAGCGTCTGGGATGGGATTCGAACATGACACTTGTAGGCTTTATGGTGTCCGCAGCCTCGGCCGCAGGATTCATTCTATGGGAGCTTCACACCGACAAACCCATGCTCGACATGCGGCTCTTTGCCAATTTTGCCTTCGTTTCAGCCTCGGTGGTGTCCTTCATCATGGGGGCAGGGCTTTTTGGCTCGACCTATCTCTTGCCCGTCTTTGTCCAGCAGATCCAGGGCATGACGCCGACGCAAGCGGGTCTTCTGCTGATGCCGTCGGGCTTCGTGATGCTTATCGTTTTCCCGATCGCAGGGCGCCTGTCCGACAGGGTTCCAGCCGCAATCCTGATCGGCATCGGCATGGCGATCTTCGCTTGGTCCTCGTGGCTGATGGCGGATGCGAATATCAACACGACATTCTGGACACTTGCCTGGTGGACCGTGATTTCCCGGGTGGGTCTAGGGCTGGTGTTCCCGGCAATTTCCTCAGGAGCTTTGAAAGTATTGCCCCGGCATCTCCTGGGGCAGGGCTCTGGGGCATCGAACTTCATCCGCCAGCTCGGCGGCGCCTTCGGGGTCAACTTGCTCACTGTGTTCATTGAGCGGCGCACAGTCATGCACGCCGATGCCTTTGCAGCCACGCAAACCAGCGACAATACCACCACGATGGAACTTCTGCGCGAAGTCGCCGGCCTGATGCATTCGTCAGGGCTGCCAGACACGCAGCTCCTACCGGCCGCAGCCTCATTTCTGGGGCAGACCGTGGTGATCCAATCATCAAACGCTGCGTTTCAGGACGGCTTCATGGTAGTGTTCGCGATCTTCGTTCTGGCGCTCGTACCGACCTGGTTCATGTGGCGGGCCAGAACCTGAGCGCCCGCCGGACCGGCCGAGGTCAGACCGAGCACAGCGCCGCGGCCCGGCCCGCCGCCGCATGCGCGGCGATTACCGCGCCGTTCAGGTAGCCTGGATTGCGGGGCGCGGTCTCGCTGCCGGCAAGGGTCAGACGATCCGACCAGGGCGCAGGCAGGGCGAAGACCTGTGGCGCCGGATGGCCAGGGTCAGTCAGGTCGCCCGGGGTCGCGGTCAGGACGTCCGCCGCCCAGTCCTTCAGCCGCACCGACCGCGGCTCGGCGGCCGCCGATCCGAACAGGCGCACAAGCTGCGCGGTGCAGGCCGCGATCACCGCCGCCTCGCCGATCTGCTGACGCCCGGCAGCGGAAAGCCCGACGAAGCCGAACAGCGCCGCCTCGCCCGCGCTGCTCGTGGCGTCGTGGATCTCGGTCATTGGGCCGACCAGGCTTTGCGCCCCTCCCGAAAGGCCGGCCTCGCGCCAGAAGCGCCTCGGATAGACGGCGAGGAACTTGGCATGGGGAGCCATCCAGGTCGGCGTCCGGCGCCACAGATCGAGCACGCCCGGAGAGGGTGCCGGATCGAGCGTCAGGCCCTGCGCGATCAGCCGGGGTGGCAGTGCCAGGATGACGTGATCGGCCCGCACCTCGCCCTCGGGCAGGGTAAGGACGACCGCATCCTCGGCCCGCGTCAGCCGCCGGACCGGCGCGCCGAGGCGGATGCGGTCGCGCGGGATCACGGCGGCCAGCGCCTGCGTAAGCGCCCCCGTCCCGCCCGCGATCCGCCAGGACGCGACGCTACCGGGATGGGGCACGCGCAAAGGTGGCTCCTGCGGATGGCGCTCGAAAAGCATCTGCCCAGCCTCATCCTGCCTCTGGCAGGCCAAGCCGAGTTCCGCCACCAGCGCGGCGATCTCGGGCTGCATGTCGGGCCAGAACCAGGACGGGCCCAAATCGAAGCCGGCACCGGGTGCGCCATCCGCCCCGACGGTCAGGATACGCCCGCCAAGGCGCGGCCGCGCTTCGTAGAGCCGGACATCCGCGCCGGCCCGCCACAGCAGCCGGGCCGCGTTCAGCCCAGCGAGCCCGGCCCCAACGACAGCGATGCGGCCTTCGGTCATGCCGCCGCACCCGGCAGGGGCAGCACATCGGCGTGTTGTAGCGGCGCATCCTTGAGCCAGACCCCCGCGCCCTCGGCCTCGGCCACCAGGGCAAGCCCGGCAGGCAGGCGCAGCCAGCTCTGTGCGGTCAGTTCCTCGCCCCCGACGCGCAGGCTGCCCGACAGCACCATCATTTCCAGCCCGCGCGGGTTGTCGCGCCGGATCGTGCCGTCCCAGGTCTCGATGCCGACCCGTTCGAACCCGTCGTCGAAGAGGACACCCTCAGCCTGTCCGGGCGGCAACGCGATCTGCGCAGTATCGCCAGCGCGGAACTGCCAGAGCCGCACGAAGATCTCGCAGCCTTCGGCAGCGGCGGGGCTGTGGCGAGTGCCCGGTGGGTTGCGGAAATAGCTCCCGGCGGGATAGTCGCCGTGCTCGTCCTGGAAGGTGCCGACCAGCACCAGGATTTCCTCGCCGCCGGTATGGACATGTTCGGGAAAGGCGCTGCCGGGGGCATAGCGTACGATCGAGGTGGCGCGGGCGACCTCGGCACCGTCGCGATAAAGCATCTTGCGCTCGACCCCCGCGGCCGGGCTAGGCACCCAATCGAGCCGGCTGCCGTGGACAACCGTCGGGCGCGTGAAATTGGTGTTGAGCTGCATGATCTGCATCCGTGTTTTGGCATGAGAAGGAAGGGCGCACCCGGTCCGGGTGCGCCCGTGGCGTTGCGGCCCTACGACCGGGGTCAGGCCAGGCCGTGCCGCGAAAAGGGCAGCTCGCGCACCGCCTGCCCGGTCGCCCGGCGCACGGCATTGGCAACGGCGGGGCCGATCGGCGGGGTGCCGGGCTCTCCGATACCGGTGGGGGCCTGGGTAGAAGGCAGGATATGCACCTCGACCTCGGGCATGTCGGTGATGCGCAGGGGCGTGTAGTCGTAGAAGTTCGACTGGTCCACTTCGCCCTCGGTCAGGGTGATCTCCTCGCGAAGGATCGCCGACAGGCCGTAGCCCAGACCGCCTTCGATCTGGGCGCGGATGTTCGAGGGGTTGATCGGTACGCCGCAATCGACCGCGCAGGTCACGCGCACGACCTTGACCTTGCCGTCCTCGCGCATCCTCACGTCGGCCACCTCGGCCACATAGGAGCCGAAACTCTTGTGCACCGCGATGCCGCGCGTCAGCCCCTCGGGCAGGGCGCCGGCCTTGTCGGCGGCCATTTCCAGAACGCCGCGCGCGCGGGGATCGGCAAGGTAGCGCAGGCGGAATTCCACCGGGTCGGCACCGGCCGCCTGTGCCAGCTCGTCCATCATCGTCTCGACGACATAGGCGGTGTGGGTATGGCCAACCGAGCGCCACCACAGCACCGGCACGCCGACGCGCGGATGATGCACGTCCGCCGTCCAGCCCGGGATCGCATAGGGCGAGCTTTCGCCCAGCCCCTCGACCGAGGAACTGTCCACCCCGTCCTTCACTGCGAAAGGCTCGAAGGCCGTTCCCAGCATTATGCCCTGACCCACTACCCGGTGCTGCCAGAAGGCTATGTTGCCTTCGGCGTCCAGTCCGGCGCGGACCCGGTGCATGTGCATCGGGCGGTAGTAGCCGCCGCGGATGTCGTCCTCGCGCGTCCACACCAGCTTGATCGGGCGCGCCTCGCCATGCGCGTCGAGCCAGGCCTTCGCCACCATCGCCGCCTCGGCGACGTAGTGGCTGTCATAGATCGCCCGCCGCCCGAACGACCCCCCGCCCCAGAGCGTGTTGATCGTCACCGCCTCGGGGGCGATGCCCAGGACCTGCGCGCCAATGTTCTGATCGAGGGTCTGGATCTGCGAGCCGGTCCAGAAGGTGGCTGCCGTGCCGTCTAAGCGGACCGTCACGTCGATCGGCTCCATCGGCGCATGGGCGAGATAGGGGAAGAAATAATCCGCCTCGATCACCTGCGCGGCTTCTCGGCCCGTGGGCTCGGCCGCGTGGAACTGCGTGCCCTCGCGGTCGAGAAGCGCCGCGTATTCGGCGCGCAGCTCCTCGGTGCCACGGTTCTCGGCCGCGCTGAAATCCCACTCGGCCACCAGCGCGTCGCGCGCCCGGATCGCAGCCCAGGTGGTTTCGGCGATGACGGTGGCGCGGTCGGGCAGGCGGATCACGTCGATCACGCCGGGCATGGCGCGGGCGGCGCTGTCGTCGAGCGTGGCAAGCGTGCCGCCGAAGCGCGGGCTGCGCAGGCTGACGGCATGGACCATGCCCTCGATCCGCGCATCCATGCCGAACATGCCCGTGCTGCCTTCCGTCTTGCGCGTCACATCGACGCGGGGGAAAGACTTGCCGATATAGACCCACTGATCGGGCGATTTAAGCGTCACCTCGCCGGGCACCGTCTGACGCGCCGCGGCCTCGGCCAGGTCGCCGAAGGTGGCGCTGTTGTTCCCGGCGCTGACCCGGCCGCCCGCCACGGTGACGACGGCAGGATCCACGCCCCAGGTCTCGGCCGCGGCGGCCACCAGCATGGCCCGCGCGGTGGCGCCCGCCTCGCGATACTGCTGCCAGGAATTGGCCATGGCAGTCGAGCCGCCGGTGCCCTGCACCCCCATCAACGTGTTGGCATAAAGCGCGGTATTGGCGGGGGCGAATTCGGTCGTGACCTGCGCGGCATCGGCATCAAGTTCCTCGGCCACCAGCGTGGCAAGCCCGGTCGCCGTGCCCTGGCCCTTGTCGAGGTGCTTGACGATCACCACCACCCTGTTGTCGGGGCGGATATGGACGAAGGGCGTGGCTAGCCCTTCGGCGGCCCCCTCGGCGGCCGCCCGCCCTACGGGCAGCGCCGCGCCCAGCATCAGCCCGCCCGCGGCACCGGCGGAAAGTTTCAGGAAGCCACGGCGCGACAGCGGCGCGGCGCGAACGGCGGGAACGGCCCCCGCGATGATCCGGTCCAGCATGGTCAGCCCTCCATGATCTCAGCGGCGCGGTGGACCGCCTTGCGGATCCGCGCATAGGTGGCGCAGCGGCAGAGGTTGCCCTCCATCGCCGCGTCGATGTCGGCGTCGGTCGGCTTCGGCGTCCCGGCCAGAAGCGCCGCGGCCGACAGGATCTGCCCGGACTGGCAATAGCCGCATTGCGGCACCTCGATCTCGACCCAGGCGGCGCGGACCGCCTTTGCGGCGGCATCGGACGCGCCCTCGATGGTGGTGATCTCCACCCCCTCCAGATCGCCCACCGCGCTCTGGCAGGACCGCGCCGGCACCCCGTCCAGATGCACCGTGCAGGCGCCGCAGGACGCCACGCCGCAGCCGAACTTGGTGCCAGTCAGGCCCAGTTCGTCGCGCAGCACCCACAGAAGCGGCGTGTCCGGCGCGGCAGATACCTCGCGCCGCGCGCCGTTGATCGTCAGCGTGATCATCATAACCTCCTTGGTCGGTTCAGCCCAGGTTCGGGGCGGTGGCCGTGAAGGCCGCATCGGCGGCCAGCTGCGTCCACCAGTCGGACATGCCCGGCACCGCCATCAGCGCGCCGCCATCCTCTGTCATCGTGGCATAGGCGACCAGCGGGCCAAGCAGATAATCAGCATAGCCCGGAGCATCCCCCGCGAGCCAGAGCGAACCGCCCCGGTTCTCGATCACAAGCCCGGCAAGGCGCACCGCGGCGTCAAGGTTCTGCCGCCGCGCATCTTCGTTCTTGCCGCCGACCAGATCAGGGAACAGGTGGTAGGCGACAAAGCCAATGATCGCGCCATAGCCGTAGTTGCCGATCAGCGCGGCCGTCTCGTCGGCCTTGGCGCGGCGCTTGGGATCGGCCGGCCACATCGCCTGATCGGGGTTGCGCGCCTCGAGATAACGGGCGATCGCCTCGGTCTCGCGCAGGCGCATCCCGTCGATGTCGAGCACCGGCACCTTGCCGAAGGGATGGCGGGCGAGGTGCTCGGGCTGGCGCGTCTCGCCGGCCAGCACGTTCACCGGAACCTGGTCGTATGCGATGCCCTTGCATGCAGCCGCCCTCCCCGAGCTGAAACGCTGCCTCTCCCTGCGACGTACCGCTGGCCGTGCCGTCTCCTCCGGAGCCAGCCCGACCAGCCGTCGCATGGTCGTGGCAACGCTGCATCTCGGCCATTCGGTAACGGTTGCTGGGGCGGGGCGGGTCGCTTCAATAGTCTCGTTTTTCCCGTGTCAGCCGGTGTTAGTCCTCGCTTTGCCGGACATGCTGTTCTGCCATCATTGACCGCAAAGGAGTTTCGACGACCGCCGGATCGCTCTGGCCAAAGCTGGCAGAGGGTCGGTGTTGGACGCGATGTAAAAAATCGCAAACTATTGGGATGCCGAAGAGGGTTGGTCCGAAATCGGGATGATCGTTCAATCATCGCGGCGAGCGCGATGTCAGGCGAAGAGCGCAAGAAGCGGTGCTACGGCCTTCTGCCAGCTGTCACGCGCTTCAAGCCGGCCGATCCAGCCCGCGATTCTGGGGAATTCGTCCAGCGAAATCCCCGCTTGGTCGCGATACATGAATGTCGTCGCCAGATAGAAGTCGGCAAGGCTGAGTGCGCCTGCAATCCAATCCTTATCGTCGAGTCCGGTTTCCAGAACGGCAAGGAACTGATCGGTGGCTTTCCGTTCCGCTTCGACCACAGTAGGATCAGGATCGCCCATGCCGAATTTCTCTTTGAGGAACAGCTCAAAGGACAACTTCTGCATCGCCGGGCCAAGGTGGATGGCTTGCCACCAGGCCCACTGATCGACGAGGGCCCGCGTCTTGAGGCCATCAGGATAGAGCCCTGCCTCGGGCCGGATCCCGGCCAGATAGGCACAGATCGCCCGGGACTCCCAGAGCACGAAATTCCCGTCCTCCAAAACAGGCACCTTTGCATTTGAATTGCGGGCAAGAAATTCCGCCGCGCGGTTGTCCCCGGCACGGATGTCGACCTCGACGATTTCGAGTTCCACGCCCAGTTCGTGCGCCACCGCCCGTACACGCAGCGCATTCGGTGAGAAGTTCGCGTTGTAAAGCCTCATGACATTTTCCAGCATTATTGTTCCTGCGGCGCCTGAAGAAGCGCCGCGCGGTTAGCGGCCAGGAAATCGGCCACCGACTGTCCGGGCTTGCCGGTGAGCGATTCGAGATCGCCGCTGGCCACATCGAGATAGCCCTGCGCGATTGCTTCGTCGAAGGAGGCAAAGACCCTCGCCATGAACTCCGGCAGTCCATTTGCGATCATCGCCTGCACCAGATCCTCGGCGGGCAGGGCGACATAGGGGATTTCCTTACCCGCAATTTCGGACAAGATCGCCGCGACCTCGGCCTGGCTGACCGTCTCCGGCCCGGTGATATCGAGGGTCTCCCTTCCCGTAGCTTTCATTAGCGCCGCGGCTGCGGCACGGGCGCAATCCGCGCGTGTCACATATCCGGTCTTGCCATCTGCTGCGGCAGAGAAATGCGTGCCCATGGCGACGCTCTGCTGGCCGCCCATCAACAGAAAGTCGGTGTACATATTGTTGCGTAGGATCGTATGATCCGCCCCACTTTCCGTGATCAGCTTCTCGGTCCCTTCGTGGTCTTGAGCGAATCCGATCGGACTTTCCGCGACCGGGCCTGCGAAGGAGGTATAGACGATGTGGTCGATACCTACCATCTTGGCCGCAGCAATCGCATTGGAATGAGCTGCGAGCCGCTTGCCCGGCTCCAGATCGTCGGTGGAGATGATGAGGAGACGCTTGCCGCCCGCGAAGGCTGCTTCAAGAGAAGCCGGGTCGTTGAAATCGCCCTCGCGCGCCTCGACTCTTTTTCCCGCCAGATCGGCAAGCTTGTCGGGAGTGCGCGAGATCGCGATGACCGGCCCGGCACCTGCCTGAACCAGCAGGTCGACCACCTGCCGGCCAAGTTGTCCGGACGCGCCGGTCACGATGAAGGGGCCGTTCTGGATGTTGGACATGGTATCTCTCTTATCTTGATGTTTCTGCAAGCGCGCTTGCGATCAATCGTGGATTTGGGTGGGGGCGGGATTCGCCAGCTTGCCGCGCGCGAAACCCCAGCTTGTGGTCAGGATTTTGATCATCACATCGACCTCTGCCTCATCGCGTGGAGCAAAGGCCATGATCGCATTGGCCGGGATGTATCCGGCCGAGGCCATCGGGTGCTGTTCGCCCCATCCCTTCGCGATGAGTTCCTCAACCGCCGCCAGCGGCAGCATCATGTGCGACGACCCGTCATAGGCGGGATGCACATGCGCAAATTCGCGTCCGATCATGAAGGCTTCGCGCGGGCCGCAGGCATGCGGCCGCGGCAGGACTAATGCTTCGGCGCCGGGGACCGAAATACCCGATCGGCAACGCTCGACGAAGGGCAGGGCGAAGGCCTTCTGCTTGAACAATGCGTGAATCTCGGCCGAGGAGTTCTGCGACACTTGCTCATGCGGGGCGCACTCGGTGGTTTCGGGGCGCGGACCCTGCCGCAAGGGAAGTTCGAAGCACATATCTGGTCCTATCCAAATCTGAACGCGCTTTCGACCGCGCCCAATACGTGATCCTCGAGGGTCTTTTCCCCCCGATCCGCAAGCGCGGCGCCGGCCACGACGTGCAATGGAATTAGATGTTCCTCGCGCGGATTGGCGTCGCGTGCGCCGGGTGCCCGATCCCAAGCAGCCAGCATGGCGCGGCGCGCCCCGGGGTCTTCATGGGTCACCGCACCCGTGAGCCATCGGTCAAAGTCGCCGCCGTTCACCGGGCCATCGGGTCCGCCCCTCATCGCCCGCATCATCTTGCCCATGTTGTGATAGGTGTTGCCGGACCCGATGATCAGAACACCTTCGTCTCGCAAGGGCGCCAACGCGCGACCAGCAGCAAGATGCGCCTCAGCGTCGAGATCGTCGCGCAGGCTCAGTTGGACGGTAGGTATGTCGGCCTCAGGCAAAGCCACCTTTAGCGGAACAAACACCCCATGATCGAAGCCACGCGTAGCGTCGGCCCGGGTTTCAAAACCCGCGCCGTTCTTCAATAGCTCGCTTGCACGGGCCGCCAGCGTAGGATCGCCTGGCGCGGGCCAGGTCAGCTGATAAGTATGGGGGGGAAACCCCTGATAGTCGAACAGCAGCGGCGGCGCGGAGTTGGTCTGCACGGTAAACACCCGTTCCTCCCAATGGCCTGAGATCACGAGAAGCGCCTTGGGCTTTGCCGGCAGGCTCGCAGGCAAAGCCTCAAGGAATCTGCGGTGCCTGTCCCAGGTGTCAGGCGGGTTCCAGTCCATGAAGAAGCAAGGGCCGCCTCCATGGGGAACAAACACTGTCGGCTGCCTTTCGGTCATTCTGTCGTCCTTTTGAACCCCAAGCCCGAGGGTGGATGGCCAGCGCCGTGGCAACTCCGCATCGGATTAATTCGTCTCTGTCGGAAACGTCGGCGCATATGCCGACTTTACCGCACGCACGCGATTGGCTGTCATCCACGAGGCGATCAGGAGCACCCAGGTCGCAAGAGCCGGTGGCCAGCCTGGATCGCCCGCGCCGACATGCGCCCCGAACGCCAACACCAGATGCCAGAACATCGCCGCGTAAGCCCAGTCCGCCAGCATCGCCGAAGGGCGCCAGAGAATCACCACCGCGCCGACAATCTTCAAAATCGCGAGCGGCCAGATGATGTATGTGGGATAGCCCAACACCTCGCGATACATGCCCGCGACCATATCGTGGGATGAGATGTAGAAAGTCGCCGCACCCAGATAGACCAGCGCCACAAGGCCGGTCGCGATCCAGTAGACATACTTTGCCACGTTGTCACTCATCACCGCACTCCCTGTTTGCAAGGGCTTGTTCAGCCGCAGTTTCCGCTCTAAGTACCTTTAGGTGTCTTGCATTGTTCGTGAAAGTAGGCACTTAAAAGTAACTAGATTACTTTAACCGCGAGGATAATCCACGATGAAGAGCGTCCAGCCCCCCTTATGCCCGATGGAGGCGCTTCTGCGTGTCATTACAGGCCCTTGGACGATCTATATACTCTGGGTTCTGTCCGAGCAGGGACCGCAGCGTTTCGGCGCGCTCAAGC
Source organism: Sulfitobacter alexandrii (assembly GCF_001886735.1). Classification (NCBI taxonomy): domain Bacteria; kingdom Pseudomonadati; phylum Pseudomonadota; class Alphaproteobacteria; order Rhodobacterales; family Roseobacteraceae; genus Sulfitobacter; species Sulfitobacter alexandrii. The sequence continues at coordinate 25,067 of NZ_CP018081.1, forward strand.
GTTTGGTGCCCGGAATTTCCACTCGCGTTCTGACCGAGAGGCTGAGAATGCTGGAACATGCTGGCGTTGTTTGGCGCGAGCAGGCCATGACCATCCCACCCGCTGTCACATACGGACTGACTGAGCGCGGCGCGGAACTGCGCGGCGTGCTGGACAAGCTTGGCTCGATCGCACGCCGCTGGGAGGCCGAGGGTGCCTTTGTCGGGACCGCAAGCGCGGCAGAATGACGGTACCCCTCCTGTTCGCGGGATAATCCCGCGCCCGAGAACAACTCAGGCAGAATCAGACCCGAAGCTCATGACGAATTGAAAACGGCGCTAGAAAAAGCCGCCAAGCGGCGCTTGGTGGGGTAGATCCGCACAGCTTTACGCTTTGCTGCTAAATCAACTTCTATCTACTATACTCACTAGACGGTACAGTAAAGCTTGTAACCGCCTAGTCCTGCCTGGGATAGAGAGAACGAGATGCGCGAGAGAAAGTTGGCCGACGTCATGGTTGGTGCGCGCGAGGTCTTCTTCCGATGCGGTTATGAAGGAGCCACGGTCGATGCGATTGCCGCCGAGGGAAAAGTGTCGAAGGCAACCATGTATTCGTATTACCCGACCAAGGAGCAACTGTTCCTGAGCGTGGTTGAATCCGAGTGCGGTCGGCTTGCGGACGAAATCCTCCGGCCCTTGACCGCGTCTTTGGAGCCGCGCGCCCGGTTGGAAGAACTCGCCCTGCGCATGGTCGACCTCATCTTGGACGACACCTACATCCGTCTCCTGCGAACGTGCATCGGCGCCTCCGAGGCGCTTCCCGAAGTGGGTGAGGTGTATTTTCGCGCAGGCCCGAAACCGGCCCGCGAACTCGTCGGGCGGGTTCTGGAGCGCCTTACGCGCGAAGGCGCGCTCGATGTCGATGACGCCCGGCGCGCGTCCGATCACTTCATACACCTTTGCGTTTCGGGGCTACTTATGCCGCGCCTTCTCGCAGTGAAACGACCAGTCCACCGCGAGAAACATGCGCGCGAAGCGGTCGCTGCATTCCTGCGACTTTACGGTAGCGGCCACAGAGACAAATTTTCAGATTGAGCTCGCTTGCCAAATACGGGGCAGCGCATTAGTTCGCCCAATGACTTAACCGACCGGACGGTACAGGGTGACTGCACAAGTGGAAAAGCAACCGAAGAACGCCTCGCCAAAGATTCTCGGCGCTGCGCGGGCGATTGCGCTGCGAGAAGGCGCGGGAAAGATCACGATCGACGCCGTCGCTCGGGAATCCGGCCTCAGCAAGGGTGGGGTGTTGTACAACTTCCCCACCAAGAAAGCGCTTCTGGCCGGGCTGCTCGACGAAATGCTCGCGGAGCACCGCGAACGTCTGGCGTCGGTCCCGGAAGGGCACAGTTCCCGCACCCTGCGCGGTCATCTCGAGACAGTTCTGCAAGCCAGAAGCACCGATGATGACCTTTCGATGGCTATTCTCGCGGTTTCGGCGTCGGATCCGAATCTTCTGGACCCGCTGAGAAGAGAGCTGTCCCGTGATGTCGAGCGCATCCGTTCGGACGCGCAGGACGACACTGCGGCGATGGTTCTCTTTTTGGCGATCCAGGGTCTTCGTTTCCAGAGGCTCCTTCGCCTCGCGGATGGTGATGCCGATCAGCAAGACGCCGCCATCGACAGATTGTGGGACATGATAAATGAGCTTGAATAGAACCAGATACTTCCTAGGAGGTGCCGCTGGATTGGTCGCCCTCCTTCTCGCCATTGTCCTTCTTGTGCAATTCAACCCGGACATCGCATCCAAGGTCTTCGCGCAGACTACGGATGAGGTTTCCGGTGCCGATGCGCAAGGAAGCGCCGAGCAAGATATGGCCCAGCCGGTCACGGTCGAAGTATCGCGTGCCGAGCTTCGCGATAGCGATAGAGCGCGCAGCCTGGCAGGCCGCGTGGAGCCCGCCCGGACCGTGGATATCGCCTTTCAGGTTTCGGGTCAGCTTTCCGACCTCACGGTAGATGCCGGGACTCGGGTTGAGAAAGGCGATTTAATTGCCGCGCTCGACCCAGTCGATTTCGAATTGGCCGTGGATCGGGCGCAGGCCTCTTTCGACCTCGCAAAATCCGAATACGATCGTGCGTTGAGTCTGACCGAGAAAGGGGTGGCGACCGACGCCCGACTTGAAACGAACCGCGCGCAGCTTGCTCAGGCAGAAGTCGCCCTGCGTGAAGCGGAGCGACGCTTGGCTCAAGCCACGATCACCGCGCCCTTCGACGCCATTGTCGCGCGCATCTTTCTGGAGGAGTTTTCGAACGTCACCCCTGCGGCTCCGATTGCCAGGTTGCAGGACATCAGTGAAATGCGGGTGCGGATTTCGCTGCCCGAGGAACTCGCTGCGATGGCACGGGCCCAGCCCGATGCATTCAGGGTAACCGCCTCTTTCCCCGCCGTGCCGGGGTATGACGCAACTCTGTATCTGCGGACATTCGTGACCGATGCAGACCCCACAGCCCAAACCTATGACGTAGAGTTTGCAATCGAGGGCGCCATCGACCCGAGATTGCTGCCCGGAATGACGGCGAATGTGCGCGTAGCCGCCGCCGCGGAGGGTGCGCAATCGCGGTTGGTAGTCGTCCCGGTCTCGGCGATCGACACGACGAGCCGGAGCGAGCCGTCCATCTGGCTGTATGACGAGGGGACCGGCCGGGTGTCCCGTAAGACGATCCGCCTGGGGCTGCCGAACGACGACGAAATCGTCGTGCTTGAGGGGCTCTCCGGAGACGAACTGGTTGTGTCCGGCGGGTGGTGGCGCCTGAAGGAAAACGAAACAGTCGCGGTTCGCGGCCTCTGAACGATCCTGGACCGGAAAACCGAAACCATGACAATGAGTATTTCCCGCGCAAGCATCCGACGTCCGGTCGCCGTTTGGCTGGCAATTATCTTTTGCCTTCTCGGCGGTTTGTGGGGGCTGAACACGGTCGGACGCCTCGAAGACCCGAGTTTCACGCTCAAGACGGCGCTCGTTTTCGTGCCCTATCCGGGCGCGACGGCGATGGAGGTGGAAGAGGAAGTCACCGATGTCGTGGAAAGCGCACTCCAACAGATGAAGCAGCTCGACCGGGTGGAATCGAAATCCATGCCGGGCATGGCCCAGATCACGGTCGAGATCGAGATGACCTATGGGCCCGACGAGATCCCACAGGTCTGGGACGAAATGCGCCGCCGCATCCGCGACATCGAAAGAGAGTTCCCCTCCGGTGCGCAGTCTCCGATCATCAATGACGATTTCGGCGACGTCTACGGCATGTTCTACGCTGTGACGGCCGATGGGTTGAGCGCCTCGGAACAGCGAGACCTCGCGACTAAACTGCGGCGCGGCTTTGTCACCGTCGACGGGGTGGCCAAGATCGAGGTTCAGGGGCTGGCGGAAGAGGAGATCATCATCTCGGTCCCTTCGGCGCGCCTGACCGAACTGGGGCTGCCACCGGACCAGATCCTCGGTATCATCGCCGACGAGAACCAGGTTTTCTCCAACGGCGAGATCAGCGAAGGGCTGTCTCGGCTAGGTGTGTCCGTTCCGCCGGGTTATGTCAGCGTCGAGGGCATTGAGGCGCTGCGGCTCGGCGCCCCCGGAGAGGTCGGGCAGATTGCGCTCTACGACATCGCCCGCGTGGTCCGAGAGGAGACAGAGCGGCCGAGCCAGATCGTGCGTCACAATGGCACGCGAGCTTTCACTCTTGGGGTCTCGGCGCTCGTGGACCGCAACGTTGTCGAGGTCGGCAGATCGGTCGAGGCACGACTGGACCAACTGAAGACCGAATTGCCGGACGGCGTCGAGATCGTACCGATCTATGAACAGCATAAGGTCGTCGACGAAGCGGTCTCGAGCTTTCTTGTCAGCCTCGGTCAATCCGTGGCCATCGTCATCGGGGCGCTGATGCTGACCATGGGTTGGCGCGCGGGTCTGGTGGTGGGTGCCACGCTGGGCCTAACGGTGTTTTCCACGCTGTTTTTCATGTCTGTCTTCGGCATCGAGATGGAACGGATCAGTCTTGGGGCGCTGATCATCGCTATGGGTATGCTGGTCGACAACGCCATCGTGATCGCCGAAGGCATGCTGATTGGCATGGCACGGGGCAAGTCCGCCGAAGACGCCGCCGCCGATACCGAGACCGCGACATCATTTCCTCTGCTTGGGGCTACCGTGATCGGGATCATGGCGTTCTCTGGAATTGGACTGTCGCCAGATGCCACCGGCGAATTTCTGTTTTCGCTTTTCGCGGTTATCGCGATTTCGTTGCTGATGAGCTGGATCCTCGCCGTGACCGTTACACCCTATCTTGGGAAGCTCCTTCTGAAGGCGCCAAAAAACACCTCCAAGGACCCCTATCGCGGCTTCGTCTATTCGGCCTACCGCGGTTTCCTCAGGCTGGCGCTGCGCGCCCGTGTGCTCGTCGTCCTGACGATCGTCGGAATCACGGTCTGGTCGGTCATGGCCTTTGGTCAGGTCAAACAGGCTTTTTTTCCGGCGTCGAACACCCCGATATTCTACGTCGAATTCCAGATGCCGCAAGGCACGGACATTCGAGTCACGAATGAAGAAATCGCTCGGCTGGAGGCGATCATCTTAGGCGAGGAGATCGTGACGGACGTGACGACGCTTGTCGGGCGAGGGGCCAGCCGCTTCATGCTGACCTACAACCCTGAGCAGGCCGATGCGAGCTACGGTCAGCTGATCGTGCGTGCGACCGATGCCACACTCATCCCCGATGTTGCGGCGCGTCTCAATCGTGAACTGCCGGCGCAATTCCCCAATGCTCTTATCCGCGTCGAGGAGATCGTCTTCGGTCCGCCTGCCGGGGCCGATGTCGCCGTCCGGTTTTCCGGACCCGATCCAGTTGTCCTCCGGCAGCTATCGGATAACGCGCTTGCGATCTTCGACGAGGCCGGCACGATCAAAAACCCGCGCACAGACTGGCGGCAGCGCGAAATTCTCGTCGAACCCATCGTCGACGAGGCTCGCATGCGGTTGGCCGGTGCGACTCGCGGATCGATTTCCGACACCGTGCAATACGGCACCTCGGGCCTGCGGGTGGGCACCCTGCGCGAAGGCGATGCCGAAATCCCTATGTATCTGCGGCTTCCCGAGGTCGAGCGCGACGGGCTGGACCGTTTGCGCGACCTCTCGGTCTGGTCGCCGGGGGCAAATGATTATGTGCCGATGGCCAACCTCGTCTCCAGCTTTGAGCCCCGCCTCGTCGAGGCGCTGATCCACCGGCGCGACCGGGCGCGAACGATCACGGCTCTTGGCGGCGCGCGACCGGATCTGACTGCGAACGAAGCCTTCAACAGCGTGCGCGACGAGATCGAAGCGATGCGGCTCCCCGACGGCTATTCGATGGAGTGGGGTGGCGAATACGAAAGCCAGCAGATGGCCAACGAAAGTCTCGGCAAGCAGCTTCCGATCAGCCTCATTGTGATGCTGACGATCTCGATCCTGATGTTCAACAAGGTGCGCCAGCCGCTGATATTGTGGCTCGTCGTACCGATGTCGGTCACAGGCATGGTTCTCGGTCTGCTGTTCACGGGGCTCCCGTTCACGTTCACGGCGCTTCTCGGCTTCTTGTCCCTTTCCGGGATGCTGATGAAGAACGCCATTGTGCTGGTGGAAGAAATCGATCAGCAACGCGCCGAAGATGTCGAGGACTATCAGGCGGTGATCGATGGCTCGGTCAGCCGTTTGAGGCCCGTCGTGCTGGCTGCGGGCACAACGATTTTCGGTATGATTCCGCTCATATCAGACGCCTTCTTCGCATCGATGGCTGTCACAATCATGGGTGGCCTCGCGTTCGCCTCGATCCTGACACTGGTCGCGGTGCCGGTATTGTATGCGCTGTTCTTCTTGATCAAGCCGCCTAAACAAGAAAACGCTCCTTCAGGTTCCCCAGCGACAGCCTGAACGCAGATGCAGTTATAAGCGCTTCTCTGAGCGCCCTCGACCCGTCTTAAGGACGTGTAGGCATGTTCCGTCGCCTCAAGCGCGCCTTCGAGAAAACCGCCGAATGTCGGTGCCGCCAAAGACGAGCGCTTCGTCCCACAGGCCTGAAAGAACGCACCGCAGGCCATAGTTCGGGTGGGCAAAAAAGACAGCGGAACTGCGGCTGGCAGCACGCCAGGCGCACTCCCGCTCCATGGTCTAGGCCTTCAAGGCATGGACCGAGGCCCAACTGCTACGCATTCCCGGCAAGGGCGATCTCGCGAAGGCCTTGAGCTATGCTGAAATCTGGGTGATGCGGCTTGATCACGCGGCGCGGTTTTCGGTGTCGTTCTCGGCGACACCGTCGGTGAATGTGACGCCTTCGATGACCAAAGGCAACTGGTTCGCGCCCTTCAGGCGGCGCCATGTTTTGGCGGCGGTCTGAACGAGCTTGAACACCATCAGCTTCGCTGTCGTTTGCGACAGCGCCCCCTTGGTTCGGACGGTCCTGTGCCGGACGGTGGCGAAGACGCTTTCGATTGGGTTGCCCGTGCGCAGGTGATCCCAATGGTCGGCCGGGAAGTCATAGAACGCCAGCAGCGCGTCGCGGTCTTTTGTCAGGCAGTTTACCGCCTTCTCGTATTTGATCCCATATTTCTCGGCGAAGATGTCCATGGCGGCCTTGGCCTTAGCGCGGGTCTCGGCCTGCCATATCTCGCGCAGGTCGGCCTTCACCGTCGGCTGCATCGATTTCGGGAACTTGTTCAGCACGTTGGCGATCTTGTGGACCCAACAGCGCTGATGACGCGTGCCGGGGAAGACCTCGTCGAGCGCCTTCCAGAACCCCATGGCCCCGTCTCCCACGGCGATCTCCGGCGGGACGGCAAGGCCGCGGGCCTTGATGTCGACCGGCAACTCGCGCCAACTCTGCGCGCTTTCCCGAACGCCGATCTGGAAGCCGACCAGTTCCTTCTTCCCTTCGGGCGTGGCGCCCAGAATGACCAGCATGCACTCGGCCTGCGGCTCCATCCGGGCCTGGAGGTAGACGCCGTCCGCCCAGATGTAGACATACCGCCGCGCCGAAAGATCACGGCGCTGCCAGCGGTCATGTTCCTGCTGCCATTCCCCGGTCAGGCGCGAGATTACGCCCGGCGACAGGTTTGGCGCCTCCGCCCCCAAGATCGCAGAGAGCGCCTCCCGGAAGTCGCCGGTGGAAATGCCGCGCAGGTAGAGGACTGGCAGCAGGGCATCGAGGCTGCGCGACCGCCGCGCCCATTTCGGCAGGATGGCGGAGCTGAACCGCACCTTCTCGTCAGCAGGTCCGGCCGCGCGGTCTCGCACCTTCGGGCGGCGCACATCAAGCGCGCCGATCCCGGTCTGGATGCTTCGCTCCGGCCCATACCCATGCCGGACGATACGCTGCCGGCCATCCGGCAGGACCTCTTCGGCATGCTGAGCGACGAAGGCGTCAGCCTCTGCCCGAAGTGCAGCGGCCAGCATCCGGCGCGCCCCATCCCGGGCAATCTCGGTCAGCGGATCGTCAACAGATTCCGGCTGACGCAGGGCGATGATGTCGGTATTCTTCGTCATAGGCGTATCGTTCCTTCTGGAAGTTCTGGCAGGCTTCGACACCCGCCACGATACGCCGCCTTCTCAAACACCGTCACCCATTTCCCAGCATAGCTCGTTGCGAAGTGGCGGGGGGACAGATATGTCGTGCACGGACAAAAAGTCTGGATTTCTACCGCGCAGGTGGCAGACAAGATGTTGCTTCTGGCCAGAACAACGCGGCTTGAGGATGTGAGCAGCCCGACCGAAGGGCTGAGCCTGTTCTATACAGATCTCGACCGAAATTTCGTTGACGTGCGAGAGATCGAAAAGATGGGTCGAAAGGCTGTCGATTCTAACGAAGTCTTCATCGATGGGTTGCCGATTCCGGCTGAGGACCTGATCGGGGAGGAGGGCAAAGGCTTTAGACAAATTTTGCACGGGTTGAATCCCGAACGCATCCTGGTGGCCGGTGAATGCATCGGTATTGCGCGCAACGCACTGGCGCGAGCGGCGCATTATGCAAACGAACGTGTGATTTTTGACCGCCCGATCGGCCAAAATCAGGGTGTTCAGCATCCACTCGCCAAAGCCTGGGCGCGGGTGGAATCTGCCAATCTCATGGTGATGCACGCTGCAGCCCTCTACGATGCGGGAGAACCCTGCGGCGTCGAGGCGAACGCTGCCAAGCTTTTGGCCGCCGACGCCGCGGTTGAGGCGACCGAAGCCGCGCAAATTACATTTGGCGGATTCGGATACGCCAAGGAATATCACGTGGAGCGACTGGTACGGGAAGCTCTGCTGTTCCGCATCGTACCGGTGACACCGCAGATGCTTTTGTCGTTCATAGCAGAAAAAGCCCTTGGACTTCCAATGTCTTACTGATCTGAGATAACGGGCGGGGCTGGTGGGAAAAGGTGTCTTGACCAATTTTCTAACGCGCGTTAGATTAGTGACAACTGCCCCTTAAGGGGAATGGGAGGAGGCGTCATGCATAAGACGCAGTTCGGGTCTTCGAAGGAGGACCTGTCGAAACGTGCAACCGTTTACGCGAGCGATTTATTCAGCGGCAAAACCGTTGTGGTGACCGGCGCTGGAGGCGGATTGGGGCTGGCAATTGCGACCCTGTTCGCGAGGCTCGGGGCCAATCTGGCGATCAATGGACGCAACGAAGAGAAACTGGCTTTGGCGAGGGAGTTCCTCGAAAGTTTCGGGGGTAAAGTCTTCGCTGTGCCAATGACCATCCGGGAGCCTGAGCAGGTCGAGGATTTTGTCGCCAAGACGAACCAGGAGTTCGGGGCGATTGACGTATTGGTGAACAATGCTGGGGGTCAGTTTCCGCAAGCAGCGTTGGAGTTTAGTCCAAAGGGCTGGAATGCGGTCATAGACACCAACCTGAACGGCACGTGGTGGATGATGCAATCCACGGCGCGCCACTGGGTCGCCAACAAGCAATCGGGCTCCATCGTCAACATCGTGGCCGATATCTGGCGCGGCATGCCCGGCATCGCGCATACCTGTGCGGCCCGGGCAGGGGTAGTTTACCTGTCCAAGTCGGTTGCGGTGGAGTGGGCTCCGCACGGTATCCGAGTGAACTGCGTGGCGCCGGGTTGCTGCGAAAGCAACGGTTTCGGGAACTACCCTCCGGAGGGTTCTGCGACCTTTCAGGACTCCAATCCGATGCGGCACGCCGGGGACGAATGGGATGTCGCTGAAGGGGTTGTCTATATGGCGGCGAATTCAGGGAAATTCGTAACCGGTGAAGTTCTGAACATCGACGGTGGGCAGCAATTGTGGGGGGATCCATGGCCAACGGGGCGGCCGGACTACTTCCGGATTACCTGATGATGGCCGTGAACCTTAGGGGGACAACGGGATCTAGATGACGACAAAGACTAAAACAGCAATCGGAGCCGATGATGGGGCGATACTGGAGTGCAGCGGGGTCGAACGACGGTTCGGCGGCATCGTCGCTGTCACCGGTGTGGACCTTGTTATCCGGCAAGGGGAAATCTTTGGACTTGTCGGTCCGAATGGCAGCGGCAAGACAACACTGACGAACGCAATTACCGGATTTTATCCGCCAAACGAGGGCAAAGTCCGGCTGGCAGGAAAAGACATCACGGGCACAGCGCCTCACAAGGTTGCCAAGCTTGGGGTTGCCAGGACGTTCCAAAATCTTGCCCTGTTCAACGGGATGAGCGTTCTGGACAACATCCTGCTCGGGCGGCACATCCACATGAGCCCAGGCGTTTTGCGTACGGCGCTATATTGGTGGGCAGCACAGCGTGAAGAAATCGAGAACCGTAAAATCGTCGAGGAGGTGATCGAGTTTCTGCAACTCGAGAGCATCCGGCATGAGTTGGTCGATGGTCTTCCGATCGGGTTGAAAAAACGGGTCGAGCTGGCGCGGGCATTGGTGGCCGAGCCACAAATGCTGATTCTCGATGAACCGATGGCCGGCATGAACCAGGAAGAGAAAGGGTATATGTCCCGTTTCATTCTGGATGCCCGTGCCGAACGCGGCGTCAGCGTTCTGCTGATCGAACACCATATGGATGTCATCACCGGCATTTGTGATCGGATGCTGGCACTGAATTACGGTGAAATGATCGCCAGTGGCATCCCCAAGGAGGTTGTGAAGGACCCGCGGGTCATCGAGGCATATATCGGAGGGTCGCATGACTGATTTTACGAAGAACCGGTCTTCAGGCGGCGAAACGATTGGTGCACTTCTGGCGAAGAACGCGTCGCTCCACGGAAAGGATATCGCCCGTCGCGAAAAAGAGCGTGGGATATGGAAAGAAACCACCTGGGCGGAATACGCCCAAGAGGTGGTGGCCTGTGCGGCTGGGCTTGAAAAAATCGGCGTGAAGCCTGGCAAAGCAGTGCTTGTTCTGGGCGATAACCGTGCGCGGCTCTATGGCGGCATGCTGGCTGTTTCGTTGCTTGGTGCCTATGCAATGCCTGCCTATCCCGGCGCGACGCTCGAAGAACTCCGGCACTTTCTTGGCGAAGTGGAGATCGTCGCGGCTATTGCGGAAGATCAGGAACAGGTTGACAAGATCCTGGAACTGAAGGACGCCGGCGCCGAGGGCATCGACCACATCATTTATGATGAAGCGCGCGGTCTTGGCTTCTACGAGGTTGAAGGGCTGATGTCCTGGGATCACCTGATCGAAGTTGGTCAGCACGATCTGAACGAAACCCCGGGCCTGCGTGAGGAACTGCTTAGTCGTGCGAAGCCGGAAGATCCGGCCATTTTTCTGCACTCCTCCGGAACGACGGGCGCGCCGAAGGGCATCGTACTGAGTCAGAAGAACGTTCTTGCTGCTGCTCGGAATGGACATGCGGCGGGTGCCTTCGACGAAAATGAGGAGATCCTCGCGTACTTGCCGATGGCCTGGGTGGGAGACTACGCCATAACCGTTGCCGCGGCACTCCTTTGGCGTTTCACCGTGAATGTGCCTGAGCGCCAGGAAACGGTCGTGCGCGACATGCGCGAGATCGCTCCGACCTTCTATCTGGCGGCGCCGAGAAGCTGGGACCAAATGCTGACGACAATCCAGGTGGGTATCGAGAATTCGACCCCTTTCAAGAAATGGCTGTATCATTTCTTCATGGATCGGGCCATCGCCGCTGAGACACGCAAGCTGAACGGAAAAAGCGGTGGTATATTGGAGCCTTTGGGCCGACTTTTGGGTGAGGCAATTGTTTTCGGTCCGATCAAGGACCAGTTCGGAATGAGCCGCCTCAAGAACGCGTTCACCGGCGGCGAAGCGATCGGCGAAGACACCTTTGTTTTCTACCGAGCCTTGGGAATCAAATTGCGCCAACTCTACGGCCAAACCGAAAACAGCGCGATCAATGCAATTCAGTCTCCGGGTGAAGTGCGCCTTCATACGGTTGGCAAACCCGCGCCCGGCGTCGAGGTGACCATCGCCGAGGACGGGGAGATCTTGGTACGCTCGGACAGCGTATTCGAAGGGTACTTCAACAAACCCGAAGCGACCGCCGAAGCCCTTGAGGGCGGGTGGCTGCATACAGGTGATGCCGGGTATTTGGAGGAAGATGGACACCTGGTTGTTCTGGGGCGCGTCTCCGAGGTCATGCATACGGCCGGAGGCGAGCGGTTTGTGCCAAACTACATCGAGAACCGGTTGAAATTCAGCCCTTATATTAAGGATGCTGCCGTAATCGGCGCCGGGCTTGACGAATTGACGGCTATGGTCTGCGTGGATTTCGAAGCCGTTGGCCACTGGGCAGAGGTGAACGGCGTGCCCTATGTGTCTTATGCCGATCTTTCTCAGCGTGAAGAGGTCGCGACGTTGCTTCGCGAGGCCTTCCAACGGGTCAACAAGGCCGTCACCGAACCATTGCGCCTGCAACGCTTTGTCAGTCTGCCGAAAGAATTCGACCCGGACGATGGCGAAATCACGCGAACCCGAAAACTGCGGCGGAAGGTCGTTCAGGAACGCTATGCCGACGTGATCGCAGCGCTCTACGACGGTTCAAAAGAGGTCCATGTAAGCGCGCAGGTGACTTACGAGACCGGGGAAGTAGGGAAGGTCGAAAGAAGCCTTCCCATCAGGGAGGTATAAATGGACTGGGTCTTTCTATCAGAGCTTGCGATCAACGGAGCCTTGACGGGTCTGCTGTACTCGCTATTCGCCATCGGCCTTGTGCTGATTTACAAGGCATCTTCGGTGCCCAATCTGGCGCAGGGCGGGTTGACCATGGTCGGGGCCTATGTGGTCCTGGCGCTGGCACGCGACGTGGGTTTACCCTTGTGGCTGGCCATCCCTCTGGCTGCGGTTGTCATGTTCGGCCTTGGGTTCGGCATTGAGCGTGTTGCTCTGCGCCGTCTCGCAGGTCGGCCGGTTGTCATGATCTTGATGCTGACACTCGGCCTCGACATTTTCCTGCGGGGTACAACGCTTGCGATCTGGGGCGGGACGTCGCGTTCGATGGAATTGGGCGTCAGCTATGATCCGCTGTTCCTGGGCGACATATTCATCAGCCGCATCCATCTGGTTGGTGCCGGTGTTGCGCTCGTCTTGTTTGTCGCCTTCATGCTGTTTTTCCGAACCCGGACCGGGATCAAGTTGCGGGCGATCGCGGATGATTACATGGCTTCGTGGTCGGTCGGCATCTCGGTTGAACGCGGAGTTGGCTTTTCTTGGGCGCTGGCATCCGTTGTTGCCGTCGCCGCAGGCGTTATATGGGGCGAGATTCAGGGTGTCGATCAGGCGCTGTCGCTGTTGCTTCTCAAAGGTCTGACGGTTGCCGTTCTCGGTGGTCTCGACAGTATCCTTGGCGCCGTGATCGCGGGCATCATCCTGGGCGTCGTCGAAAACGTTGGCGCTGATTTCCTCGATCCGCTTGTCGGAGGCGGAAGCCGTGAGCTTATCGTCGCTGCCGTGCTCATTCTTACGGTCATGATCCGTCCGCACGGGCTGTTCGGTCGTCACGACATCGAAAGGGTGTAAGGAATGTTTTACGGACTTTCCGGCGTCCATCACGCCAACTACGTTTCGGATAGCCGAATCTTCAAGGTACCTGCTGACAGGAATCTGGCTGCATTTATCTTCCTGATCGGCATTGCCGCGCCATTCATCATACCTTCGCTTTACCTGAACAGTTACATGCTTCCGTGGCTGATCTGGACGGCGGCCGCTTTGGGGCTGAACCTGGTGACAGGTTGGGCGGGGCAGCTTCACCTGGGCTACGCCGCGGTCATGGCGGTCGGCGCCTATTCGGCGATCCATGCCGCGCGTTTCGGGGTGCCGTGGGAATTCGCGCTGATCATCGGCGGGTTGACGTCATCCGTGATCGGCAGCCTGTTTGCTTTTGCCGCTTTGCGGGTCAAGGGACTGTACCTCGCCCTTACCACTCTTGCGATGCAATTTGTGATGGACTGGGTTCTGACCCACTCTCCGGCGATCTCGGGGGGCTCACACGCGTCGCTCCAGTCACCGACATTGGCGCTGCTCGGGCAAGAGATTACCACTGATACTGGCTTCTACTATGTCGCCTTCGGCTGGTGTGTCTTGGTGACGATCTTCATGCTTAATCTCAAGCGTACTGGACTCGGTCGCGCTTTGGTCGCTGTCCGGGAAAAAGACTTTGCAGCCGCGATCCTGGGTGTGAACAGTTTCTACTACAAGATCCTGGCCTTCGCGACGTCGTCTTTCATCGCGGGCGTCAGTGGTGCGTTGCTTGTTGCCACCTTCTTCTTTCTTGCGGCACCTGAGCAGTTTTCGGTGAACGTGTCGATCCAGGTTCTTGCGATGGTGATTGTTGGCGGCCTTGGCAGCATTATCGGTTCCTATTTCGGTGTTGCCCTGATCCTTCTTGTTCCGGGTATCGTGAACGGTCTCGTCGTCACGCTGAGTGACGGGCTTGGCATGCAGATCAACGTTGAAACGCTCGCCCACATCCCCAACGCGGTCTATGGCGCGCTGATCGTCATTGTCCTTCTGATCGAACCGCTTGGTTTGGGAAAACTCTACGGCAACATCAGAGACTACCTGATGGTCTGGCCCTTCGATCAGTTCAAGAAATAAGGGAAATGCCGATGCAAGAAAAAAAAGTTGAAGCCCAGAACATTCTGTCCATGAACAGTGTCGAGGTGCTGTACGACAATGTAATGCTGGCGATCAAAGGTGTTTCGGTCCAGGTTCCTACAGGCGGGATGATCGCACTCTTGGGATCGAACGGAGCGGGAAAAAGCACCACGTTGAAAGCGATCAGCGGTCTTTTGAAGGCTGAGCGCGGACGCATCAGCCGAGGTGAGATAACGTTCCAGGGAGCGGACATTACCGAAGCGCTCGCGCAAAAACGCGTCGAGATGGGCATCTGTCATGTCATCGAAGGGCGACGAGTCTTCGAACACCTGACCCCCGACGAGAACCTGACCGCCGCCGCGCCGCACGGGATGTCCCGATCAACGCTGAATGCGGAAAAGGACAAGATCTACGGATATTTTCCGCGGCTTGCCGAACGCAAAAATTCGCAAGCAGGCTATTTGTCGGGTGGTGAGCAACAGATGCTTGCCATTGGGCGGGCCCTCGTGACCCAGCCGAAGCTGTTGATGCTTGACGAGCCAAGTCTCGGGCTTGCTCCGTTCCTGGTCGAGGAAATCTTCGGCATACTGCAAAAGATCAATAAGGATGAGGGCCTGTCCGTACTACTGGTGGAACAGAACGCCTTGGCGGCTCTGGAAATCGTGTCGCAAGGGTACCTTATCGAGAACGGCCGCGTCGTTATGCACGGCACCGCCGAGGCGCTCAAATCTAACTCCGACATTCAGGAGTTCTATCTAGGCGGCGGAGAGACCGATTTTCACAACGTCAAGCACTACAGCCGACGCAAACGTTGGCTGAGCTAACGTACTATTCGGAAACTGTTCAGGGAGGAACAAATGAAGAAACTTACCAAAGCGTTGGCCGTATTATCAATGTTCGGCGGAGCAATGTTTGGCACCCAGACGCTGGCCGAGCCATTCAAGATCGGCATCTGCTACGATCTCAGCAAAGCCTATACCTTTGCCACGCCGCAGGTTTCGCAGGCCGCGATGGACCTTGCCAAGCTCATCAACATGAAGGGCGGCATCGGTGGGGAACCGGTCGAAGTCATCGTGCGTGACCACGGGAACGAACCGCAGCGCGGAATCGAGTGCTACTCCAAGCTCAGCCGCGAGGGCGTCTTTGTCTTCGATACCCTGTCCACTCCGGTCTCTCTGGCTATCCTGCCGCGGGCCATGGAAGACGAGCGTATCCTGATGCAGTCGCTTGTCGGCCGAGGCGATGCCGTCGACGGCACCGTTTTCGAATGGGTCTATCCGGTCGGACCGACCTATTGGGGACAGGCGGCCAATGATGTTGCCTACATAAAGCAATTGCATGATGGCGACTTGTCGGACGTGAAGGTGGGGTTTGTGTATTTCGATTATCCTTTCGGACAGGAGCCGATCGAGATCCTGGAAACCTTGTCCGAAAAAGAGGGTTTCGAGCTTGAGCTTTACCCTGTGCCACTGCCTGGCAGCGACCAGGCCGGAGTGTGGTCCAAGGTGCGCCGCGACAAGCCCGATCATGTAATCGTCTGGATGTTGGGCGGTGCGCATGTGGTCGCGTCGAAGGAGATGCAGCGCAATCGCATTCCGATGGACAAGTACATCTCGGTCAACTGGTTGAACGAAGTCGATATCGCCAACATCGGTAAAGAGGCCGCCAAGGGTATCAAGCGCGGTACCAATGTCGTGGGCGGTCAGGATATTGCCCTGTATCAGGAAATCATGGCCGAGCTTTATGACAAGGGCGAGGGGTCCGGCCCGATCGAGAAGACGCAGGACGTTTTCTACAACACCGGTCTGGCGATGTATTCAATCATGTTCGAAGCCGCGCGCAGGGCGGCAGAACAGGAAGGCCTTCCGATAACCGCGGAGTCCTACAAAGCCGGACTGGAATCTCTTGAGGGATACGACGCGAACGGGCTGATGGCCCCCATTACGGTGACGGCCGAAGATCATGGCGGCGGCGGTAAGACCCGGATCGAGATGTGGGACGGGGAGACTTGGGTGCCGCAAACCGACTGGATCTCTGAGTACACGGACGTCGTGTGGGACGTGGTGAAAGAAAGTTCCTCAAAATACGAGCAGTGAATGACCAATAGCAGGAAGGGCGACGCTACGCGGGGCGGCAGCGGCGTTTATAAGACAGTATCACCGCCCCAAACCAAACCAACGGGAGAGAGAACATGAAAGTCACACAGCAAATTAAGGCAGTGGTCCTTGCTGCTGCGCTGGCAACAAGCGCGACTGTGGCCTCAGCGCAGGACAAGGAGCCGATCCGCTTCGGACTCTGCTTCGACCTCAGCAAGTCCTACACCTTCATTTCGCCTCAGGTGGCCCAGGCCGCTCAGGACCTCGCGATGTATACCAACGAAAACGGTGGTATCGAAGGGCATCCGGTGGAAATCATCGTGCGCGATCACGGCAACGAACCGCAGCGCGGCGTGGAATGCTACGAGCAGCTCAAGCGTGAAGGTGTATTCATTTTCAACATGCTCTCGACGCCGGTCACGAATGCGGTTCTGCCCCGTGCAATGAGAGACGGTAACATCCTGATGCAATCGTTCGTCGGTCGGGGTGACGCCGTGGATGGCGAGGTGTTCGAATGGGTTTTCCCGGTCGGCCCGACCTATTGGCAGCAGGCGGCGAACGACGTTGCATTCATCAAGGAGCAGATGGGCGGTGATCTGAGCGATGCGAAGATCGGGTTCATCTATCTGGACTACCCCTTTGGCCAGGAACCGATCGAGATCCTGAAAACGCTTTCCGAGAAGGAAGGGTTCGAACTGGAGCTTTATCCCGTGCCGCTTCCCGGGTCGGATCAAGCCGGCGCATGGAGCAAAATCCGCCGCGACAAGCCCGACTATGTGATCAGCTGGCTACTGGCGGGCGGACATGTGGTCGCCTCGAAGGAAATGCGCCGCAACCGTTTCCCGATCGACCGCTATCTGTCGGTGAACTGGCTGAACGAAGTCGATATCGCCAATATCGGCGCGGAAGAGGCGAAAGGCATCCTGCGCGGGACCAACGTGGCCGGCGGCCAGGAAGTCCCGCTCGTCAAGACGATGCTGGACACCTACTATGCCAATGGCGAAGGCAGCGGCCCCGAGAGCTTGGTGCACGATGTCTACTACAACACCGGTCTTGCGATCTATTCGGTCGGTTTCGAAGCTGCCCGTATCGCGATCGAGGAGAACGGATGGCCGTTGACGCCAGAGAGCATGAAAGCGGGCTATGAAGCGATCGAGAACTTCGACGGCAACGGTCTCATGGCGCCGGTCACGGTGACCGCGGAAGACCATGGCGGCGGTGGCAAGACCCGGGTCGAACAGTGGGATGGCGAGACCTGGGTTCCGCTTACCGACTGGAGCGCCGATTACCTCGATATCGTTTGGGAAGTGATCAAGGAAAGCTCCGAGTCGTTCTCAGTCGAATGAACACAAGCATCCCCGCGGCACCCATGCCGCGGGGATTTTTCGCACAAATACAGTCCATGAATAACGAAGTTAATGCTATGAGCCCCATTGATGTGAAGATCGAAGACGGCATCGCAACCGTCTGTATCAACCGGCCCGAACGCAAGAACGCACTTTCCGTGGCCGCAACGAACGGGCTGACGGATGCCTGGGAGAAGATCGAGGCGGATGACAGCATTCGCGCGGCAATACTGACCTCGGCCGATTGCGGCGTGTTCTGTGCCGGGCTGGATCTGAAGGAAGCCACCCAGATCGCGCGGGACGAGGGTGTCGATATCCTGTCCAAGATGCGCGATCCGTTTCACGAAACCATGCGCGCCTGCAAGAAACCGATCATCGCGGCGATGACCGGGTCTTTGATGGCGGGCGGCATGATGCTGACCTTGAATTGCGATCTGCGGGTCGGTCTCAAGGGGACCAAGGTCGGTATCACCGAAGTAAAGATCGGTCGTGGATCGCCCTGGGCATCGCCGGCATTGTCCATGCTGCCACAGCCCATCCTTATGGAGATCGTTCTGACCGGCGACCTGATGCCGATCGAGCGCCTGCACGAATACGGGTTCACCAACTATATCGAAGACACCCCCGATGCTGTCCGCGCACGGGCCTTCGACCTTGCCAAACGCATTGCCAGCGCGGCCCCGCTGTCGGTTGTTGCCGCGAAAGGCAGTGTTCGCGCAACCATGGATCTGGGCTGTGCCGGTGGTCTGGAAGAGGGCAAGCGCCTGCACGAAGTGGTTTACGCCAGCAACGACGCGATTGAAGGCCCCAAGGCCTTCGCTGAAAAACGAGCACCCGTCTGGACTGGGACCTGATGGAGGCTTGAATGACTGAACTTATTCGTCTGGACAGGGAAGGCCCTGTCGGAATCCTGCGGTTTCTTCAGCCGACAAAACGCAACCCTTACAGCATCGGGTTCGTCGAAGAACTGGTGGCGCTCCTGCGCGAAGCCGAACGGGACGATACGATCCGTGTCGTTGTTATGACCGGTGGCGATCATTTCAGCAGCGGCGGCGATCTTGTCGGGTTTCAGTCTGAGATCGCGAAAGGCGCAAGGGCGACATCGGAAATGGTGGACCGCGTGCACGATGGCGGACGCGCGGCCTATCTGTTTTGTAAACCCTTGATTTCCGCGGTATGCGGCGTGGCTTTTGGCGCGGGTCTAAGCCTGGCCTTGTCGGCGGACATTGTCGTTGCTGCCGAAGATGCCCGGCTGTGCGAAGTTTTTGCGCGCGTCGGCGGCTGTCCTGACACGGGATCTAGCTGGCTGCTTCAACAGCGTGCCGGTGCGGGGGTGGCGCGGATGCTGGTGCTCACGGGCCGTGAAATCGACGGGCGCACCGCTAGGGACCTGCGCGTTGTCGAAGAATGCGTGCCGGCCAACCAGGTCGAGGTACGGGCGTTGGAAATTGCCCGCGAGATTGCAACGCACCCGATGTTTGGCGTTCAGACCGCCAAGCGTGTGATGCGCGCCGCAGCCGAGTGCAGCTATCTCGAGGCGCTGGATATCGAGCGCGATGCCCAAAGCGTTTTGCTGTGCGCGCATGACTTTCCCGAGGCGATGAAAGCGTTTTCGGAAAAAAGAGCTCCAGAATTCAAAGACCGTTAGCTCGGTTGAAACCTTATCGCAAAACTCAAGGAGACCACGCCAATGAAGGTACTCGTGCCGGTGAAACGCGTGATCGACTACAACGTGAAGGTCCGCGTCAAGGCGGATGGCAGCGGTGTCGATCTCGCCAACGTCAAGATGTCGATGAACCCGTTCGACGAGATCGCCGTCGAAGAGGCGATCCGCCTGAAGGAAAAGGGCGCTGCCGAAGAGGTCGTCGCCGTCTCGATCGGCGTCAAGCAGGCGCAGGAAACCCTGCGCACCGCGCTGGCCATGGGCGCCGACCGCGCCATCCTGGTGGTTGCCGCCGATGACGTGCACCAGGACATCGAGCCGCTGGCGGTGGCCAAGATCCTGGCCAAGGTCGTCGAAGAGGAAGAGCCCGGCCTGGTGATCTGCGGCAAGCAGGCCATCGACAACGACATGAACGCAACCGGCCAGATGCTGTCGGCGCTGATGGGCTGGAGCCAGGCGACCTTTGCCAGCGAGCTGAACATCGAAGGCGACGACGCCGTGGTGACCCGCGAGGTCGATGGCGGCCTGCAGACCATCAAGGTAAAGATGCCCACGGTCGTCACCGTCGACCTGCGCCTGAACGAGCCGCGCTATGCCTCGCTGCCCAACATCATGAAGGCCAAGAAAAAGCCGCTGGATGAAAAGACCGCCGCCGATTACGGCGTCGACGTCACCCCGCGCCTGACCGTGGTCAAGACGTCCGAGCCGGCCGAACGCGCCGCCGGTGAAATGGTGGGTTCGGTCGACGAGCTCGTGTCGAAACTCAAGGAAAAGGGGGCGGTGTGATGGCTGTTCTTCTTCTTGCCGAAGTCAACAATGGCGAACTGTCGATGGACGCGACGGCCAAGGCCGTGGCCGCTGCCAAGGACCTGGGTGACGTGACCGTGCTGTGTGCCGGCGCCTCGGCCGCCGATGCCGCGAAAGAGGCCGCCACCATCGACGGCGTGGCCAAGGTGCTGGTCGCCGAAGACCCCGCGCTGGGTCATCGCCTGGCGGAATCGACCGCCGACCTGATCGTGGGCCTGGCCGGTGACTACGACCACATCGTCGCGCCCGCCACCACCGACGCCAAGAACGTGCTGCCGCGCGTGGCCGCGCTGCTGGACGTGATGATGCTGACCGATGTTTCGGCCGTCGTCGACGCCGACACGTTCGAGCGCCCGATCTATGCAGGCAACGCGATCCAGACCGTGAAATCGTCGGATGCGAAAAAGGTGATCTCGTTCCGCACCGCCAATTTCGACGCGGCGGGCACCGGCAACTCGGCCTCGGTCGAAACGGTGGACGGCGCGCAGGCGTCGGGCCTGTCGCAATGGGTCGAGGACAAGGTTGCCGAAAGCGACCGGCCCGAACTGACCTCGGCCGGCGTGGTCGTGTCGGGTGGCCGTGGCGTCGGCTCGGAAGACGATTTCGCGCTGATCGAGAAACTGGCCGACAAGCTGGGCGCCGCCGTTGGCGCATCCCGCGCCGCCGTCGACTCGGGCTTTGCCCCGAACGACTGGCAGGTGGGCCAGACCGGCAAGGTGGTCGCCCCCGACCTTTACATCGCCGTCGGCATTTCGGGCGCGATCCAGCACCTTGCGGGCATGAAGGACAGCAAGATCATCGTCGCCATCAACAAGGACGAAGAGGCACCGATCTTCCAGGTCGCCGATTACGGCCTGGTCGCCGACCTGTTCGAAGCCGTGCCCGAACTGACCGAAAAGTTGTAAGTCATTGCAAAAATTATAAAAAGGCCCGCCTGATTTGTCGGGCCTTTTTGTACGAGCCGAATGGGCGGCGAGCGGATCGGACGGACTAGGATGCGCGCGGTCCTAAGCCTTGTGACGCCTCGTCAGAACGGCTCCGGTTCATTGTCAAGAAGCAAAACACTTGTTAGATTTTGGCTCAACACAAGCTTGAATCGATAGGAAAAATTCATGTCTCTGATCAAGAACTCCCCTAGCTGGGCAGTGGATGAACACAAGATGTTCGCCGATAGTACACGCAGGCTTTTCGATGCAGAGATGGCTCCGAAGATTGAAAAATGGGCGGAGCAGGGAATTGTTGACCGCGACTTCTGGAAAACAGTCGGTCAGCAGGGTGTCATGGGTGGCTCGATTGCCGAAGAATATGGTGGGTTCGGTGGCGGCATCGGGTTCGACGCGATTACCGTCTACGAGCAGGGGCGCACCGGTGATACGGGTTGGGGCTATGGGATTCAGTCCATCGTAATCCATTATCTCAACGCATATGGCAGTGAGGAACAGAAGAAAAAGTGGTTGCCGAAACTGGTCAGCGGCGACAGCGTTGCGGCGATTGCCATGACCGAGCCTGGAACGGGCTCTGACCTCCAGAACGTACAAACCTATGCGGAAAAGGATGGCAACCACTACAAGATCAACGGTTCGAAGATCTTTATCACAAACGGGCACACGGCGGATCTCGTTGTTATCGTGGCAAAGACCGATCGCAACGCCGGCGCTAAGGGCGTTTCATTGATCGTTCTGGAAACCGAGGGCACCGAGGGCTTTCGCCGGGGACGGAACCTGAAGAAACTGGGTATGAAAGGTTCGGATACTGCTGAGCTGTTCTTCGAGGATGTGCGCGTGCCCACGGCGAACCTGCTTGGTCCGGAAGAGGGGCAGGGGTTCTACCAGCTGATGAAGCAGCTGCCTTGGGAGCGGCTGATGATCGGCATTACCGCCCTCGGTTTTATTGATTTTGCGATCGATGAAACGGTGAAATATGTTCAGGACCGCAAGGCATTTGGAAGCCGGATCATGGACTTCCAGAATACACGCTTCAAACTGGCGGAATGCAAAACCAAGGCCGAATTGCTACGTTCTTTCGTAAATGACGGGATCGCGCGTCTTGAAGCGGGCGAACTTGATGCGGCCACGGCTTCGATGGCGAAATGGTGGGGCAGCCAGACGCAGAACGAGGTCATGCATGAATGCCTGCAACTTCACGGCGGTTACGGTTTCATGATGGAATACCCCATCGCGCGACTTTATGCCGACAGCAGGGTCCAGATGATCTATGGCGGCACCAACGAGATCATGAAGGAACTGATCGCACGTTCGCTGGATGTTTGATCCGTCGGGTGCCGGGTCGGAGACTAGTCGCCCCCCGGACCGATGATCTCGTCGTTGTGTTCGCCCAGTCCGGGGGCGGGGCGCAGGTCATGCCGCGCCGGTGTCGCCGAGAATCGAATGGGCGGGCGTGTCATCCAGATCGTACCTTCGGTGGGGTGTTCGACCTTCTGAAAGAAACCGGTTACGGAAAGGTGCGGATCGTTCGGCAGATCCGACAGGGTGTTCACCGGCATGGCGGGAATGTCGGCCTGCTCCATCAGGGCCAGCCAGTCGGCGGTTGTCCGCGTCAGCGCAATCCGAGCAACCATGTCGTAAAGGGCGCCGATGTTACGGCTGCGGGTGTCCATGTCGGTGACCCAGACGTGGTTGATCATGTCGTCGCGCCCGACCGTCTTGAAAAACCGCGCCCATTGGGCGTTGGTATAGGGCAGGATCGTGATGAACCCGTCCGCCGTCTGGAGCGGGCGGCGGTGCGGCACCAACATGCGGGCATATCCGAAATTCCTCGGCACCTCGTCGAATGTCGCGCCGTCCATGTGTTCGGCCAGCAGAAACGCCGTCAGCGTTTCGAACATCGGCACCTCGACATGCTGTGCCTGGCCCGTGCGTTCCCGATGAAACAGGGCTGCCATGACGGCATAAGCCGTGGTAACACCGCCAAGCTTGTCGGCAAGAATGGTCGGGGAATAATCGGGTTTTGCCTCTGGATCGCGAAGGGTGGGCAGGCTGGCCAAACCCGAAACCGCCTGGACGATGTCATCAAAGGCCGGTTTCGAAGCGTAAGGCCCGTCCTGCCCGTATCCGGTTGCAGAAACCGTGATCAGGCTCGGGTTCTCGTTCCGTAAGGTTTCCGGATCCAAAGACAATCTGGCAAGCGCCGCGGGCCGGATGCTTGAAATCATCACATCGGCATCGACCAGCAACTTGCGCAGACGGTCGCGATCGGCTTGCGTTTTCAGGTCGAGTACGACGCTGCGCTTGTTGCGGTTGGCCCCTAGAAACGCAGCGCCCATCAACCTGTGCCGCGATGGCTGAACCTGGCGCAGAAGATCGCCCTCGGGCGCTTCCACCTTGATCACATCCGCTCCCAGATCTCCCAGCATCTGCGTGGCCAGAGGACCGAAGATGATCGACGTCAGGTCGATGATCCTGACGCTTTGCAGGATTGCGGTGTTCTTTGCATTGGTCATGGGTTGATTTCCTGTTCTAGGAACGAGAACCGAATTCCGCGCGAATGGCCGCTCCATCGGCGTCCAATGCGGGGGACGGTCCGATCGCGGCTTCGGTGCTGCCGCGTCGTATCGGGGGCATTGCGATGCTGACAGGTCCCGAGGGCGTGCCGATGGTCGCCCGATCAAGTTGCGGGTGATCCGACAGCGCGGCAACGTCGTTCACCGCCGCCGATGCAATGCCCGCGCCATCGAGCAGCTTCAACAATTCGGCACGTTCGTGCGCGCCGAACACGGTCTTGATAAGCTCTTCGAGTTCCGATTTGTGCGCGATCCTGGCTGAATTATCATGGAATCGCGGATCATCGGCCAAGGCCGGGTCGCCGAGAATCTGTACGCAGAACCGGTTCCATTCGCGGCTGTTCTGGACCGAGATGACGACCTGTTCACCGCCTCGGCAGTGGAATGCGCCGTAGGGGCATATGACAGAGTGACCAAGCCCGGTTCTGGGCGTGGGCTGATTGGCATAGTCGTGAAAAAGAAGCGGAACCGCCATCCAGTCCGCCATGACGTCGAACATGGCCACCGAGAGGCCGCTGCCCTTGCCGGTTCGATCACGCCCGACCAGCGCTTCGCAGATCCCGGCATGGGCTGTCATGCCGGTGGCGATATCGCAGACCGACACGCCGACCCGCCCCGGTCCATCCGGCGTGCCGGTCACCGATGCCAGGCCGCTTTCGCATTGCACCAGAAGATCATAGGCCTTGGCGTTGCGCATCGGGCCGTCCTCTCCGTAGCCGGTGATGTCGCAGGTCACCAGACGCGGAAACCTCTCTCGCAGACTTGCGGAATCGAGCCCGAGCTTGGCCAGCGCGCCGGGCAGCAGGTTCTGAATAAACACATCCGCGTTTTCCAGCATCCTGAGCAGGATTTCACGGTCTTCGTCGGCTTTAATGTCCAAGGCGACCGATTCTTTGCCTCGGTTCAGCCATGTGAAATAGGCGCTTTCACCGTTGGCGGCGGTATCGTAGGCGCGGGCGAAATCGCCGGCTCCCTTGCGTTCGATCTTGATCACACGCGCGCCGGCATCGGCCAGCCGCGAGGAGCAAAAAGGCGCGGCGACTGCCTGTTCCAGCGCAACGACGAGTTTGCCGGAAAGGGGGGCTAAATCTGAACCTGGCATGAGTTTCTCTCAATTGATCCTGAAAGGTTGACTAAATCTAACAATTGTTAGAAACATAATCAATACGATTAGACAAAGACTGGATCGCTTGAAGGAGAACGCCGGTGCAGGACGCCAAACGACCAGACCAGTTTTTCCAACGCGCGCTGGCAGAGGGAGAGATCCTGCTGCCCAAGTGCGACGACTGCGGGGGATATCACTTTTTCCCGAGAGTCCTGTGTCCCCATTGTCATGGCAGCGCGATTTCTTGGAAGAAGGCTAGCGGCAAGGGACGGGTCCACACCACAACAGTTGTGCGCCGAAAGCCCGAACGGGGCGGCGATTACAACGTATGCGTCGTCGAGCTGGATGAGGGTGTCCGGATGATGAGCCGGGTCGAGGGCATTGCTCCGGGTGAGGTCGCCATCGACATGCCGGTAACCGCCTTCGTGGGCGAGGCCGAGGGTGTTCCGGCCGTGCTTTTCAAGCCGTCGGAGGGATAAGCCATGACCACTGAACTTCGGGGGAAATCCGCCATCGTAGGTACCGGTCATGCCGGTTTCGGAGAAGCCCATGGCCTGACGGCCTATGATGTCATGGCGCAATCTGCGCTTGCGGCGCTTGGCGATGCCGGGCTGAAACTGTCCGACGTCGACGGGCTGTTTTGCACCATGATGGAAGACAGCATGCCGGCGCTTATGGCGGCGGAGTATCTGGGCATCCAGCCCCGTTTCATTGATGGCACGATGTCGGGCGGTTCGTCTTTCGTAAACTACCTGACGTCCGCGACCATGGCGCTGGACGCCGGTCTGTGTGATGTCGCGCTGATTGTTTATGGCTCCAACCAGCGCACCGCGTCGGGCAGACTCGTGACCGCTTCACGTCCGCCGGCCTACGAGGCGCCGTATAATCCGCGCTATCCGATCTCGGCCTATGCGATGGCGGCGGCGCGGCACATGCATGAATATGGCACCACCCGCGAACAGCTGGCCGACGTGGCCGTTGCTGCGCGGGCCTGGGCGCAGCACAACCCCGAAGCGTTCGAGCGCGGCCCGCTGACCCGCGAGGACGTGTTGGGTGCGCGCATGGTGGGCGATCCATTGACCGTGCGCGACTGTTGTCTTGTCACCGACGGCGGCGGCGCGATCGTAATGGTCCGCGCGGACCGCGCCCGGGATTTCCCGAAGGCGCCTGTCTATGTGCTGGGCAGTGCTGCGGCAAGCTCGCACCGGCAGATTTCGCAGATGAAGGATTTCACCGTGACCGCAGCCCGCGACTCGGGCGCGCGCGCCTTTGCGACGGCCGGCGTGACCCCTGCGGATATCCAGGCGGTCGAGCTCTATGATGCCTTCACCATCAATACCATCCTGTTTCTTGAAGATCTGGGGTTCTGCGCCAAGGGCGATGGCGGGGCCTTTGTCCAGGGCGGGCGCATCGCGCCTGGCGGGGCCTTGCCGGTGAACACGAATGGCGGAGGCCTGTCCTGTGTGCACCCCGGGATGTACGGTATCTTCACAGTGATCGAGGCTGCTCGTCAGATCCGTGGCGACGCGCCGGGCATTCAGTTGAAGGATATTGATCTGGCGCTGGCGCATGGCAACGGCGGTGTGCTGTCCAGTCAGGTCACGGCCATACTTGGATCGCAAAACACGCTCTGACGGCAACTAAGGGAGGAAAGATCATGCCACTGGATTTCGAAGCACTTTCGAATTGGGATTTCGAAGAGATCAAGCAGACTCTGACCGAGCGGGATACCATCCTTTACGCACTCGGGCTGGGGTTCGGCGAAGATCCGACAGACAAGAAAGAACTGGCCTTTGTCTATGAGGACGGTCTGAAGGCGGTTCCCTCGATGGCGGTCATTTTGGGGTATCCCGGCTTCTGGCTGCGCGATCCCAAGACCGGCGTAAACTGGCAAAAAGTGCTGCACGGAGAACAGTGGCTCGACATCTACAAGCCGCTGCCGACACATGGCCGGATTGTCGGCCGCAGCCAGATCGACTTCATCTCGGACAAGGGCGAGGGCAAGGGCGCTGTGATCTATCAAAGCCGCGAGATCATCGACGCGGACAGCGGCGACAAGCTGGCACGCGTCGCGATGTCGGCCTTCGCCCGGGGCGACGGCGGATTCGGCGGCGAGAACAGGCCCGGCCCGACGCCGGCGGTGCTGCCGGACCGGGTGCCCGATCACATATGTGATATCGAGACGCTTCCGCGCCAGGCGCTGATCTACCGGCTCAGCGGCGACATGAACCCGCTGCATGCCGACCCCGATGTCGCGCGGTCGGTCGGGTTCGACCGCCCGATCCTGCACGGTTTGGCGACCTATGGTCTGGCCGCCCGGGCGATTCTCAAGACGTTGCTGGACTATGATTCTGCCCGGCTTGTCGGTCTGGATGTTCGGTTCTCGGCTCCGGTCTATCCCGGCGAAACCGTGCGGTTCGAAATCTGGGAAGAGGACGGCGAGGCCCGGTTTCGAGCGTCTATTCCTGCACGCGACGTGGTTGTTCTGAACAACGGCGCGGCGCGCTTTGCCTGAGGCAGTGAAGATGGCTCAACCGCTCAAGGATATCCTGGTGCTGGATTTCAGCACACTTCTTCCCGGTCCGATGGCGACGCTCATGCTGTCCGAGGCTGGCGCCGAAGTGATCAAGTTCGAACGGCCCGGAGCCGGCGAGGACGCGCGCCACACGGAGCCAAAGATCGACGGAGAGAGCATCGGATTTGCTGTGTTGAACCACGGCAAGCGATCGGTGGCCATCGACCTCAAGTCAAGGGGCGCAGTGGAACGTCTGCGCCCCTTGATCGAGAAGGCCGATGTTCTGGTAGAGCAGTTTCGTCCCGGCGTGATGGACCGGCTGGGGCTTGGTTATGAAGCGGTGCGAAAGATCAATCCCGGTCTCATCTATTGTTCGATCACCGGCTATGGCCAGACCGGACCAAAGGCCAGCGCCGCCGGCCACGATCTCAACTACGTCGGTGATGCGGGTATCCTGTCGCTCAGTCGCGGACCGGATGACCAGCCAACAGCCCCGTTCGGGCTGGTCGCCGATATCGGAGGCGGAACCTATCCTGCGGTGATGAATATCCTGCTGGCCCTGATTGCGCGGCAGGCAAGCGGGCAGGGGACGCATCTGGATATCGCAATGGCCGAGGGGGCGTTCGCCTTTGCCTATTGGGCCCATGCCGAAGGTGTGATTGCCGGGCAGAACATCGAAAGCGGTGGCAGCCGTCTGACGGGTGGCCTGGCCCGGTATCGGCTTTATACGGCTGCGGACGGGCGTCAGATCGCCGTCGGCGCGTTGGAAGAAAAGTTCTGGCAGTCGTTCTGCGATGTCATTGGTTTGCCTGTGGCCCTTCGCGATGACTGGTCCGATCCAAATGCCTGTGCCGCAGAGGTTGCACGTCGTCTGAGGGAACACCCCTCGACCCATTGGGAGCCTTTGCTGGCTGCGGCAGATTGCTGCTGTTCGGTCGTGAAGACGCCCGCCGAGGCGGCGCGTGACCCGCATTTCAAAGCGCGTGACGTGTTCGGGCGGACCGTAAAAATCTCCGGCCGGGACGCGCCCGCTTTGCCGCTGCCAATTGCCCCGGAGTTCCGTTCTTCCGGAAATTCGGTCGGAGTTGCAGCCACTCTGGGCGAAGACAATCCGCGTTATGGCGTGGACCAACCGAAAACAGAGTAAATCCCGTTGACGGGCAGGATTTGAATCGGTAATCTAACATTTGTTAGAAAAAGGGGGGGCCAATGGACAAGTCTGACGATGACCTGCCGACTGAAGCTGAGCGTTATGTCATGCCATCGCGCTTTGTGGAAAGCGATAGCGTGGAAGTGCAGGGTTTCGTGACATCGGCTTTGCGTGATCTTCCTGTGGACGCAACCAATCGAGACAAGGCGATCCGCCTGTTCGAAGCGGTGCGCGACGATATTCGCTATGATCCCTATTGTTTTGCGCTGGATGAGGACTCTTACCGTGCCAGCCGTATCGCTGGCGCGGAAGCGGCGTTTTGCGTTCCCAAGGCAATTCTTCTGGCGGCTTGTTTGCGTGCTGTGGGTATCCCCGCCGCTCTGGGGTTCGCGGATGTGCGCAACCACCTGAATACACCCAAGTTGCAGGAGTTGATGGGGACCGATCTCTTTATCTACCACGGCTATGTTCAGCTGTGGTTGGGGAATGAGGCCTACAAGGTGACACCTGCATTCAACATGGAACTGTGTGAAAGATTCGGGGTCAAACCCCTGGTCTTCGACGGCTATCACGACGCGCTCTTTCATGAGTTCGACGAACAGAATCACCGGCACATGGAATATGTGAACGACCGTGGTCTCTATTTCGACGCGCCGATGGGTGAGTTCCTGATGGCGTTCAAGGAAACCTATCCGAAGCTGGAAGAATTCAACCGCATCCGGATATCCAAGGATGCGAGCGGATACGATGACGGTTTCGCAAAGGAGGGTGCCTCTTGAGGTATCTGGAAGACTTCTCGCCGGGCCAAGTCTATCGCTTTCGCAGCGCTCCGATGAGCGCGGATTCGATAAAGGCCTTTGCCAAGGAATGGGATCCGCAGCGGCTGCACACCGATGAAGACTATGCAACCGCCATACATGGCAGCCTGATCGCCTCGGGCTTTCAGACCATGCTTGAGGTGTTCAAGCCGGTCATGACCGAGATGATGGTCGATGTTGCCAATATCGGCGGCATGGGCTTTGACAATTTGCGCTGGCTGCGGCCTGTGCACCCGAACGAACCCCTTGATGTCGAACTGACGGTCAACTCGGTCACACCGTCAAAAAGCAAGCCCGACAGAGGTGTTTTGCACTATACGCTCAGCGCCAAAAACCCCGAGGGCGAGGTCGTTTTTTCGACCGACACCCCTGTGATGATCCAGCGAAAACAAAATGACACAAACTGAGTTCCTTTCCAGCGAACAAGAAGACCTTCGCCTGTTGCGCGAGAGCGTGCGCACGTTGTTTGAACGGGCGGGCGGAAGTGACAGAGCCCGACAACTCCGTGATGCCGGGGGCGGTTTCGATCCGGAGATGGTCCGGGAACTGGCCGAGGCCGGTGTTTTCGGCGTGGCGGTGCCCGAAGATCAGGGCGGGCTTGGCATGGGCCTAGCCGCCGGGGGTGTCATCGCCGAGGAAGTCGGCCGTGTGTTTGCCCCGGAACCGGTCGTGTCGACGATAGGTCTGAGCCTCGGCCTTCTGCGCCGCCTTTGTCCGGATCATCCGAAGATGGCACAGCTCATCGGCGGCGAAATTTCATTGGCGGTTGCCTGGCAGGAACGCGGCCCCGACGGGGCGCCTGCCGATGCGACCTGCCGATACGCGGACGGAAAGCTGACCGGTGGCAAGGCCTGGGTCGTCGGTGCGATCGGTTCGCACGGGTTCCTTGTCGTGGCCGAACAGGATGATGGTCCGGTTCTGGTTCTGGCTGAGGCAGACGCGCAGGGGCTTGTCATCGACAAGCGGACGCAGGCGGATGGCAGCTCTCTGGGCGAGCTTTCGTTTTCGGGAACTCCGGCCGCGGAATTGGCCAGCAGCGGTGCGGTTCTCACTGCACTGGCCGAGGCTGTCGCCGATGCAACGGCGCTTGCCGCGGCCGAGCTTGTCGGCGTGAGCGAGCGCGCCTTCGAGATCACGCTCGACTACATCAAGACGCGGGAGCAGTTCGACAAGCCGATCGGATCATTCCAGGTCATCCAGCACCGTGCCGTCGACCTCAACGTGATGTGCGAGGTCGCGCAGGCCGGAGTGCGGGAGGCGCTTGCGCAGATGGACAGCGAAACCGATCCAAAAGTCCGGGCGCGGCTTGCCAGCCGGGCCAAGGCTCGCGCGGTCACCGCCGCCAAGAAGATCACGCGCGACGCCATCCAGCTGCACGGGGCCGTCGGTTATACCGACGAGTTCGACATCGGGCTTTATCTGAACCGAGCGCTGGTTCTGTCCGCTTGGCTGGGCGATGACGCCTACCACAGACGGCTTTGGTTCGAGGCGCGAGAA
The DNA here is from genome assembly GCF_001886735.1 of Sulfitobacter alexandrii. Lineage (NCBI taxonomy): Bacteria > Pseudomonadati > Pseudomonadota > Alphaproteobacteria > Rhodobacterales > Roseobacteraceae > Sulfitobacter > Sulfitobacter alexandrii. The sequence goes on from NZ_CP018081.1 coordinate 55,651, forward strand.
CAGGAAGGAGCCGCACAATGACCGACTGGAACGCAATGAGCGATGCGGATTTCCGCAAGGAAGTGCGCGCGTTCTTCGAGGCGGAATATCCCGAAGAGCTGCGCCACCTGCCGCACCGACCGAAGTTCGCCGAGATCGAACATTGGCACCGCAAGCTTCACGCCAAGGGCTGGGTTGCGCCAGCCTGGCCCGCTGAATTCGGCGGTATGGGCCTAAACGCTGCTAAGCTGCTGATCTTTTATGAAGAGCAGCAGCGCTGGGGCGTCAATCGCGGTCGCGACATGGGCGTGCAGATGGTCGGGCCCCTGATCATCAAATTCGGCACCCAGGACCAGAAAGACTATTGGCTGCCACGTATTCTGAGCTGCGAGGACATCTGGTGCCAGGGCTATTCCGAGCCCGGTGCCGGGTCCGATCTTGCCAATCTGCGCACACGCGCGGAAATTGACGGCGACGATTTCGTCATTAACGGCCAGAAGATCTGGACGACGATGGCGCATGATGCCACGCACATCTTCATGCTGGTGCGCACCGATCCCGATGCGCCGAAGAAACAGCAGGGCATCAGTTTCCTTCTTGCTCCGATGGATCAGCCGGGGATCGAGGTGCGCACGATCACCACCCTTTCGGGTGAGACCGAATTTTGCGAGGTGTTCTTCGACAATGCCCGCACTCCCCGGGAAAACCTGGTCGGCGAACTGAACAAGGGCTGGACGATGGCCAAGGCGCTTTTGAGCTTCGAGCGCATCTTCATCGGCTCGCCAAGTCTGGCCCAGAACGCTCTGGGACAGCTTGAAAGCTTTGCCCGTGGCCGTGGCGCGTTTGACGATCCGGTGTTCCGTGACCGCTTTGCCCAAGCGGCACTGGATGTGGAAGATCATGCCGCGCTTTATGCCCGTTTTGCAGATCAGCTCAAACGTGGCGAGACGCTCGGTGCGGATGTGTCCATGCTGAAGATCTGGGTGACTGAATGCTTCCAGCGCATCACCGAGCTGATGATCGAAGCAGCCGGTCCCGATGGCGGCTCCATCGGGCCGCTTCAGGTTGGCAATGTTAGCGTCGACGTTTTGTCGAGCTTCTACAAGGCCAGACCTACCACGATCTACGGTGGATCGAACGAAATCCAAAGAAACATCCTGTCCAAGGCCGTCCTGGGACTGCCTGGCTGAACCCATACCCTGAGGAGGAAAAGACCTATGTCGGAGCGTTACGCAAAGTACGACAAACTGAAATTTGACTACCCGGCGGATCGCGTCCTGCGCATCACGTTCGACCGGCCCGAGACATTCAACTCGGTCGATGCCGAAACCCACACCCAGATGACGGACATGTGGATCGACATCGACCGCGACCCCGACATCAACGCGGTCATCGTGACCGGCGCGGGCAAGGCGTTTTCGGCGGGCGGCGATTTCAGCCTGATTGAGAAGATGATCGGCGACTCGCACGAGATCATGAAGACGTGGAAAGAAGCCAAGGATCTCGTCTACAACATCATCAACTGCAACAAGCCGATCATTTCCGCGATCAATGGCCCTGCGGCAGGCGCGGGCCTTGTGGTTGCCATCCTGGCCGACATCTCGATCGCCGGGAAACGGGCAAAGATTGTCGATGGTCATCCGCGTCTGGGCGTTGCCGCTGGCGATGTCGCGGCGATTATCTGGCCGCTGCTGACCTCGATGGCCAAGGCGAAATACTATCTGATGACCTGCAAGCCGGTGTCGGGCGAAGAGGCCGAGCGCATCGGTCTGGTGTCAATGTGCGTCGAGGATGACGAGCTTCAGCAGATCGCTTTGGACACGGCTGTCGAACTGGCCAACGGCTCGCAAAGCGCGATCCGCTGGACCAAGTATTCGCTGAACAACTGGCTGCGCCAGGCCGGGCCGATCTTTGATGCGTCGACCGCGCTGGAGATGCTTGGTTTTATGAGCGAGGACGTCAAGGAAGGTGTGTTGTCGCACCGCGAGAAGCGCGCGCCAAACTTCCGCAAGGACTGCCCGCTTTAACGCCCGATTGGACGAGGAGGCATGGAAATGTCTGATGATATCTACAAAGATATAGCGCAAGCCTATGCCGCTGCGGCCGAAAAAGCTCCTGGCCTGAAATCGCGATTTACGGCTGCCGGATTCGATCCGGCAGCCGTCACATCGGTGGCGGACCTCTCGCGACTTCCAGTGATGAAAAAAGAAGAGCTTCTGAAGATCCAGCGCGAGAACCCGCCTTTCGGCGGATTCCTTGCCTCGGATCTGAAGGATATTGGACGGATCTACGTGTCCCCTGGCCCAATTTTCGAGCCGGCCCTTTCGGGCGAGGGAGGTCATGGCCTGGACCTGCTTTTCAAGGCGGCAGGCGTGGGGCCGGGGGATATCATCCTGAACACCTGGATGTATCATCTTGTGCCCGCAGGCTTGCTGTTCGACGAAGCGGCACAGGCCGCAGGTGCCACGGTGATTCCCGGCGGCGTGGGCAATACCGAGCTTCAGGCGCAGATCATCGTCGAAACCGGCGTGACTTCGATCTGCGCCTCGACCGCGTTTTTCCTGACGCTGGCGGACAAGGTGATCGAAACCTATGGCCGCGACGCATGGAAGGTGAAGACAGCCTTCCTCGGCGGTGAGATGGGCGACTGGATGGCCAAGCGCCGCCGGATCGAGGCCGAATACGGCGTGTCCACCTGGGCCGCCTATGCCACCGCCGATCTAGGCCTTGTCGCCTATGAGGATGGCGGCGAAGGCTATCTGGTTCATCCCGACCGCGTGGTGCAGATCTGCGATCCGGTCAGCGGCGAACAGGTCGCCCATGGCGAACCGGGCGAGGTTGTCGTGACCGCGCGCGATGCCACCTGGCCGATGATCCGGTTCGGCACCGGCGACAGCGCCTTTGCCCTGGAAAGCAACGCGGATGGCACCGTCAGCCGGATTTCAGCATTGCAGGGACGGGTCGGGGCAGCGGTCAAAGTGCGCGAGATTTTCGTTTATCCGCGCGTGGTTGAAGAAGTTGTCATCGGCACGCCGGGCGCAAAGGCCGCGCAGGCCGTGGTAACGCGCGAGAACGATCGCGACATGATCCGCCTCTCGCTTGTGCTGGAAGACGGTGCCGACGCTTCTGCTGCGGAAGCAGCCGCCGCCAAAAACTTCAAACTGCATACACGAATTCGTGTCGACGAAGTGAACATTGTTTCGGAACTACCCGAAAATGCAGAACTGATCGTCAACCAAAAGGACCGCTAAGATCGGGTCTCGATCATTCGCGACAACCGCAGAAACAGATGGGCGGCCGGGCAACCGGCCGCCCTCTTTCGTCAGGAACAGAGCGCATCTTTGGCGACCTGGTATTCCCGGTCGAGACGGTCGACGTAGTCCGCCGTGGTCATCACCTCTTTCACCGCTCCGATCCCCTGACCGCTGCCCCAGATGTCACGCCAGGCCTTGGGGCGAATGTCGCCGGTGGCCAGATCGAGTTTGTTGCCGATCCCGGCCAGGTTGTCCGGATCGAGACCGACCGCCCGCACCGACGGTTTCAGATAGTTGGCATGCACGCCGCTGAAATAGTCGGTATAGACAATATCATCGGCCCCGCCTTCGACGATCATTTGCTTGTACTCCTCCGACGCGACCGCCTCGGTCATGGCAATGAAGGGGGATCCGATATACCCAAAATCCGCACCCATGGCCTGCGCCGCCAGAATTGAGCGCCCGGTCGCGATGGACCCGGACAGGGCAAGCGGACCATCGAACCATTCCCGGATTTCCTGAACCAGCGCAAAGGGTGACAAGGCCCCGGCGTGGCCGCCAGCGCCGGCGCAGACCGCGATCAGGCCGTCGGCGCCCTTGTCGATCGCTTTCCTGGCGTATTTGTTGTTGATTACATCGTGCAGTACAGTGCCGCCGCACTCATGTGCCGCCTGGTTGACGTCTTCCCGTGCGCCCATTGATGTGATCCAGACAGGCACTTTCCAGCGCGCACATATTTCGACGTCCCGCTCAATCCGATCATTCGATCGATGGACGATCTGGTTGACCGCGAATGGCGCGGCGGGCCGATCGGGATTGGCCTGATTGTGCGCGTCAAGCTCTTCAGTGATGCGCTTGAGCCAGGCTTCAAGCAGCGGCGGTTCACCTTCGGACTCGCGTGCGTTCAGCGCCGGAAAGCTGCCGATGACGCCGGCTTTGCACTGGGCGACGACAAGATCCGGCCCGGACACCAGGAACATGGGCGAGCAGATCACAGGCAGGCGCAAGCGGCCGAGAGGGGTGTCGGAGTACATTGTCTATTTCTTCTTTGCTGTTTCAACAGGGGGTGCCGAGGCCCGTAGCCGTGACGGGCGCGCATGGGAAGGGAAGCCGAAAAAACGTGCCAGCAGACCGCAAGGAAATACACAGAACGGGTGAATTTTACACATGTCTGATTTTCCGCACCGGACTATTGCCCGTCGCTCAATGCCACTCCTATCGTGTTCCATGCTAGCCCATTCCTGGGAGGAGGAAGCGGTGCCATTGCTCTACAGCCGCTCGGAAAGCGTTGGTCGGATGACTTTCGATTTTCCCGAGAAGAAGAATGCCCTTGATCAAGACGCACGCAAAGAGATGGAACGCATCGTCACCCAGGTGCGCGACGATGACCGCGTGCGCGCGCTGTTGATCACGGGTGCCGGGGGCGCGTTTTGCGCCGGAGGCGATATCAGCACCTTCGCCGGTTCTTCGCCTGTGGCCATGCGGGACCGCATGAAACAACAGCACCGCGTAACCCGGATGCTATATGATCTTGAAAAGCCGGTCGTCGCGGCGGTTGCCGGGCCGGCCTTTGGCGTGGGGTTCAACATTGCGCTTCTGGCTGACGTGATCCTGGCCGCGCCCTCGGCCCGCTTTTGCCAGGCCTATGCGCGCGTGGCGATCGTGCCCGACGGTGGCGGGCTTTACTTGCTGGCGCGGACGGTCGGGACGCAGCGGGCGAAGGCGATGTTCCTGACGGCCCAGGTGATCGATGCCCAAGAGGCGCACGACCTTGGGATCGTCCACGCAATCCACGAAGAAGACGCGCTCGACGCAGAGGCCGATGCGCTGGCCGTGCGTCTGGCCGAAGGGCCGACCCGAGCCTTTGGGCTGGGCAAGTCGATGCTGAACCGTGGCATGGATTGCGATTTCGCGACCTATCTCGAGATCGAGGCAACCGCCGAAGCCCATATCATGCAGACCGCAGATCACCGCGAGGCGGTCGCCTCTTTCAAGGAAAAGCGCCCGCCGGGCTTTGTCGGATCATGAACGCGGCGCCCGATTGTGGCCCGCTGGCCGGTCTTCGGGTGATCGACCTCGGGCAGGTCTACCTTGGGCCCTATTGCGGTCTGATGTTCGCGCTCATGGGGGCCGAGGTCATCAAGGTCGAGCCGCCCGGCGGCGACAGTATCCGCGGCATCGCGGGCGGGCGCGAGAACCCCGCAGCGATGATGCTCAATTCCAGCAAACAGAGCGTGACGCTTGATCTGGGGTCCGAGGGCGGGCGCAGCGCCCTGCTGGCGCTGGCAGATTCGGCCGATGTTCTAATCGAGAATTTCCGTCCCGGTACGATGGAGAAACTGGGGCTGGGGTGGGAAACACTCTGTGCCCGCAATCCGCGCCTGGTCATGGGGTCAGGAAAGGGTTACGCGGCCGATTCCGTCTATCGCGATGCGCCGGCGATGGATTTTCCTATTCAGGCCCTGACCGGGCTGATGTCGGTGACCGGGTTTCCCGATGGTCCGCCGGTGAAATGCGGCGCAGCGATCACCGATTTTCTGGGCGGTATCCACCTTTTTGGTGGCATTATGGCGGCGTTGCATGCGCGCGGCGCGACAGGGCGCGGGGACTTTGTCCAGATCGCGATGCAGGACGTCACGCACCACGCGCTGGCGTCGAATATCGCAAGCTATCTGCTGGCGCCTGACGGGTTCGCCGACCGGGCCGGCAACAGTCAGGCCGTGCTCAAGGTCGCACCCTACGACCTGTTTCCGGCGCGCGACGGGCAGGTGGCCATCATGTGCCTGAATGATCGCCACTGGCAGCAGCTGACCCGGGCCATGGGTCGCCCTGATCTGGCCGAAGATCCCGAACTGGCCGCGGGACCCGCGCGCTGCGCGCGGCGTGCCCAAGTCGATGGCTGGGTGACGGCGTGGACCTCAAGTCAGACCCGCGCCGAGATTTTCGCGGCCCTGAGCAGCGCACATGTGCCGGGCGCCCCGGTGCGCACGCTCGCTGAGGTGGTGTCGGACGATGACATGCGCGCCCGCGGCATGATCCATGACCTTCCGCATCCAGACCTGGGCACGGTCCCTGTTCCAGGGCTGCCGATGCGTTTCGCGGCTCACCCACAGGTCGCCCCTATCCCCGCACCAACCGTAGGCGCCGATACGGCGCGCATCCTGGCCGCGCTGGAACAGGACCTGCCCTCTGCTCAATCAAAGGACACCTACTGACATGTTCAAGCTCGATCCGGAATTGGAGGATTTTCGCAACGAGGCACGCAAGCTGGCTGAGCGCGAGTTTGCTCCCAGGGCCGCCCATTGGGACGAAGCCGAAGAGTTTCCAGCCGCGAACCGCGACAAGCTGGCCGAACTTGGCTATCTGGGAATGTTCATCCCTGAAGAATACGGCGGCTCCGGCGCGCCAGTGATCCAGGGCACGGTGTTTCTGGAAGAAATGGCGCGGGTCTGTTTCAACACGGCGCTGGTCTCGCAACTCTACCTGAACGGCCCATCCCGGGCAATCAGCGTTCTGGGCAGCGACGAGCAGAAAAAGCGGTTCCTGCCAGACATGGCGGCCGGCAAGAAATTCATCGCAATCGCCATCAGCGAGCCAGAGGCGGGGTCGGCGGTGACAGACCTGCGCACCACGGCCACAAGGGACGGCGACGGATGGGTGCTGAATGGCAACAAATGCTGGTCCACGGGCGCCCATGTGGCCGATTATGCGCTGGTCTTCTGCCGTTTCGGCAAGGCCAGCGGGGCGAAGGGGATTGGTGCCTTTGTCGTCGATCTGAAGAAGCCGGGCGCGCGGATCGGCCACATATCGCTGAAGATGGGTGGCCGGGGGCTGACCGAGGCCGAGATTATCCTTGAAAACTACAAGGCCGGTCCCGAGGATGTGCTGGTCGAAGGGGACCCGGAAAGCTCGCGCTCCTTCGCGCTGTTGATGAGCAGTTTCGGACCCGAGCGGGTGGGCAACGCAGCGATGTGCGTGGGGCTGGCGCAGGGCGCTTTCGATGCTGCAAAGTCGTATTCCGAGATTCGCCATCAGTTCGGGCGCCCGATCAAGGAATTCCAGGGCCTGCAATGGAAAATCGCCGACATGGCCACACAGATCCATGCTGCGCGTCTGATGGTCTATCGGGCCGCGACCAACCCCGCGCCGAACGGCTTTCCCGATCCGATGGATGCGACCATGGCCAAGCTTTACGCCAACGAAATGGCGCAGAGGGTCACGAACGAAGCGCTGCAGATCCACGGTCACAATGGTTACACGCGCGAATACCCGCTGGAACGTATGGTGCGTGACGCGCGCGGCTTCGCGCTTGGCGGTGGCACCGTCGAAATCCTGCGCAATACGATCGCCGCCATGGTCTACGGCCACAGCTTCGACCAGCGGCGGGGGTAGGGCGGATGCATCCCTCGTTGCTAACGACAGAACAGGTCGCTCTCAAGGATGCCGCGCGCAAACTGGCGCTCGGGGAATTCCGGGACCGCGCCGCACGCTGGGACCGCGACGGCATCTACCCCGAGGAAAACCACCATCGCCTGGGCGCGCTTGGCTATCTGGGCATGACCATTCCCGAAGAATACGGCGGTGGCGGTACGCCGCTGGTGGATTGCTATCTCGTGATCGAAGAACTGGCCAAGGTGGATTTCAATACCGCGCTGATCGTTCACGATCAGAACGTCTCGCCCCGGATCATCGCCACCTGCGGCAGCGAGGCGTTGAAGCAGGCTTTCCTGCCCCGCTTCGCCGCGGGCGAGATCGAATGCGCGATCTCCTGGTCCGAGCCCGAGGCCGGGTCGGACGCCACCGCGGTGACGACATCGCTGCGCCCGGACGGGGACGGGTTTGTGCTGAACGGCGGCAAGATCTTTACCACTTTCGGCGACAGGGCCGATTACCTTCTGGTCTATGCTCGGTTCTGCGAAAGCAAAGGCGCGCGAGGCATCGGAACCGTTTTGGTGCACCGCAAAAGCCCCGGCGTTTCGGTCCATATTCTTGAACAGAAGATGGGCGCGCGCGGCTGCAACGAATGCGAGATCCATTTCGACGATGTGCGGGTGCCGTCCGAAAACGTCGTGACCGAAGGGCTGGCCGGCAACTCCAGCGGCTTTGTCCGCCCGCTGGGTGTCTATAACGCCACGCGCGTCGGCATGGGGATACTGGCGCTTGGTGTCGCCGAGGGGGCGTTCGACCTTGCACGCGACTACATGAAGACCCGCCGGCAATTCGGCAAGGCGCTGTCCGAGATGCAGGGGCTGCAATGGATGATGTCGGACATGAAGGTGCAGATCGAGGCCGCGCGGTCGTTGTGTTATACGGCGCTGTCGCTGATCGACCGCGGCCAGCCCGATCCAACATTGTCTTCGATCGCCAAGGTTCAGGCCACCGAAATGGCACAGCGCGTCACCCATGACGCCATGCAGATGTTCGGTGGCTACGGCTATTTCGGTTCGCTTCCGTTGGAGCGGATGGTGAGGGATGTGCGGATGCTGACGATCACCGGGGGAACGACCCAGATACATAAGAACGGGATTGCTCGGGCGCTGTTCACTGACTGACGAATCTTCGCCAAAGGGAGGGGTGGTCATGACAAGCGATATCACTGTGGAACACTCAGAAGGTCTGGCCGTCGTGTCGTTGAACCGGCCCGACAAGCTGAATGCGCTGACCCTCGACATGCGCGTCGAACTCCTGGACGCGTTTCGCGATATCCAAACTGACCCGCGGATTCGCGCCGTATTACTGCGGGCCGAGGGCCGCGCTTTTTGTGCGGGTGCGGATATTTCGACCATGGGCAAGGACGATGTCTGGGGTGATCGGGCGCGCTTGTACAGGGCGCACCAGATGATCCTTTCCATATTCAATTGCGAGAAGCCTGTGGTTGCCGCGGTGCGCGGTCCGGCGGTCGGGATCGGTCTGAGCATGGCGCTCGCCTGCGACGTTATCCTGCTCTCCGAGACGGCAAGATTCGGTCAGGTTTTTCGCAAGATCGGGCTGGCCCCCGATGGCGGCGCGGCGTTTTTCCTTCAGAATCTGATCGGTCGGCAACGTGCGACGGACCTTGCCTTCTCAGCGCGGATGGTGCCGGCGGATGAAGCCCTGAGCCTGGGATTGGCAAGCCAGGTTCATCCCGATGATGCCCTCGACCGGGCGGCCCTGGACTATGCGACAGACCTGGCCGCGGGGCCAACCTTTGCCCTGGCCGGTACCAAGCGGCTGATGCGCGCCGCGATGCAACCGTCTCTGGAGAGCTTTCTTGAAACAGAAGCCATCATTCAGGGGCAAATCATCAAGAGCGCGGATCACGCCGAAGGCATCGACGCCTTTCTGAGCAAGAGAAAACCGGTTTTCCGTGGCGTATGACCAAGCGGATTGGCCCTTTTTACGACAGGGAAGAGATAGTGATGGAAACAGTCATTGCACGACTTGGCAGGGTGTCGCGGATTATCACCTATATTGCGACTGCCCTGGCGGCCCTGATGATGGTCCACGTCACGCTCGATGTCATCCTGAGCCAGTTCATCGCCGAGCCCCTGCCGGGCACGGTGGATTACGTGTCGTATTATTACATGGTCGGGCTGGTCTTTCTGCCGCTTCCCTTCGTCGAATACACCAACGAGCACATCAAGGTCGACCTGATCCACGATCTGCTCCCGACGGGGGCGAGGACCGCTCTCGACATGCTGGCTCTGGCGCTGTCTGCGGTGTTCTACGGGCTGCTCACCTGGCAGACCTGGATCGATGCCGTCGAAAAATACCTCATCGGCGAGCAATCCATGGGCATGGCGGCGGTGACCGTCTGGCCCGGTCGCTTCTGTCTGCCTCTTGGTGCGGGGCTGATGGTTCTGCTCTTGCTGGCCAAGCTGATCCAGAGGCCTTTCACCGACGCTGGCATGGCCGGCCCCAATCACGACATGTACGAATAGGAGTGGAACGGTGAGCTTTTTCCAGATCGGCCTTTGCGGCATCGTTTCTGTCATCCTGCTGGTCTTGCTGCGCGTTCCGATCGCGGTCGCGCTGGGTATCGTGTCCTTCTTCGGGTTCTGGGCGATGCTGGGAAGCGGCGCGGCTTTCGGCCTGCTGACGGCGGTGCCCTATGATTTTGCCGCGCACTGGACCCTCAGTTCGATCCCGATGTTCCTGTTGATGGGATACGTCTGTTACCAGACCGACATCACGCGCGGGATCTTCAAGGCCGCCCGGGTCTGGCTGTCATTCCTGCCGGGCGGGCTGGCGGTCGCCAGCGTGGGCGGCGCGGCGCTGTTTTCGGCGGCGGCCGGCTCCAGCCTGGCCTGCGCCGCGGCAATGGGCCGGATCGCGGTGCCGGAAATGCTGAAGCGCGACTACGATCCCGGGCTGAGTACCGCCGTGGTTGCCGCAGCCGGCACCATGGGGTCGCTCATCCCGCCGAGCATCCTTCTGATCATCTACGGTATTTTTGCCGAGGTCGCGATCAGCAAGCTGTTTCTGGCCGCGATCGTGCCGGGCGTACTGACGATGCTGGGGTACTGGGCCGTGATCATCGTTCGTGTGTGGATCAATCCCGCGCTCGCGCCGTCGCTCGACGAAAGCGCGACATGGTCCGAACGGCTGGAGGCCCTGAGCGAGACATGGCCCGTGATCTTGCTGGTGGTGGGCGTTTTCGGCGGTCTGTTCACCGGGATATTCACACCCACGCAGGCCGGGGCTGTCGGGGCGGCGTTGTCCTTCGTGATTGCGGCGGCGCGCGGCACCCTGAACTGGAAAGTTTCCAGGATCGCGCTGATGGACACTGCAAAAATGACTGCGGCGATCTTCATCATCGCGGTCGGTGCCAACCTGTTTTCGAGGTTTCTGGCGATCAGCGGTATCCCCGAAGCGATGACCGACCTGGTGATTGATATGGGGGCCAGCTATGTGATGCTGGTTTTCGGCACGGCCGTGATCTTTTGTCTGCTGGGCATGATCCTCGATCCGCTGGGCATCCTGCTGCTGACGCTGCCGATCCTTCTGCCGATCTACGAGGCGAACCATATCAGCCTGATCTGGCTGGGCGTGCTTGCAACCAAGCTGGTCGAGATGGCTCTGATCACCCCACCGGTGGGGCTGAACGTGTTCGTGATCAAGGGCATCGTCGGTGATGCGGTCCCGATTTCACTGATTTTCAAGGGTGTTTTGTGGTTTTTGGCTGCGGATGTGGTGGTCCTGATCATCATGGTCGCCTTTCCCGAACTGATCATGTTCCTGCCAGAGCTCGGCAACTGATTTGGCCATCCCGGCCGTGACGAACCCCGCGCAATAGCGGGGTCTTGAAAAAGAGGAGGAGACCACATGAAACTGACCAATGCGTTTGCCGCGCTGGCGGCGACGACCGTTCTAGCGGCGACACCGGCCCTGGCCGAAAAGCGGGTGACTATATCCAACTGGACGTCACCCAATCACGCGACATCGCGTGGCCATGCCGCCTTTGCCGAAATGACCGAATCTGAATTTCCGGATGCCTTCGACTTCAAGCTGTTTGCCGGCGGCGCCTTGCTTGGCCCCAAGCCAACACTGTCCGGCCTGCGCGACGGCGTCGCCGATGTAGGTCTGCTGGCGTTGACCTATTTCAGGTCGGAAATGCCCTATGCGCAGCTCGTCGCCGATCTCGCTCTTTTGGGCGAGGACCACTATGCCATGGCCGGCGCGACCAGCGAATTCGTGATGCTGCACTGCCAGCCGTGCAAGGACGAGTTCGCAAAGAACGGCATGGTGGCGCTGAGCGGGATCAGCACTGCGCCTTATGTATTGCTGACCACCAAGCCGATCGTCGAAATCAGCGATATGCAAGGGGTCAAGCTGCGCACGGGCGGGTCGGTCTGGGACCGCTGGGCGACACGCCTTGGGGCAGAGCCGGTAAACGTGCCGTCGAGCGAGATGTACGACACGATGAGCCACGGTGTCGTCACCGCTGCGGTGCAGCCGGTCGGTGCGCTCAAGGGGCACAGTCTGATCGAGGTTGCCAAGCACCTGACGGAGTTGCCGTTGGGCACCTATCATTCCGGTTCGATCTTTGCCGCCGGCCCGAAATTCTGGATCTCACTTTCGCCGGAGCAACGCGAGCAATTCGTCAAGAACATACCCGAGGCCGTGGCGCAGACCGAGGTGTACTACGAAACCGACGATCTCGACGTGCTGAAAGAGGCGGGTGGGCTTGGCCTGCAGGTACACCAGCCGTCGCCTGAGTTTCTTCAGGATCTCATTGATTTCCGCACCGCCGATCTTGAAGAGATCGCCCGCATCTCGCGCGAGGAACGCGGCATCGAAGATCCGGAACCGCTGATCGCAACCTATCGCGAGCTGATCGAGAAATGGCACGGTCTGGTTGAGCCGCTGCAACCGATCCGGGACAATCATCAGCCTTATGCAGACCTTCTGCGTCAGGAGATTTATTCCAAGATCGACTTCGCAACCTACCCGAACTGAGCCGTTTCAGGCCTGAATACACAGCGGCCCTTCGCAAGAAGGGCCGCTTCATTGCTTCCTTCGTCTGTTCAGAGGGTGGCTTCGGTGCCCAGGATATTCGTCACCTGGCTGGACAGGACACCGCCGTTGCCGTGGGCCAGGGCCAGTTCGGCACTGCCGATCTGGCGATCGCCAGCATCGCCGCGCAGTTGCCGCACCGCCTCGACCAGCGTGAAGATGCCGTACATCCCGGGATGCACGCATGACAGGCCGCCACCATTGGTATTGACCGGCAGGTGGCCGCCAGGCGCGATGCCGCCGTTCGCCACAAACGCACCGCCTTCGCCTTTCTTGCAAAAGCCCAGATCTTCTAGAAAAAGGATCACATTGATGGTGAACGCGTCGTAGAGCTGGACCACGTCGATGTCCGCGGGTTTGACACCCGCCATGTCCATGGCCGTTCGCCCTGATTGCGCAGCGCCGGTCACGGTCAGGTCCGCCATTTCGGAGATGTCGCGGTGCGTCGTGCCCTCGCCGCCGCCCAGCAAATACACCGGAGGTCTGGGGTGATCCTTGGCCGTCTCGGCCCGGCGCATCACAATCGCGCCACCGCCATCGGTCACAAGGCAGCAGTCGCGCACCCGCAGAGGGTCGGAAACCGGCCGCGAGGCGATGACATCCTCGCGCGTCAGAGGATCGCGCATGAAAGCGTCGGGGTTCTTTTGGGCCCAGGCCCGGGCCGCCACCGCCACGTCGGCCAGCTGTTCGCGCGTTGTGCCGAATTGCGTCATGTGACGGTCTGTGGCCAGCGCATAGGACGACAGCGGGAACAACGGTCGGTAGGGGGCCTCGTAGGTCGGCAGGCCAAGCGCAGTCATCAGCTTGCCCGAGGCGGTGCGCTGGTTCGATCCGTAGCAGATCAACACGGTATCAGCGAGCCGCAATTCGAGCAGCATCGCGGCCCAGAGCGTGTGCGACAGGAACGACGAGCCGCCCATGCGGTTGTTCATCGTGAACCTGGGGTTCAAGCCCAATTCCTGCGCCAGTGTAAGACCCGACAGCATATCCAGCGGCTGGCAGGTGGCAACGGCATCGACCTCGCCAAGTGCGATCCCCGCATCGGCAAGCGCGCCGTGCACCCCCTCGATTGTGATCTCCATCGAGCTTTTGCCATGGGCCTCGCCGCAGCCTGCCAGCGCTGCACCGACGATGGCGGCTTTTCCCCGTAAACTCAATTTGCTTCTCCTTCTGGCCGGAAAACCACGGCGGGGTCACCTTCGGCGCCTTCGCCGATCGACGCGGTTACTTTCAGCCCGGCGACAATCTGGTCATGCGCGATACCGTCGATGCGCGACATCATTCGTACCCCTTCCTCCAGGTCCACCAGAACCACGTTGTAATCGCCGCCTCGTTCCGGTTTTCGGCGCACGACCGTTCGCGCATAGACGGTGCCCCTCCCGGTTGGCGCGAACCATCCCAGATCCGCGCTGCCGCAGGCCGGACAGATCACGCGCGGATGGAATACATGGGTGCCGCAGCCGCCACATTTCTGAATCTCGAAGACGCCCTCGGCCAGCTTCGCGGCGAAGACGGCGTCCGGCCCTGGGCCTTGTCCAATGCCGGCCATCTCAGAACCCGATGTGGAAGCCACCGTTCACGCTCAGGTGCTGGCCGGTGATATAGGATGCCGCGTTGGACAACAGGAAACAGACGGGCTGCGCGACTTCTTCAGGGGTGCTCATCCGTCCCATCGGAATCTGCGCCATATACCTGTCGGCGAATTTTTCAGAGCGGATGGTCTCAGTCATTGGTGTCTCGACCATTCCGAAACAGACTGAATTGACGTTGATGCGGTAACGGCCCCATTCACGCGCGGCGCTCATTGTCAGGCCCAGAACCCCGGATTTTGCCGCGCCATAATTGATCTGACCGATGGTGCCGCGACGCCCGGCATCGGATGAGATATTCACGATGGCACGGCGCGCGGCGCTTTCGGGGTCTTTTTCGACCCGGTCCTTGTAATAGGTCCCCACGGCCTGAAGGCAGGCGAAGACACCGGTGAGGTTCACGTCGATGACCTGTTGCCAGGTGGCCCGGTCCATCTTGTGGATCATCGCGGCGCGCACGATCCCGGCGTTGTTCACAAGCCCGTTGATGTCGCCGAATTCGTCGAAGGCGAATTTCACGAGCTTCCCGGGAAAGTCCGGGTCGGCCACATTCCCCACGATGGCGCGGGCATTGCCACCGATCTGTTCGGCGGTTTCCTTGACGCCGTCCTCGTTCAGATCGTTCACCACGACCTTGGCGCCCAGCTCTGCCGACAGCGCCGCCACACCGCGGCCGATACCCTGTCCGGCGCCTGTGACGATAACCACTTGATTGTCCAATGCCATCGGGTTGATCATTTCTGTCTCCTTTTGTCCTTCGTTTGTTTGGTCTCGCTCACCATCGGTTCACTCAGGTGGTCACGACGGTGGTGCGAGCCGCTTGATCACGGCATCGCCATGGGCCAGATGGTGCCCGTCCTGATTGAAGATCTCGCCCTGTACAAAAACCAGTTTGCGTCCGCCCCCGACAATGCGCGCGCGGGCCGTCAGCGTGTCTCCTTCGGTCGCCGGGGCGACGAAACTGGTGGTAAGCGAAAGCGTAAGGCAGCGATGACCTGGGCGGCCATCCCCCGCGTAGGCCGCGCAAAAGGTGACCGCGTTGTCCAGCATGGTCGCGTAGACACCGCCATGCACCGAAAAAGCGCCGTTCAGGTGATCGCGTCCGATGGCCAACCGCAGCTCGGCTTTGCCATCGGACCACGAGACGAAGCGCACGCCGAGCAATGCGTTGAACGGGGCGGGGATGTCCGGTCTGCCGTCTTGTGCGCTCATATTACGCTGTCTCCTGCTTGGCCGAGACCATCACCAAAGCGACAGCCACTGCCGCCATAGCGGCACCTGCGCCCACCGCGCCGAGGATCGGAACCGCCAGACCCGCGTTCGAGGGAAAGGCGAAGGCCAGACCGGCAATACCAAGAAGGACGCGGGCGATTGTTCCTGGCAGTCCGGTTTCGATCCGCCCGACGCCAAACAGATACCCCTGAATACCGGCGCAGATCAGCAGAATGCCGAGACCGGCGCGCAGAACCGTAAGCAGGCTTTCGAGTGGACCGGCTTGCAGGATGAACGCCGGATCAAGGACGAAGAAGAAGGGAATTATATAGACGATGCTTCCAAGCTTCATCGCTTCGAAGGCCGTCGCAAAGGGTTTGGCCTGGGCGATGGCCGCCGCGGCGAAAGCCGCGAGCGCGACGGGGGGGTGATATAGCTCAGCATGCTCCAGTAAAGGATAAATAAATGGACGCCGATCGGATCGAGCCCGCCGGCGACCAGGGCGGGTGCCAGCGACACCGCCAGAATCACATAGGCGGCGGTCACGGTCATGCCCATTCCAAGAATGAAACTGGTCAAAGCCCCCAGCAGCAGAAGCAGAAAGATGTTGCCGCCCGCGATGAACAGCAGATCGTTCGAGATCGTCCCGGACATCCCGGTCACCGCCAGTCCGCCGACGATCAGCCCGACCGCCGCAAGAATGGCAACAAGTTCGACGAACAACTGTCCCGTGGCGATCAGAAAATTCATCAGCTCCTTTCGCCCCCAGCGTGATTTTGAGAGCAGCTGGTTCAGGACAAGAAGCAGCGCGGTCGCATAGAATGGAGCGATCGCCTCGCGCTTGAGGTAGAGCAACATCCAGATCAGCAGCCCGAAGACGGCGAGAAAGTACCAGCCTTCGCGCAGCACCTTGCCGATCCTGGGAAGGTCGGCGCGCGGAACGCCTTTCAGTCCGTTGCGCGCCGAGTATGCGTCGATTTGTGCGAACAGGCCGAAAAAGTAGAACAGCGAAGGAAGCACCGCCGCCACAACGATGTTGGTGTAGTCGGTCGCCAGGAATGTCGCCATGACAAAGGCCGTGGCGCCCATGATAGGGGGCATCAGCACCGCCCCCGTCGACGCCGCCGCTTCGATCCCCGCCGCATAAGTGGGCCTGAACCCCACCTTTTTCATCGCTGGAATGGTAATTGATCCGGTCGTCAGCACATTGGTGATCACGCTGCCGCTCATCGAACCGGTCAGCCCGCTGGTCAGAACTCCTACCTTGGCCGGCCCGCCCCGGACATTTCCGAGCGCGGCAAAGGCGATGTCGATAAAAAACGGACCTGCGCCGGTATGTTGCATCGCAACGCCGAAGATCATGAACCCCACGACAAGATTGACAAAGCTGCGCATCGGTATGCCCAGCACACTTTCGCCGCTCATCGCGTGGAAGATCGCCGTTTCGACGGGCGAGCGCTGGAAGCCCTGGATCGGGCCGGGCGCATAGTTGGCGATCATGGGGTAGATGGAAAATACCAGGATTACCGCGAACAGCGTCCAGCCGCCGGTGCGGCGCGCGGCCACGAGCAGCAGGAACCAGAAGGCGAAGCTGGCGATCACGGCATTAAGAGGAGCGGCGAAATCCCACCCTTTGTTCACCACGCTGCGCCCGTAGTAGGCAAAGAAGGCGCAGGTGATCAGGGCCAGCAGGGCCAGAAAGTAATCCCACCATCGCGTCGATCCGTAAGGATCTGACTTTGAACAGGGAAAGACAAGGAACACCAGTGGCAGCGTCAGCAGAAGCATCACGTAGAGGTAGTGAATTTCAAGCAACCGGACGTTCATGAAGAAGCCCAGATTGAACAGATGGTTGACCGACGCCGCGGTCAAAAGCAGCGCCGAGACGACGAGCGACCAGCGAACAAACGCGGGCAGGGTGCCCATACCGGTCGGTTGCGCCGGCGCTTCCTGTGTTTCCTGTGCCATGCCCGTATTCCAGTTTTGTGCTGCGTTGCTTTGTGCAAGGCGCCTGTGGGGCGCCGCGCTGTGTCGCATCAGCGGAAAAAGACTTCGTGGCCGGCCGCTTCCAGTGCGTCGGCACGGGCTTTCATCCATGCAGCGGCAAATTCTTCTTCACCCTCTGGAGCGTCCCCGACAAATGTGCCCCAGGCCCGCAAGAGCACCTCTTGCCGTTCCACCAATTTGTCCTGGTTTGCCTGGGCTTCCGGTGTCCACAGACCCTTTTCCTTGAAGTAGGCAACGCTGCCATCGCTCCATGGCATCACCCAAGACAGGATCTGGCGATCAATCGCATACGCATTGGCACCGGGGGCGGCATCCTTGTAATCGTCGAACCCTGCGTCAAGCGCGGCTACGATGTTGCGCACCTCGGTGGAATCCTGATCGGAGTTAGTGACCAGGATCGGATAGGGGTACTGCGCCATGGGCAGTGGGGAGGCAGGGTCGATGCCCGGCCCCACAGACACCATATGCGGTGTCACGAAGGGCGTTACGCTGGTGTAGCGTTCCCATGCTTCTGTCTGGTCCGCGGGTGTTTCAAGCCATTTCAGGCCGCGCGGGCTTGACTCGATCTGGTAGTTTACGGTGGTCGTCGTCAGTGCAAAGGCGGCATCCACACGGTCTTCGAGAATGCCCTGGAGCGTGTTCACATAGCCCGAGAATTCCACTGCCTCCACGTCGTCCCATGTCAGGTCCGCAAAGGCCAGCAGCCCCTCCATGTTGACATCGATCGCCGGCGAACTGACGGCGCGACCGACCCGTTTGCCCTTGAGGTCCGTAATCGTCTCGATGCCGGCATCGGCCGCGACGGCGACACCCAGACCGTAGTCGCCGACAGCCTGAAGCACCGCGCGGATCGGCTGCGGGCCCCATTCAGGCGCAGCAAAAAGGAAAACCCCTTCGGCAGCGAAATAGGAGGCGATGCCGCACAGGCAATAATCGACCGTCCCGTTTTTGAGCGGCGTCATCCGCGAGACGTCGTTTCGCCCCGGAAGCACGCGGACCGTCGATCCGTATTTGCTGCGCATCATGTTGCCGATGGCTATGGAATGCGCATGACCGGCCGATCCCGTGTCATAGGCCGACCAAGCGATCACGTCAGGCAGATCGATGTCTTGCGCGCCAGCCGAGGTGGCCATTGCCAGGCATGCGGCAGCGATCCCGGTTATCTTGAACTTCATGATATTCTCCTCCTTGTTGGTCGTTGGTCCCGGGTGGCGCCCATTCAGATCAAAGCTCTGAAAACGCGACATCCTTGTCGACGCGTATTTCAGGCGGCAGCCCGAGAATGCGTTCGCCAATGATCGTGCGCTGGATCTCGTCCGATCCCCCCGCGATCCGGTTGCCCGGCGCGGTCAGGTATTCGTTTCGCCAGCGCGCCACGTCATCCCCGACCTTGGCTGATATGCCCGCCGAAGTTCCCGCCAGATCCATCCCGAAAGCGCCCATTTCCTGCCGCAGCTTGCCCAGCAACAGCTTGCCGATCGAGCCCTCTTCACCCGGTGCCTGGCCGCGCGAAAGCGACGTCATGACCCGGTAAGAGGTGAATTCCAGTCCGCGTTGACGCGCGATGAAATCGGCAATGCGCGCGCGCACCTCGTCGTCCTCGATGGCCGGGCGACCGTTCCGTTCGACACGGGTAGCCAGATCAATCAATTCCTCGGCCCGCGCACCGCCACTGGCCCGGCCGACGGAAATACTGAACCGTTCGTTCATGAGTGTGGTCAGCGCCACTTTCCACCCTTCGGATACACCGCCCAAGCGGGCGCTGTCTGGCACGCGCAGGTTGTCGATGAACACTTCGTTGAAACTGGAGCTGCCCGAAATCTGGCGAATAGGACGGGTTTCGATGGCCGGGTCGGACATGTCCACAAGGAACATGGTCATTCCCTTGTGCTTGGGCACCTGTGGATCGGTGCGCGCCAGCAGGATGCCGTGAGTGGAATAATGCGCCCCCGAGGTCCAAACCTTCTGACCGGAGATCACCCATTCGTCGTCTTCGCGGCGTGCACGGGTGCGGATACCGGCCAAATCGGACCCGGCGGCGGGTTCGGAAAAAAGTTGGCACCAGATGTCTTCGCCCGTGAGAGCCCGGGGCAGGAATCTTGTTTTCTGGTCTTCGGTGCCGTGGATCATGACCGTAGGCCCGACCAGCCCGATCCCGATCAGAAAGACGTTGGGCGGGACGGCGTAGCGCCCTTCCTCTTGATTCCAGATCACTTGCTCGATCGGAGTGGCGTCACGCCCACCGAAAGCACGGGGCCATGTCAGCCCCGCCCAGCCTGCGTCGGCCTTTCGTGCCTGCCAGTCGCGCGCACGGGCAACTTCGTCGGCGTCGCGGGCCATGAAATGGTCCTGGGCCTTTTCGCTTCCATTGCGGCGGGTCGCGGTGGCATCAAGCCAGTCGCGCGCCTTGGCGCGGAACGCGGCTTCTTCCGGGCTGTCGCTGAAATCCATCTGCACTTTGTCCTTGTCAGTTCGCGGCCCTTTGGCCGTCCGCCAGATTGCAAAGCAGCCGCTCGCGCCACAAATCGGCCAGGCCGAGTTCGGCCTTCAACTGCCATCCTCGCCGCAGAAACAAATGCGGGTCGGCCGCCCAGGTGAACCCGATCCCACCGTGAAGCTGCACCGATTCCTCAGTGGTGAATTGCACTGCATCGAGAGCCGCGAGGCGTGCTACCGCCGCCGCTTCGGACAGCCGTTCATCCCCGCTCGCCAGCGCCCAGGCGCCGAAAAAAGCATTGGACCGTGCCAGCTCGATCTTGGCGAACATGTCCGCGAGCCGGTGCTTGACCGCCTGAAAACTGCCGATCTGGCGTCCGAACGCCTGCCGCTCGCAGGCATAGTCTCTGGTCAGGAAAAGCGCCCGCTCGGCCAGGCCGATCTGTTCGAAGGCGGCCAACACTGCGGCGCCGTCCAGAAGAGTCCGGATCGCTGCGGGATCGGACCCGGGAAGCAGTTCAACCGGCGTGTCGTGAAAGACGATCTCGGACGTCGGACGGGTGCGGTCGATCGCATCCAGCGCGCTGATCGACACCGAGGGGTCCGAAAGATCCGCCAGATAAAGGCGCGCGGTGCCGCCTTCGTCCAGGGCGGCGACGATCGCGAATGACGCATCGGATGCGAACGAAACTGGCGATTTCCGTCCCGAAAGGCGATCCTGCAGCACTTTTGCCGAGACCCGTTCCGGTGCAGACCCTCCATCCTCGGCAAGCGCGACGGTAACGATCATGCGGCCTTCGGCGATCCGGGGAAGCAGATTTTCCCTTTGGCTTTGCGTGCCCAAGTCCTGAATCGCGGGGATCGCCAGGCCAAGAACCGGGCCAAAAGGTATGGCGGCCAGGCTACGGCCGATCTCTTCGGCGACAATGGCCAGTTCGATCGCCCCCATCGCCGCCCCCCCGTAGTCTTCGGCAATTGCAAGGCCCAGCCATCCGCCGTCCGCCAAGGCGGTCCAGGTTGCGGAATCGAACCCGTCGGCAGCCTCAAGACAGTCATGCGCCACCGCGAGAGTGGCGTGATCGCTCAGCATTCGTGCCAGCGTGTCGCGTATGGCATCGTGTTCGTCGGAAAAGCCGAAATTCATGCTGGTCCTCTTCGGGTCATGGCATTTGGCGCCTGTTCACAAAAAGGTAAGGTACGCGTTCGGTATGTCCCAAACGCTATCCGGCACCAGCCGCGTAAAACCACATATGTGCTGTGGCGTGGAAAAAGGGGCCACTGGAGCGAAGAATGCGATTCATCAAGAATGTGCTCAATCGACGTGAAAGCCGCAAAAACGAGGCAGTCGATTGATTGCTGCGGAGCTTGCCGCCTAACGTGAAGGAACCGGGGCGTGTTCCGGGCGCAGGACAGATGTGGCCGAACCCTCTCAGAAAATGGAACTGATCAAGGGAATTGTGCGAAATGGAAACTGTAGGACTCGGGTTTTGTTATGAAGATTTGCCAGTGGGGCGCAGGTTTCGGACCATTGGCCGCACCGTCACCGAAACCGATATCACGAATTTTGTAAGTGTTACCGGCATGCTTGAGGTCTTGTTCATCAATCGTGACTTCCGAGAGAAGGAATCCAATATCCCCGGTTTCGCCGCGCCCGGTGCGCTGGTCTATACCTTTATGGAAGGGCTCTTGACCCAATCCACAATGCAACATACCGGCTTTGCCTTTCTGGACATGGAACTGAAGGTCATGGGGCCCACATTTGCCGGGGACACCATCCATTGTGAGGTCGAGGTAACAGAATCGCGCCGGTCGAAGAGCCGTCCGAACCGCGGATTGGTGCGGACGCGAAACAAGGTGTTCAAGCAAACCGGAGAACAGGTATTGGAGTATACGCCGTTGCGGATGATCAAGGCCCGCATGACGGATAAAGAGCCAGGAAAGGCATAGGGCTGTTCCGGATAGCGGCACTGGAGACATGACTATGAAAACCGCGCAATCTGGCCCAGCCGAAGCCGCCGGGCGCACATCGGAAGGGCCCCGGTCCTTGACGCGTATCCTTGCGTTGTTCGATCTTTTGGCGCGCTGCAAACGTCACATGTCTCTTTCGGAACTCAGCATCGCGATTGATTGCCCCAAGAGCAGTTTGCTGGTGCTGCTTCGGCCCCTCACCGAGAAGGGGTATCTGATGCGCGAGGAAGACAATTACTTTCTGGGTCCGAGGATTTTTCAGTTCGCCCAGTCAATTCTGACCAACCACCCGTTCGAATCGGTCCTGCGCGGGGTGATGAATGATGTGGTTAACCAGACCGGTGAAACCATCCTGTTTGCTGTCCGGGACGGCGAGAAAGTCATTTATTCGTCGGTCATCGAAAGCCCCCAGCCCGTTCGGTATGTCGCCCAACAGGGGATCAACCGGCCATTGTTCTGTTCGGCATCGGGGCTGGTCATGCTGGCCTTTGACACGCAGCAGGAACTGGACGATTATTTTCGGCGCACTGAATTAAAGCCGCTGACGCCTAATTCGATCACCGATGAAAATGAACTGCGCGGGTTAATTTCGGAGATTCGCAAAACCGGGTATTCCAGTACAGCTGGAACCGCGCATGTAGATGCAGCGGGGTTCGGGGTTCCGGTCTTTCGCGCCGACGGACACTTGGCAGGAGCATTGGTGATTGGTGCTCCTCTGGAGCGCGCCAAGCGTAACAAGAAGCGATATGTTGCCGCTGCCAAAACGGCCGCTGAACAGCTCTCCCGAGCACTCGGCTATCGTTCGGAGGTTGGGGAAACCGGCCGGCACTAGACGTGTGCCGCCCGCCGTTGTTGTCATTCCGCAGGCGGGATCATCTCAGTCCGAGTCCCCGCGCAATGATACCGCGAAGAATTTCGCGTGTGCCGCCGCGCAACGAAAACGACGGAACGGCGAGTTCGGTATACGCCAGAACAGCCGCATAGCTATCGCTCCCGCCAGGCACCGCCGGGCGCGACACAAGACTTCGGGCCAGGCGCGGAATGTCCTGTTCGAAAAGCGCTCCCAGATCCTTGACAATGGCAGCCTGAAGTGACGGGTTCTCTCCTTCGTTCAACATTCCGGCCACCGATCGTGACATCTGCCGCAGCACCATCAGATGCGCGGACAAACGGCCAATCTCGGCCTGCTGCGCTTCGGTTGCGTCGTCGCGCAGCAATCGGATCAGTTCCTCGATCAGGGCAAACGACGACAGGAACCGCTCGGGGCCGCTGCGCTCGAACGCCAGTTCGCTCATGACCTGCGACCAGCCCTCGCCCTTTTCGCCCAGCAGCGCATCGGAGGGCAAAAAGGTATCGTCGAATACCACCTGGTTGAAATGATGCTCACCGCCCAAGTCGATGATCGGGGTGATCTGAATGTTGTCGGTGGCCTTGAGATCGACCAGAAATTGGCTCATCCCGCCGTGGCGGTCGTCGCTCTTGCCGGTGCGGCAGAACAGGATCATGTAATCGGCGACATGCGCATAGGTCGTCCAGACCTTCGTGCCGTTGATCCGGAACCCCCCGTCGACCTCGGTGGCCATCGTGCGCGTCGCCGCCAGGTCCGAGCCGGAATCCGGCTCGCTCATCCCGATGCAGAAACACAGTTCGCCCGCGGCGATGCGCGGCACGATCCGGCGTTTCTGATCGTCGGTGCCCTTGGCAAGTATGAGCGGACCGCTCTGCCGATCTGCGATCCAGTGCGAAATCACCGGGGCACCGGCGGCCAGTAGCTCTTCGGACACGACATACCGCTCAAGCGCGCTGCGCGCGTGGCCGCCGTATTCCTTTGGGAAGGTCATGCCGACCCAGCCGCGCTGCGCCAGCTTTCGTGAAAAATCACGGCTGAACCCATTCCACGACTGCGCGCGTTTTATGGGCGGGAAATCGGCCAGTTCGTCGGCCAGGAACGCGCGGACCTCTTGCCGGAGGTCGTCATAGTCGGCGCCGGGCGGGGGGGGAGAAAAAGCGGTGAGGGTCATGCCTGGGTCCCTTTTGCAGCGCTGTCTGTGATGAAATGCCAGAAGGTGTCGTGGGGGCTCGACAGGGCGGCCCGCCCAAGTTCCCTGGTCCAGTCAAGCTCGGTGCCGAACTCGTCACGCCAGCCCCAAATCCGTTTGGTGAAATGGTGAAGCGCGTGTTCCTGGGTATAACCGATGGCCCCGTGAATCTGGTGGGCCAGGGCCCCGACCTTCTCGGCCGCTTCTCCGGCGCGGGCCTTGGCGGCGGCAACGGCCAGCGCAAAGGCCGGTGTGTCATAGCTGCCGGCCGCCATCTCGGCGGCCGTGCGCGAGGCTGCGGTTTCTCCGGCCATTGTCGCAAGATTGTGCTGGATCGCCTGGAACCTGCCGATTGGCCGTCCGAACTGCACCCGGTCGTTGGCGTATTGAACGCTCATCTTCAGGATGGTCTCCATCGCCCCGGTGGTGGCAAGACTGCGGATAAGTGCACCAAGCCCGCGCATCCCTCCCACGGGTCGTGGCAAGGGGGTGACATCGGTCTCTGTCAGGGTATAATCGAGTTCGATGTCGTCGCGTGGCATCCCGGCAAAATCCTGCGCCGGGTCAACGATCAGATCCTTCACCGGCAGGGACAGGACGTGATCGACACCGTCCAGGACGCCAATGGTCACGATCCGGTTCGCCCAGCGGGCAAAGGGCACCAGTGTCAGATGCCCGCTCGCATGGATCTTCTTGCCGCGCCGTTCCAACCGCAGCGCTTCGCCTTCGGCGATGGTCAGCCTGCCACCGGGAAGGGCCATATTCGCGGCCGCCAGAACGGCGTTTGCGATCAGGGTTTCAGCCAGAGGCAAGGGCAGGCCATGCGCCCCGACAATACGCACAAGACCGAGCGCCTCGGCCGGTGGCACGCCGAAACCGCCTGCGTCCTCTGGCACCAGCGCCATGGTTAACCCTGCCTCCTCGATCTGCGTCCAGAGCGCCTCGGGGCATTGTCCCGAGGCGGCGTCTTCGCGCATGCGGTGGGTGACATGGTCGCGGAACAGTCGCTCTGCCATGTCATGAATCATCGATTCCATCAGACGGTCCTTTCAGACGGTGTTTGATCGGCGCTGGACATTTCCTTCACGGGCTTGTCCTGCCGCGCATGGTTTTTTTGCCCGTCGGGGGCCGACGCCTCTCGCAGTGGCGGCAGATGCAGCCGCGTGCGCAGATCCCGGCGGAACGCACTGGCAGAGGGCGCCGCGCCCCCGTCCCTGCGATATTTTCCGAGGCAATCGGCGATTTTGTCGCCGATCGCGGCAGGGGTTGCCGGATCCGAGGGAGAGCCGGGGTGCGCCGCGACCGAGGTTTCGGCCAGGGTTACGTTCCCTTTGCGCAGGCGGACATGGACCGTCCCATGGTCCACGCCAGCGTGATCCCGCCCCGCTTCCGGCATGGTTTGGATATGCACCATGTCCATAAGCCGGCGCACCGCGGGGCGATGGGGGCTGTCCCCTTCGAAATCCACCAGCCCGACCTGGCCCTGCTGCAGGGCCACGGCGAGCGTATAGGCGGCACAGAACTTGGCCTGCATTCCATCTTTGGGGTCGGTGACATGCAACGGGACCATGACGCTTTCGGGCACTGTCATTTCAATCACCGATCCTTCGGGCACCGCCTCGCCGCCGCGTTCGGCGTGAAGGTGCCGCCCGGCGGCGATCATCCTGTGGGTGAGGTAGCAGCAGGGATACAGCTTGCGGGACACCGTGCCCAGATCGATCCGCGGTTCCACCGCTGCGGGGTCGGCCGCAATCCCGTCCGGGCCGGCATAAAGGTCGAAGAAGCCGCGCGCCGCGAAGATGTCCGGGGCGCCCGTGATGCCGGCCTCGGCCATCCGGGTGGCCCGCAATCCGACAAGGGCGGCGTTTCCGGCCTGGATCGGTTTCGCCATGGCGCCGAAATTGATCTGCATTCCCCCGGCCAGCGACGCGGCCAGGGACAGGGCGTTGCGGACTGCGTCGTCGTCGAGCCCAAGCTGATGCGCGACCGCTGCCGCCGATGCCAGAACCCCGATGGTCGACGTTGCGTGCCAGCCCTTGTTGTAGTGGCCAAAACCCAGGATCTGACCGAGCGCGACATTGACGGCTGTTCCGACCGCAAGCGCGGGGGCAATGCGGCCGGCCGTGTCCGGCCGGACATCCACGGTGGCCAGCAGCGCCGACACGATTACAACACTGGGATGGGTGACGCTGACCGTATGGACATCGTCGAAATCGAGCGCATGACCGGCAACCGCGTTCAGGAACGCGGCCTGTTCGGGACTGCCACCTTCAGCAGCTCCTGCCGGGACTGCCGGTCCGCCCGCGTCAAGCGCCGCCAGCCGGCGAACCACCGGTTCATGCCACCCGCCATAGATGGCGGCTATGGTATCCTCAACGCAAAGCGCGGCCTGCTCGGCGTCTGCAACGCTCAGCCGGTGCGGCGCGGCGACGAACCGCGACAAACGGATGGTGAAATCGCTGATCATCCACTTCTTTCTCTGACACTGCATATTGCCTCATCAAGGCGGGCGCTATCAACTCTCGGCCCCACTCTTTCGCACATATGTGTTGGAGCGGGATGCTTGCGTTGTGATCCTTGCTGCCGTTGGATATTCTGGGTGCTCATCCTTCCTCTGTTTCCGTGCAGGATCGGGCGTTGGACGTGACCGTAGAACTTCGGAAAGAAGAACAGACGTGGTTGAGGGTATCGGCGTGAAAAGTCGGGCAGACAAGCACGCATGTGCGGAGAGACATTTCGAGGCATCGTTGTGTCATTGACCGCCAGACGATGTATCCTCGGAGGCCCGGAACCAAGGCGGTCAGTGCCACCACAAATCCGGGCTAGTCCGCCCTGCGCCGACAAGATGAGCACCTTGTGTGTCCTTGCCTGTGAATGGGAAATTGTCGGCATCGCATTTCCGCCGTCGTGCCATGAAAGACCGCATCTGCCGTTGCGTCACAGACACAACGAGCGCCTTCGGAAAAGGGGGGGCAGATGTCGCCTGTCGAGCGCCTGAAACGTTCCGGCAAGCGCAACAGGTTTACGGCCATTTGTCTGCTGATTTGTCTTGGCGCTGCCATCATTCAGGGTGTCTTGCCCTCCGCCGTCGCGTCCATCGCTGCCGCGCCGTTTTTCTGCATCTATCTTGCCATTTCGTCCCGCTACATCGCCCGTGTCGGATGGGTGCTGCTTTTCTTCTCGCTCGCGATCGCCCTTCTGGCGCTGGCCAATGGAATCGACCCCGGCATCTTCGTCCAGGCGGCGGGGCGCGTCGTGTTCCTGTCCGCTCTGCTGACGGCTGTCGCCTTCCTGCGCATCGCGGCCACCCAAGACCCGATTGTCGAGGTTGCCGGTGAATTCCTGACACTGCAGCCGCCGACCCGTCGCTACGCCTCTCTGGGTGCGGGCGGGCATCTGTTCGGGGTGCTTCTAAATCTCGGCGGGCTTGGGGTGATGCTGGAGATCATAATGAAAGGGCTGGCGGCGCATCGGCACGAGATGGACGAATTCGTGTTCCAGGCTCGCAAGCGCAGGATGGTGAGCGCCTGTATGCGGGGGTTTTCCTCGATCGCGTTCTGGACGCCGTTCGGAATCGCTCTCAATCTGATGATTCTCACAATACCGGGGCTCGAATGGACGACCCTGGCGCCTTACGGGATTGCTCTGGCCGGGATTCTGTTTCTTCTGGGATGGCTGTTCGACACGGTGGAATGGTGGCGCCCGCCCTCGGCGCGCGGCCGGGCACCGGCCCTGAGCGGTGACTTGCCGGACTGGAGCCCCTGGGCCGTCCTGATCGTGTCCGGGCATGTGCTTTTTTTGGGCGCCGCCGTGGTCACGCTGGACCGGTTGACCCAGTACAGTTTCCAGACCGTCCTGATCACCATCGTGCCGATCTATGCGCTGCTCTGGTCGGTTATGCGCAGCGGCAGTGGCAGCCTTGCCGGTATATCGCGCCGGTTTGTGACCCAGGCACCGGGTTTCGCGACCGAAATGAGCGTCATCGCGTCGGCGGGGTTCATCGGCCTCGTCGCGCTGGAGGTCGTTCCGGTCGAATGGATTGCCGACCATCTTGGCTGGATCGCAACGCGGCCTGTGCTGACCGTCGTGCTGTTGATCATGACGGTGTTTCTGACGGGGCTGCTGGGCGTGCATCCGATGATCTCGGTGGTCCTGCTGGCAGAGGTGGTCAACCGCGTCGGCGTGGAAGGTTTGTCGCCGCTTGCTCTGGGCCTTGCACTGGCTGGTGGCTGGAGCAGCATCATCTGCATGGGACCGGCCATCACGGCGGTGGTCTACGCCTCCTCCATCGTGGGCGAGCGGCCGCTGACCATCGGCTTGCGGTGGAACGGGATCTTCGGTGTTGCGAGCATCCTCCTCATCACGCTCATCGTTGGCGGCGGTGTCGCGGCAGGGTGGTTCTGACCGGTCTCAATTGCCTGTCAGGAACCGGGCGCAAGCATTTCCACATATGTGTTCGATCAGGCTTTGCGCTAGTCGGAAGGTGATGGACCCCATAGCGTCAACTAGGATGGGTCAGCGCAATCACTATCGGAGTGGCACGCCCAACGATGGAAGGCCAAGCGAAACCCACACGTCGCAGCAAGGTCACAGGCCTGCAAGACGCAGCCCGGCTGGCACGAGGCGCTTTGGAAGAACGCCCCGAGCTTTGTCTCGGTGGTCTGTTCAAGCAAAGCCGCCCTGTCGCACTGGTGCGCGCGTTGCTGGCCGCGGGCGCAGATGGTCTGCATGTGTATTCCTCGCCGGGCGCGGGGTATGATGTCGACCTGATGATTGCGGCAGGCGCGGTCGCACAGGTCTTTATTCCCGGCGTTACGCTGGAAAACCGGCTTTGCCCCAATTTCCGCCGCGCGGTCGAGGCAGGGCAGGTGACCGCGCACGCGCTGGATGCGCTGACCGTGGTGGGCGGGCTGATGGCGTCGGCTCATGGCGTGCCGTTCCAGCCAATCGACGCGCTGCGCGGATCGGACGTTCTGAAGCACAACCCGCTTTTGCACGAAATCGACTGCCCGTTCTCCGGCCGCCGTATTCACGCCGTCGGGCCGATCCGCCCCAGAGTGACGTTCTTGCACGCGCAGGAAGCCGACCGTTGGGGAAACCTGCGCCATCTCAGCACGATGGTCTACGCCGATCAGCTGATGGCACGCGCGTCTGACATGGTCATTGCCAGCGTGGACCGGATCGTGCCGGACGAGGTCGTTCTGGACGATCCCTCGCGGGTTACCGTGCCGTCTTATTATGTCGATGCCGTGGTCGAGGTGCCCTATGGCGCGCACCCAACCGCGAGCTTTCCCAACTATGCGATGGACGAGGACCATATCGACGCCTACGCCGATCTGGGGGATGCCGCCCGGACCGGCGACAGCACGGGGCTGGACACCTATATCGCCCGCCATGTGACCGGACCGAAAAACCAGAGCGACTACATCGAAGCGGTCGGGGGAGCCGGGTATTTCGCCGTGCTCGAAGCCGAGGCACGGAACGAATGAGTGCAGCGGTTTCCCCAATTGAACAGATGGTCGTCGTGTTGGCCCGCGATCTGGCCGACGGAGAACTGGGTGCGGCGGGTGCAGCCGCGTTGGTGCCGATGGCGGCCATTGCGCTAGCCCGCGAGCTGCATGCACCGAACCTGACGGTCGGCGGCGAGATGTTCTTCAACCCCGAGCCGGGGCGTTTGTATCCGTCGATGCTGGACGATCGTGCGCTCGGCCGCTGCGAGGCCGCCGAGACCTTTATCGAGTTGTTCGGCCACAGCCATCACGGGCTGGATTTTTTCTTTCACAGTGGCTTGCAGCACGATGTGTACGGCAACATCAACCTGCACCACGTCGGCGGCACGCTGCACGCACCAAAGATGCGCGGGCCGGGGGCAGCAAACCTGTCATACTGCCACACCTCGTCGCGGTATTACATTTGCCCCACCGTGCATACGGCGCGAAACTTTGTGGAAACGGTCGATTTCATCACAATACCCGGACATCTGTCCGGGCCTGCCGCGAAACGCGACGCCGGGCTGGTCAATGAAGGACCGCGCCTGGTGGTGACACCGCGAGCGGTTATGGATTTCGACAAGACGACGCTGCGAATGCGACTGAAATCGGTGCATGCGGGAAATACGCCCGAAGAGGTCCAGCGTCATACGGGGTTCGATCTGGCGATCAGAGGCGAGGTGCCGCAAACGCGGCCACCAACGGAGGAAGAATTGCGCGTTCTGAGAGAGCGGATCGATACATCGGGGGCCCTGCGTGCTTAAGCGACCGGGCTGACGTTACTTTAAAGGCAAAAACGGGAGGATAAAATGATCCAACGCAAGTTGACCGGATACCGGGCGGCGGTGGGTGCTATCGCGGCCATGGGCGCGATAGCCCTTGGCGGCGCGGCATCTGCCAAGGATCTCACGATGGGCACGACCAGCCCGACGTCGAGCCATTTCACCATTTCGGTTGCGATGAGCAAGGCGATCGAGACCGGCATGGAAGGCACCAATGTCAGCGTGATCGAAACCGGGGCCAGCGTGGACAATGTGCTGCGGCTGGCGCGCGACGAGATCGACCTTGGGCTTGCCACCACCGACATTCTGATCTCCGCCAGAAACGGGACCGGCAAGTTCGAAGGTAACGCAATCCCAGATACGGTTGCGCTTTATCCTTACAGCGCCTCGATCCTGCTGATCGCGGTCACCGAAGAGTCTGGTGTGACGACGCTGGACGAACTGGACGGAAAGAAGTTCAATCCCGGCATCCGCGGATCGGCGGCCGAGACGTTGACGACCGGTGTCCTGTCCATGTTCGATATCAACGCGGACCTGGTGCATGGCGCCGTTGGCGACGCGGTGGAAGGCATCAAGAACCGCCAGATCATCGGTTATAGCAAATACGGGGCCGCAAACTCTGTCGATGCAACCCTGCAAGAGTTGATGACAAGCACCAAGATGCGGTTGATCGGCTTCACCGAAGAGCAGGAGAAAGCGGCGACAGAAGCCATGGAGGGCGTCGGTTTCACGACTCTTCCCGCAGGGCTTATTCCGGGATCCGAGGAAATGCGGGTACCCAAGCTCAACGTCTTCTTCCTGACCCGCACCGGCGTCATGGATGACCAGAGCGCCTATGACATCGCTCGCAGCATCCACCAGAACATGGACCTGCTGGTCGAAGCCTGGCCGCAGCTTGCGGATTACGACATCGCCGCCGATGCCGTCGCCACAATCGAGACCGGTATACCCTATCATCCAGGTGCGGAACGTTACTGGAGAGAGGCGGCCGGAAGCTGACCGGAATCGCGGGCCGTCACGACGGCGGCCATAGGCTGATCCAGACGGGGTGCTGCGGGCACCCCGCCGTTACCGCTCTCGGAGAGAACATGACGCAGACATCGACCGCAATACCCAATTGGGAACGGCGCGGAGGGCAGGCGCTTGGAGTATTGTTGGCGGCATTCGTCGCTCTGCATTTCTACAATGCCTTATTCGGGCAGTTCGAACCGCTGGTTCAGCGGCCGATCTTTATCGGTTTCGGTATCGGCGGCGCGTTCTTTCTTTATGCGGCACGCGCCTCGCGGACCGGTGCGCGAAGCGGGATTGAACGGGCTGTGGACATCATGCTGGGACTACTGGCGTTCGCGGTTTGCCTCTACGTGATCCTGAACCGGGATCGCTTTTCGGATATCATGGTGCGCTATGGGCCGATCGACAAGGCGGCAGGTCTGATAGCTGTTCTGCTGACCCTCGAGGCCGCGCGCCGGGTGATCGGATGGTTCCTGCCGCTGCTGGCCCTTTGCACCGTGATCTATTTCTATTTCGGCTATGACCTGATCGACGGCGCCTGGCGCCCGCCGCGCGTTTCGGCACGTACCGCTGTCGAGACATTTTACAGCTCGACCACCGGCCTGTTCGGCTACCTTGCGGATATCGGGGCACGGGTCATCGTGATCTATGTGCTTCTGGGGGCGCTCCTGCTGTCGACCGGGGCAACGGATGCTTTCATGAAAATGGCAACGTGGATCGCCGGTCGAACGTATGGCGGCCCGGCAAAGGTCTGTGCCCTGTCTTCGGCGATGTTCGGGACGGTGACCGGTTCGGCAGTGGCCAACGTCATGGCGACCGGCTCGATCACCATTCCCACGATGAAGCGGCTGCGCTATCCACCGGCCTTTGCCGGGGCGGTCGAGGCCGTTGCCTCCTCCGCCGGCCAGCTTACGCCGCCGGTGATGGGGGCAGCGGCCTTCATCATGGCTGAGTTCCTGAACATTCCCTATACCGACATTGTCGTTGCGGCGATCGGTCCGGCATTTCTCTACTACCTGGCGGTATGGCTCGGGGTGGATCTCTATGCGCGTCGCACAGGGTTGCAACCGACACCGAGGAGCGAAATGCCCGAACCGGCGGAATTCCTCGCACCGGACAAGTCAATTCCCTTGTTTCTTCCCATCGCGGCGATGGTCTACTTCCTGTTCAACGGCTACACGCCGAGCTTTGCAGGTGCCGGTGCTGTTATCATACTGGTTTTGGCCTGTGTGGTGGTGCGCCCGTTCGCGCGTGACGGAAGAGAGCAGGGCGTGCTGGCCTCTTGGGCCAAGCTGGCGCGCGACCTCTATGAGGGGATGATCGAAG
Organism: Sulfitobacter alexandrii; assembly: GCF_001886735.1. Classification (NCBI taxonomy): domain Bacteria; kingdom Pseudomonadati; phylum Pseudomonadota; class Alphaproteobacteria; order Rhodobacterales; family Roseobacteraceae; genus Sulfitobacter; species Sulfitobacter alexandrii. Next base: position 88,238 of record NZ_CP018081.1, read on the forward strand.
CAGGGCGGGCGTTGGTGATGATCGCCGCGCTGCTAGCCTGCGCCGCCATCGTCGTCAAGGTTCTGACGGCGACGGGTGCCGGGGTCAAAGTCTCGAACCTGTTGTTCTCTGTGTCCGGTCAGGGGTTGATCGTGGCCCTGTTGCTGGCGGCGGTGCTGGCGATCTTGCTGGGTATGGACGTGCCGACGACGGCCTCCTATGTGCTGGCGGCGGCAATCGCCGCGCCCAGTCTCGTGCGGCTTGGCCTACCCGAACTGACGGCTCATCTTTTTGTCTTCTACTATGCGATCCTGTCGGCCATCACGCCACCGGTCTGCGCCAGTGTCTATGCCGCCGCCGCCCTGGCAGGGGCCAATTTCTGGCGGGTGGCGGGTCGCGCGCTGATGTTGGCCGGAGCGATCTATGTGGTGCCGTTTCTCTTTGTGTTCCGGCCGGGCATACTGGCCCAGGGCGGCACGGTGCAAATCCTACTGGATATGGGCGTGGCCTGCGCCGCGGTTTTTGCCGTCAGCGTCGGCACAAGCGGCTGGTTTCGTGGAAAGGTGCCGGTCATCGGCCGGTTGCTGTTCCTGTCGGCTGCCGGCTTGCTGTTTTACGCCGCGCCTGCGGCCGACATCGTTGGTGGGCTGGCGCTGGCCGGGCTCTTGGCGTGGCGGTTTTTGCGCGGAGCACCGCAGCCCGGCCGCGCCGGGTGACCTCCGAAAAGCGAAGAGCCACCGCAGACAACCTCTGCGACGGCTCTTCCACATTCGGCCCCGAAGTGGCGGTGCCTCTGGCCTCAGGTCATTTTGAAGTAGGGAAAAGTCACTTCGTCGGTTGCCTTGACGAACGTCACTTCCACCTTGGCCCCGATATGAACCTTCTCGGGGTCGCCGGTCTGGATCCGGCTCATCATCCGGGGGCCTTCCTCCAGCTCGATCAATGCCACGACATATGGCACGTCATCCGCGAAAGTCGGCCCTGCCGGACGGCGCGCGATGGTGAAGGTATGCACCTTGCCGCGTCCGCTCACGGTGTTGAAGCGCAGATTGTCGGAATGGCAATACGGGCAAATAGAGCGGGGATAGAAATGATGTTTGCCGCAATCGCCGCAAAGCGGGATGTCGAGGCGGCCCTCGCGCGTGGCCTCCCAATAGGGGGCACTGTCATGGTCGATCACCGGAAGCGGTTTTTCAATGCTCATCGTCTTAGCCCTTCTGCAAAATCACGGTCGCACCTGAGGAAAGCGTACCCCCGGTACCATGCACCAGAGCGGTCTCGGCGCCCTTGACCTGGCGCTCGCCGCCTTCGCCGCGAAGCTGCCGGACGGCCTCGATCAGCAGGAACATTCCGAACATGCCCGGATGCAGCGCCGAGAGGCCGCCGCCGCTGGTGTTCATTGGGAACGCCCCGCCTGGTGCCGTGCGCTGGCCCGACACGAAATCCCCGCCTTCGCCGATCTTGCAGAAGCCGAGAGCCTCGAGCGAGAGCAGCACGGTGATGGTAAAGCTGTCATAGATCTCGACCAGGTCGATATCCGAATGGCTCACCCCGGCCATTTTTATTGCGCGTTCCCCGGCCTTTTGCGCGGGAAGCAGGCGGGCGAGGTCCGGCATTTCGCCGATGGCCCAGTGGGTATGCGCCTCGCCATAGCCCTTGACCGCGACGGGACGGGTGTTGAGGTCCTTGGCCCGCTCGGCGGTGGTCATGACGAGGGCGCCGGCCCCGTCGGTGACGAGACAGCAATCGAGCAGATGCAGCGGCTCCGAGATCATCGTGCTGGACAGCACGTCGTCAATGGACAGCGGATCGCGACGCGTCGCCTCGGGGTTCAACTGTGCCCATTTCCGCGTCGCGACGGCGATTTCGGCCAGATTCTCGGACGTGGTGCCAAATTCATGCATATGGCGCTGTGCGGCCATCGCATAGCCGCCCACAGGCGTGGGCATTCCGTAAGGCGTTTCATGCTGCATGGACAGGACTGAAGGCCGACCCCCTAGATTGCGGCTGCGCAGGGATTTCTGGTCCGAGCTGTAGACAATCAGCGCAACCTCGCAATAGCCTTCGCGAAGAGCCATGGCGGCATGTGCGATATGGGCCTCGAATGCCGAACCGCCAATATTCGTGCCATCGACGAATGTCGGCATGATGCCCAGATATTCGCCCAGCGTCACCGTGGCCAGTTGGCCGGGGCCGGGGACCCCCCACATGCCGGCCGTCAGAAGACCGTCGACATCGCTCAACTTCAGTCCTGCTTCTTCGACGGCGGCTTTTGCCACAAATGCGGCATGACCAAGGACCGAAGCCTTGGTGACGAACTTGCCGTCCTTCAGCGGCGCGTCGGCGATGCCGACGACCACCGGTTCTCGTCCGTTCTTCATATGCTCTTTCTCCTTCTTGTCGGGCTGTCCCGGTGCGCCCCGAACTGTTAGCCCGGGCGCATGGTCTTGGCGATGAGCGTACGCTGAATCTGCGAGGTTCCGCCGCCGATGGTGCTTTGCATCCCTTCGCGGAAATACCGCTCCATATCTGCTTCGGGCAGCATCGAGTGGCCACCCAGGATCTGCATTCCGTTGCGCGTCACCGTCTGCAGCGTCTCGGAGGCATAGAGCTTTGCCATCGAGACCTCTCGCGTGCAGGGCGTCTTGGCTGCGGCCAGGCTGGCGGCGCGATAAACCAACAGCCGGGCGGCATCGACCTGGGTCTGCATGTCGGCCAGCATGTGGCGGATCACCTGAAAGTCGAAGATCGGCTTGTCGAACTGAATCCGTTCGTGGGCGTAGCGCAGAGCATCGTCTACGGCTGTCTGGGCATTGCCCACATAGGCGGCGGCCACGGCCACGCGTTCCAGTTCCAGATGGTCGGTGATGATCTTCCAGCCATCGTTTTCCGTGCCCAGCAGCGCATCGGCCGGCAGTTTCACGTCGTCCACGAAAATCTCGGTGGTGCCGGTTGCGCGGCGCGCCATGGTCGGCAGCTTGCGGATGTCCAGACCTTCGGTGTCATTGGGGATCAGGAAAACCGACAGCCCCTTGTGTTTGGGCGCGTCGGGGTCGGTCCGGGTCAGCATTGCAAGGATTGCGTTATCGGCCGCAGCGCCCGAGCACCACAGTTTCTGCCCGTTGACGACCCAGCCGTTGCCGTCGCGCCGCGCGCGGGTCTTTGTCGATGCCGCATCCGACCCCGCGCCCGGTTCGGAAATCGAGATCGAAAAGCGGATGTCGCCATTGAGGAAGGGCTGGATGTACCGCTCTTTTTGCTCGGGCGTGCCGAATTTCTCGACATTCATCGCGGTGAACGTCGCCACCATCAACCCGGTCGAGAAGTCAAAGCCGTATTTGGCCAACCCTTCGCACATCAGGGCATAATCCATGATGTCACCGCCAAGACCGCCGCTCTCTTCTGAAAACAGGATGCCGAGCCAGCCCTGCTTGGCCACTTTTTCATAGGCTTCGTAGGGGTATTTGCGCTCGCGGTCGCAATTGCGGATATAATCGCGGCCGATCTCTTCGTCGACGAAACGCTCGACGGTGGCGCGCCACATCTCTTGCTCGGGTGTCAGAAAGTTCATGCGCTCTGTCCTTGTGTCTTGTCGTGCGCCGCACGGATTTTGGCCGGTTCTCCGGGGCGATCCAGACGCGACTTGCGGATCAGCAGGCTGAACTCGCAGCGCAGGACCGTTTCGTCCCGCTGGTTGATGCCTTCCAGTTTGCTGGTCACGACGCCGTGCCTTTCGTCATGGTCCTTCAGGTCGATGATTTCGGTGCGGGCCCAAAGGGTGTCGTTGATAAAAGTGGGCCGCAAAAAGCGTAGCTTGTCACAGCCATAGAAAGCGGCCAGCACGGAACTGTCGAAGGGGATCATCGCATTGACGATCGAGAACACGAGGCTGCCCTGCACGAGGCGCTGGCCATACAGAGACGATTTGGCGTGCTCGACGTTGGAGTGAAGTTCCAGCCAGTTCCCGGTCAACATGCAGAAATTGACGACATCGGTTTCGGTCATCGTCCGACCGCTCGAAATGCCGGTCTGGCCAAGTGACAACTCTCCAAAAGGGTGACGTATCACGTTGATTTCTCCTGTCCGTCCGCCTTTGATGACAAAACGATCAAGGCATCGGCGGCGACCAATCCCTTCCCGTCGGCCCGAACCATCACAGGGTTGATTTCAATTTCCGAGATCAGATCGGCGTTCTCGGCAAAGAAAACAGATATGCGTGAAATCAGGTCTGCCAGGGCATCTTTGTCGGCCGGTTCTGCGCCGCGTAGTCCAGTCAGCAACCGCGCCCCCGGACCCGATCGCAGCATGGCCGCGGCAGTTTGCGGGGTGGCGGGCGCAAGCCTGATTTCGGCGGCATCAATCAGTTCTACAAGGATGCCGCCAGGACCGGCCAGAACGATCGGACCAAAGGTGTCGTCGCGTTTGCAGCCGATAATCCATTCGGCCACGGACCCTTCTTCCATTTCCTCGATCAGCGCCGTGCCGCCCGCAAAACGTTCCGCCATTTCCGCGGCGGCCTGTTTCGCCTCGTCGGGGGAAAGACCCAAACGGACGAGCCCGTGATCGGACTTATGCGGATAGTCATCGTGACACAGCTTGGCGACACAGCGCCCGTGGTCGGGGTCACGTCGGGGCACCGGGATTCCAATCCGTTGCAGCAGATCCTTCGCATCGGCCTCGTGGATAACCGTGCGCCCGGCACGCTGCCAGTTTTCCAGCGTTTCTCTTTGGGTCATGCCACTTCTCCTGTCGCGACCGCGAGTGCGGCGAGGCCCGATGCCGCCCGAGCGGGCGAATCATAGACAGGAACGGCTCGTTCGCGCAGCGCCTCGCCCGAGGCATTGCTGCGTGCCGAACCGGTCCAGACGATCAGAATCGGCTTGTCTGTGCTGTCGAACGCCTCGGCCAAGGCCTCGATGAACTGCTGATCTGGCACAAATGTGATAATTGCGATGGCAATATCCACGCCCGGATCGGCGGCAACGGCCTCCAGACAGCGTCCGACATATGTGGGATTCGCCAAAACCACACCGGTCAGATCGACCGGGTTTGTCACCGACCCATAAAAGGGCACATAGCGCGACAGCGCCGTCTGCGTCGTTTCATCCAGCACCGGAACCTCGAAGCCGGCGCTTTCGGCCAAGTCGGTCATTTCGACGCCAAGCCCGCCGGTGACAGAAATGATCCCGACCCTGTTTCCGGCAGGTCGTCGACCCGCGGCGAGCGCCGTCACGGCATCGACGGCGGCGACGGATTCACGGGCGCGGATGACACCGGTTTCGCGAAAGACCGCGCTGATCACCCGGTCGTCCCCGGCCATGGCGCCGGTATGCGACTGGACCGCGCGTGACCCGGCGCGGCTGCGCCCACCCTTGACCGCGACAATATGCTTCCCCGCCTGTGTCAGCCGCTGGGCCGCTTCGGAAAAACGGCGTCCGTCGCGCAGTTCCTCGACGTAGCAAAGAACCACCCGCGTCTGGGGGTCGTTGCCCAGATAATCCAGCAGGTCCGCTGCGGTCAGGTCGGTTTCGTTGCCGCTGGAAACGATGGCGTTGATGCCCACGCCGCGTTCGCCCAGGCGCAACGCCATAAGGCCCGCAAGCGCGCCGGACTGGGAAATCATGGCCACGGGACCAGGCCGAAGATCGTTGAACATCGGGCTGAAGGTCAGTTGCAGGTCCGCCGCGGGGCGCACCACGCCTTCGCAGTTCGGTCCGACCAGTCTGAAGGGCGCGTCTTGCATGATCCGGCGCAAGCGCTCTTCGTTGTCATGCCCTTCTTCCCCGGCTTCGGAAAAGCCCGAGGTGACCCCGACCACGACCTTTACATCGAGCCTGGTGCAGGTCTCCAGAGCGTCCAGCGCGACCCCGACCGGCGTTGCCAGCACAACCACGTCGATCGGGCTGTCAATCTCGTCCAGACTGCGCACAGCCGGAAGGCCTTCGATCTCGCCGCCCGAAGGGTTCACGGGGATAATCGTGCCGCTGTAACCGTTGCTCTTCAGCAGGGCCATGACGGCCTGCCCCAACTTGCCCTTGGTGCGGGACGCGCCGACCACCGCAATGGTGCGAGGGTCGAACAACCCGTCCAGTGCGTCGGCTACCGTGGGCCGGCATGCCGTCATTCGATTCGTGTTTGGCTCTGCCATTCTTTCCTCCGTCAAGTGAAAAAACATCGGCTCGTTTCGGCGATCTAACGGTTGTTCGATTGTTCTCGCAATGGATTCTAGTTCCGAGCAGAATGAGGCTTTCAGAGCCGCAAACTAGGGCTTGACGTCGGAAAATTCGCAGAACGAGGCAGACACGTGAAAATGGAAAATGGGCCACTGAGCGATGTCAGGGTGATTGAACTGGGGCATGTGATCGCAGCACCGATGTGCGGCGCATTGCTGTCCGATTTTGGCGCCGACGTGGTCAAGATCGAGCGTCCGGGGCAGGGTGACATGCTGCGGGTACTGAGCGCGCGGGCCAGTGATGGCGTTGGCGCCTGGTGGAAGACCCTGGCACGAAACAAGCGTCTGATGGCGCTGGATTGGAAGAGTGAAGACGGCCGCGCCATTCTGCGCCGGCTGGTCGAAAACGCCCATGTGCTTATCGAGAACTTTCGACCCGGTGTTCTGGAACGGGCAGGGTTGGCCCCAGAGGTCCTGCATGAGTGGAACCCCGATCTGGTGATCGTGCGGATCTCGGGCTATGGCCAGACGGGGCCGCGCGCCTCGTGGCCGGGTTTCGGTCGGGCCGGCGAGGCCATGAGCGGACTGGCGCACATCACCGGCTTTGCCGACAACGCGCCGATGCACCCCGGCTTTCCCGCTGCGGATTCGACCACAGGCCTGATGGCGGCCTACGGCGCGATGATGGCGCTGCATGCGGTGCAGAACGGCCGCGCCCGGGGGCAAGTGGTGGACCTGGCTATTTTCGAGCCGCTGTTGCGCCTGATCGACTATCACGTTCCGACGCGAACCGGCGCGGGGCTGCCGGTTGACCGAAACGGGCTCCAGGCGCCCAATTCCTACGCCCCGGCGGGGGTGTTTCGCGCCCGCGACGGGAAATGGGTCACAATCAGCGCAGGCAGTGCCGCGACCGGGCGGCGGCTTCTGGAAGCCGCGGGCGGAAAGGAATGGGCGGAACAGCCGCAATTCCAAAGCCTCGATGGCTTCGCGGAGCACATGGACGAGATTGTGGACCGTCTCGGCGCATTTGTGGCACAGCATGACGCGCAGAAGGCGATTGACATCTTCCAGGCCCACGATGCCGTGGCTGCGATGGTCTATGACGTCGATGACATCCTGGCCGATCCGCAGATCGCCGCGCGAAGGGACATTGTTGGGGTGGAGGGCGACGACACCAAGGTCGTCGGACCCGTGCCAAAGCTGGACAAGACGCCGGGACGGCTGCGCTGGCTTGGGCGCCGCGAACTGGGTGCTGACACCCGGGCGATTTTACAAGAGCTCGCGTACGACACCGGGCAAATCGACACCCTAATCGAACAAGGCACTGTGGCCGAACCGGGCCGCTGAGCCGGGTCTGCAAGACGTGAGGAGAAAATCATGACCTATCAGATGACATCCGAACAGCAGGGAATCCGCGATGCGATCCTGCGGATCTGCGAAGAATTCGACGACGAATTCTGGCTGACACGCGATCGCGTAGGCGGTTTCCCGCGAGAGCTGCATCAAAAGCTGGCCCGCGATGGCTGGCTGGGGATTGCAATCCCCGAAGAGTACGGAGGTGCCGGTCTTGGCATCGTCGATGCCGCGATCATGATGCAGGCCATTGCGGAATCCGGCGGCGGCAACAGCGCCGCATCGGCGATTCACATGAATATCTTCGGTCTGAACCCAGTCGTGAAATTCGGCACCGATGACCAGAAAAAGAAATACCTTCCGCCTTTGGTGGCAGGCGATGAACGTGCGTGTTTCGGGGTGACCGAGCCGACAACCGGTCTGGACACCACCAAACTGAAAACACGCGCCGTGCGACAGGGTGACCGATATGTGGTGCACGGCCAGAAGGTCTGGATTTCAACCGCCCAGGAGGCCGACAAGATCCTGTTGCTGGCGCGCACGACCCCGCTTGAGGACGTCAAGAAACCGACAGAAGGATTAAGCCTTTTTTACACCGATCTGGACCGATCTTTCGTCACCGTGCGCGAGATCGAAAAGATGGGCCGCAAATGTGTCGACTCGAACGAACTGTTCATCGACGGGCTTCCGATCCCCGCCGGGGATCTGATCGGCGAAGAAGGCCAGGGCTTTCGTCAGATCCTGCACGGGCTGAACCCCGAACGGGTTCTAATTGCCGCTGAAGCAGTCGGAATCGGGCGGAATGCGCTTCGGCGCGCCGCGGATTACGCCAATGAGCGCGTCGTTTTTGGCAGACCAATCGGTCAGAATCAGGGTGTACAGCACCCCCTGGCCGCCAGCTGGGCGGAACTGGAGGCGGCCAACCTGATGGCGATGCACGCCGGCGCGCTCTACGACGCGGGCAAGCCCTGCGGAAATGAAGCCAACGCAGGAAAATATCTGGCCGCCGAAGCGGCGGTGAAGGCGACACAGACCGCGCAGCTGACCTTCGGGGGGTTCGGATACGCCAAGGAATACCATGTCGAGCGTCTTGTTCGCGAGGCCATCCTGTTCCGCATCGCGCCGGTCACCCCGCAGCTGGTGCTTTCGTTTATCGCGGAACATGCCCTCGGCCTGCCAAAATCCTACTAGTTACGAACATCAAAGGAAGTCCCATGCGAATTCATGGAATGGATGCCATTTTCAACCCTCGCTCGGTAGCGGTGATTGGCGCCTCAAGCGATCCCAAGCGCATCGGCGGAAGGCCGGTGGATTTTCTCAAGCGGCACGGTTTCGACGGCCCGATCCTGCCTATCAACCCGAAATCGCCAGAGGTGCAGGGCCTGACGGCGTATCCGTCGATCTCGGAGGCACCCACGACACCGGACCTGGCCGTGATCGCGCTGCCCGCGCCGCTGGCCGTTCAGGCGGTCGAACAGTGCGCGGCCCAAGGTGTGCGGGGGGCGGTGATCTTCAGTTCGGGGTTCTCGGAGGTCGATGCCGACGGGGCCGCCCTTCAGGCGCGCATGGTCGACATCGCGCGCGAGGGCGGCATGCGGCTTGTGGGGCCGAACTGCCTTGGCATCGCGAATGTGCGCCACAACCTCTATGCGACATTCACGCCCGGGGTCGAAAAACACCTGCCAAAACCCGGCGGCGTGTCGATCGTCAGTCAAAGCGGCGCGTTCGGCTCGTATTGCATGACGCTCGTTCGAATGCGCGGACTTGGGGTCAATATCTGGGCGACGACGGGCAATTCCTGCGATGTCGATTTTGCCGATGCCGTGGCCTATTGCGCGCAGGATGACGATACCCGCGTCATCATGGGATATCTCGAAGGGGCAACCGATCGCGACAGGCTGGTCGAGGCACTTGAGCTGGCGCGGGCCCGGGGAAAGCCGGTGGTCATGATGAAGGTCGGGCGCAGCGCGGTCGGAGCAGAGGCCGCGCAGTCGCATACCGCCTCATTGGCTGGGGCAGACGCGGTTTATGACGCGGCGTTCCGGCAGTACGGCGTTTACCGGGCGCAATCGGTCGATGAAATGTTCGATGTGACTTATGCCTGTGCCGAATCCGCGTCGATGATGCAGGGCGACCGGCTGGGCCTTGTGACAGTCTCGGGCGGGGTCGGGGTGCTGATGGCCGACGAAGCCGAAAAGCTGAAACTGGACGTGCCTGCGCTTCCCGATCATGCACAGAAAAAGCTGAAAGAGGTGCTGCCATTTGCCGGTGTCCGAAACCCGGTCGATGTGACGGCGCAGCTGGTCAACCAGATCGATCTTCTGGAAACCAACATGGATGTGTTGTTTGGTGACGGCGAGATCGATGGGGCCATCATCTTCATGTCGACGGTCGGACTTGTCGCCGACCTGAACGAAGCCATTCGGCGCGGACTGGAGCGCATTCGCGAGAAATATCCCGATCGGCCAATGCTGTTCTGTTCGCTGACAGAGCCAGAGGGGCGCGCCGCGTACGAAAAGTCGGGGTTCATCGTGTTCGAGGAACCGACCCGTGCAGTCCGGGCGATGGCCGCATTGCGCTATTTTGCCCGTTCCTTCGCGCGGGCAGGCGAAAAGGACCCGATACCCGAACTCTCCAACCTGTCGCCGTTGCCGGACGGAATTGTGAACGAGATCGAGGCCAAGGCCCTGCTTGCAGAGGCCGGAATCGGGATCGTGCGCGAAACCCTGGCCACCACCCCCGAAGCGGCAGCTCAGGCAGCGCAAGAAATGGGATTCCCGGTCGTGCTGAAGATTGCCTCGCCCGACATCTTGCACAAATCCGACATCGGGGGCGTCGCGCTTGATCTGCGTTCGGCCGAAGATGTCCGCTCTGCCGGGGCACGAATCTTGGAATTGGCGTCCGAGAAGATGCCCGGTGCGCGGATCGACGGGCTGGTCGTGGCGGAACAGGCAGCACCTGGACTGGAGGCTATACTCGGCGTGACCCAGGACCCGGCTTTCGGCCCGGTGGTCATGTTCGGTCTGGGCGGGGTGTTTGTCGAGGCCCTCGAAGACGTGTCTTTCCGCGTCGCACCATTCGGACCTGTCGAAGCGCGCCGTATGATTGACGAAATCCGCAGCCGCAAACTGCTGGACGCATTCCGGGGCGCGCCCGAACGCGACATCGACGCCCTCGCCGGCGCCCTTGCCCGACTGTCTGCTTTTGCCGCCCATCACGGGGCCGCGCTTGAGACCATTGATGTCAATCCATTGATCGTCGGAGCAAGCGGGCAGGGAGCCGTCGCCGCTGACGGTGTGATCATACCCGCCAATCGAGGAGGCCACTGACAACCGAACCCGAAATCTTTCCTGATCCCCAAGCCGCTTGCGGCGTGCCCCCGGCAGTTTTCTAACAGTTGACAGAATTTACAAGCGCGGCCATCCTTCCGTATGGAACGCTGTGCATATAACTGCACACGAAGGGAGGAGATCATGGAAACCGCGCATCAGACTTCAGCAAGAACAGGCGGCGATCAAATTGTGAAATCGGTGGCGCGCACCTGTCAGACTTTGGTGTATTTCGATGAAGTTCAGCGACCGCTTTCGGTCGTGGAAGTGTCCAAGGAACTGGGGTACCCGCAGTCAAGTACCTCGGCGCTGCTCAAAAGCTTGGTGAAGCTTGGATTTCTGACCCACGATGCCCGAAAGAAGAGTTATTTTCCCACCGAGCGCGTTCCGCTTTTAGGGTCGTGGATGAATCCAGATCTGTTCGGCGAAGGCACCATCCACCGGCTGCTCAAGGCAATTTCGGAACGCACACGGCATGTGGTGGTTCTGGCAACCAAGAATGGGGACGAAGCCGAGTACGTGCAAGTTGTCCGCCCGAAAGATTCGCCGATCCACCACATATCGCTCGGGACACGTCGTCCGCTGGGTAACTCAGGTGTCGGGCGCGTTCTGATGAGTCGTTTCAGTGACGACGAAGTGCGCAGTCTGTTCCGCAGGATCAACGCCTATCGCGCGCCCGACAAACCGGCAGTGGATGTGAAAGCTTTCGTGGCCTCGTTGGCAGAAACCCGTGCCAAGGGCTATTACCTCTCAACCGATCAGGTGGTTCAAGGGAGCGGCTTGATTTCCATGCCGTTTCCTAACCATCTGAACTCGCGGCTTTTCGCTGTCGGGGTTGGCGCTCCAACTGATGTTATCTTGAGATCCGAAAAAGAGATCGTAGGGATCATGCACGAAGAAATCGTTCGAAATCTGAAGAAGATGGGTCAACAGTCCCTGACCGCCTGACCGCCTGGATCAGCCAGCGCCGTAAAAAATGGCCCGGCTTGACGAAGACGGGACTTGGGGGGCGCGGACGAAACGCGCCACTTGCCAATGTCAGGGTCCGTTTTCAGGCGGCGGAAATAGCCTCTTCGCGTCAGGCTCAAGGTTGAGCCTGACCGGCGGGGCGTCGTTAGCACCGGCATCCCCGAAGGCCGGGCGGTGTAGGATGCGCTGCCCAGAGCAGTGCGACCACGGTTTCGGCCCGCCCCAAGAATACCGGCTTGAAGAGAGGCGCCGCGAAAGAGGCCGACCATCATCGTGTTGATCGTAAGCGGCGTCTACGCCCCACCGGAGTTCAGCTCGACGGCTTGAAGTTCCAGGGTAGCAACTCGTCGATCCGGTTCGCGGGATGCCCTGCCGCGATCGCCTCGAGCGTCGCCTTGAGATAGACAAAGGGTACGATTTCGTTGATCTTTGCTGTGGCGATGAGCGAGGCGATGCGGCCCCAGGTCCGACCACCTTCGTCGTGGCCGGCGAAGAGTGCGTTCTTCCGCGTCAGGGCGATCGGCCTGATGAGATTCTCCACGGCATTGGAGTCGATCTCGACGCGTCCGTCCTGCAGGAAGGTCTGTAGCCCGTCCCACTGCCGGTGGATATAGGCGAGTTTCTCTCCGAGGCGGGACTTGGCGGAGATCCGGCGGCGCTGGCTCTGCAACCATTCGCCGAACTGGGCCACCAGCGGCGCGGTGCGTGTCTGTCTCGCCGACAGGCGCTGTCCCGGTCCCATGCCGCGGATCTCGGTTTCGATCCGGTAGAACTCGGCGATCCGGCGCAGCCCCTCGGCGGCGATCTCCGATCCATCACGGTCGAAGACTTCCTTCAGCTTCCGGCGGGCATGTGCCCAGCAGTGCGCAACCGTGATCGGCGCGCCGCCCTTGCGCGAGGGGCGCGTCAGCCGATCGTAGCCGGGATAGCCGTCCAGCTGCAGGATGCCGTCGAAGCCCTGCAGGATCTGCTCCGCGTTCACGCCGGCGCGGCTCGGGCGGTAAGTGAAGACCACGCCGGGCGGGTCATCGCCGCCCCAGCCCCGATCATCTCGGGCCAGCGCCCAGAGGAAGCCAGTCTTCGTCCTGCCTCGCCCGGGCTCCAGAACCGGCGCCGTCGTTTCGTCCATGAAGAGTTTGCCCGAGCCCTTCAGGTGCTCGGCGAGCCGGTCGACCACCGGGGCAAGGTGGAAGGCCGCGGTGCCGACCCAATCGGCGGGCGTGCTGCGCCGAAGGTCGATCCCGGAACGCGCGAGGATCTGGCTCTGGCGATAGAGAGGCAAATGGTCGGCGAACTTGGCGACGAGCACATACGCAATGGCGCCCTCGGTCGGCAGCCCGCCCTCGATCAGGAAGGCAGGGGCTGGCGCCTGGGTGACCCCTTCGGCGTAGGCACGGCAGGCATACTTGGGTCGAACCGTCACGATGACGCGGAGCTGGGCCGGCACGATGTCCAGCCGCTCGCTGCGGTCCTCGCCGATCCGGTGCATCGTGCCGCAGCCGCAGGGACACTCCAGGCTGGCCGGCTCGATCATCTGCTCGATCCGGGGGAGGCTCTCAGGCAGATTGCCCCGATTGCGGCGGGCGACCTTGGATCGCCGCGGACCGGACGAGGCCGTGGCGTCTTCATCCTGCTGGGCCTCTGCCTCGACGACGGCAGTTTCCAGATCTTCGAAGGCCAGCTGCCGCTCGTCCTCACTCAGTTTCTCGGACCTTTTGCCATGCACGACCTGGTTCAGTTCGGCGACGAGGTGCTCGAGGCGCTTGTTGGCTTCCCTGAGTGCATCACGCTCGCGCAGGACGGCCAGAACAGCGTCACGCTGGTCTTCCGGAATGGCCGACAGGTCGAGGGATAGGGCGCTGGACATGGGGGGATCATACCCCGCTCCTGCGTTCGTCAGACCGGCTTTCCCCGCCCTGAGTCACTCTGCCACAGCGGGGGCGCGCGTCTCCAGAGACCGCACCCGCCGCCAGTCCAGCCCGGCGAACAGCGCCTCGAACTGGGCGCGATTCAGGGTCATCGCACCATCCCGGATCGCGGGCCAGGTGAAGGTGCTCTCCTCCAGCCGTTTGTAGGCCATGACGAGACCGCTGCCGTCCCAGAACAGGATCTTCATCCGGTCTGCGCGCTTCGCCCGAAAGATAAAGACCGTCCCGGTGAACGGATCTTCGGTCAAGGTCGACTGCACCAAGGCTGCCAGTCCATCATGCCCCTTGCGGAAGTCTACCGGCTTCGTCGCCACCAGGATGCGGACCCCTTGAGACGGCATCAGCATGCAGGCGCTTCCAGAGTGCGCACGATCGCGGCGATCTGACCTGCCGACGTGTCAGAAGACAGCTCGATCCGGGTTGTTCCCTTGACGATCCGGATCACCTGCTGGGGCTTCGCGTCGGAAAGCTCGGGCGTCTCAGTCGGATCGCAAATGACCAGAGGCGCGAAGACCGGCTCTCCGAGTTCCGCCGGAGGAAGAACCAGCTGGCCCTGCTTTGCCAGACGCCGCCAAGCCGAGAGCTGGTTTGGGCGGATGTCATATCGCTCGGCAATCGCATTCACGGTCGCTCCCGGCTCCAAAGTCTCTGCCACAGCGCGAGCCTTCACGTCGTCCGGCCAGCGCCGATGACCTGACCCGTAGATCTCGACGCCCAGAGATCTGAGAAACGAATTTGTCGCGCACATTGCGAAACACACTCCCCATCATGAGATGGATATCACCTCGCAGTGCCGGAGCTCATCTACAACGTGGGGCGCAGCCGCCGCTTACTGTTGATCGGCAGGCCACGGAATCCTTTCTTTCGGCCGTGAAAGCGCTGGAGATTCCCACCCACGATTGGCGTTCGATCTTCTCTGTTGCGTCGCCGCGGATTCAGTTCGCGTATTCGCATATATGTGTGATCTCGCGACAGTTGCGCTCCCGGCCACCCATAAACATTGACCGGTTCACCGCACCATGGTGCGCTGATCGACAACGCCACAGGGAGGAAGACTGCCATGACAAGAAACACAAAACTCGATCGGTTTGCCGCAGGGGCGGCGCTGGTGATCGCGGTCGGAACGATGCCGCAAATTGCGGCGGCCGAAGTGACACTCAAGGTTGCAGATACCTTTCCGCCCGGCCACTACATCGTCGAGACCGGCACCACCTACTGGATGGACCGCGTAACCGAGCTGACCGATGGCGAGGTCAAGTTTCAGTATTTCGGTGCCGGTCAGTTGGGTTCGCTGCGCGATATGTTCTCGATGGTGCAGACAGGCGTGGTGGACATCGGCTATGTTCCGCCGGCCTATAACGGGGGCACGATGCCGCTGGCGGGCGTGCACACGCTTCCTGGCCTTTTCTCGCAGAGCGTTGTCGGGACGCCCGCTTTTTTTGAAACGGTGACGTCGGATCCGATCCTGCAAAACGACTTCCTGGCCAACGGGATGCGCCCAGTCTGGGGTGTAATGACCTCGACCTACAACCTGTTCACCCGCGACCAGGATGTTAGCGGCATTGATGACATCAAAGGGCTGAAACTGAAAACCATTGCCGGGAACATGGCGGAGTCGGTCAAGGCCCTAGGGGGCGCGCCGGTTGATATTCCCAGCCCGGAAACCTATCAGGCCATCCGCACCGGCACCGTCGACGGCACGATCTTTCCCACCACCAGCATCTATTCCTACAAGCTGGACGAGGTAATCGATACCGCCGTTCTGGGTCTGGATGTTTTTGTGTATTGGGCGCCCTACGCGATCCGCGAGGAGGTCTGGCAGGATCTGTCGCCAGAGCATCAACAGGCCATTCAACAGGCGTCGCAGGAGGCGATGCAGCGAGTTGCCGAAGAAACCGACCGATCGGCCGCCGAGCTTGAGGACAAGATGCGGGACAGCGGTATCGAGGTCATCGTTCTGGATGAAGCGCAGCGCGAAAAGGTCAAATCGGCCACAGCGCCGGTGTTCGATGCCTGGGTCTCTGGTCTGCAAGAGCGCGGACTGCCTGCGGGCGAAGTGCTGGAGATGTTTCGTGCGAACATCGAAAAGCACCAGACGCAGTAAGGCGCGCAACCGTGTCCCGTCACGATCTTGATCCCCGAGAGGACGCCGTGCCGTCGCCGAGAGTTGGATTGCACGGTCCTCTGGGCCGAGCGATGGACCGGGTGGATACCGGGATGAACTGGCTGTCGCGCGCTGCGATGATGGTCATGCTGGTGCTGATCCTCATACAGGTCTTTACGCGCTATATCCTGAATGACCCGATCGAAGGGGTCATTGGCGCTACAGAGCTATATCTGATGCCCATCATCGTGTTCGGAAGCCTGAGCTATCTGGAAATGTATGATGGCCACGTGCGAGTGGGGATAGTGTTTGATGCTCTGCCCGAAGGGCTGCGGGCCGGTTTCAATGTCGTCTTGCGATTGGCAGCGGCCGCGTTTTTTGCGCTGATCTGTTACGGTGCCTCGCGCGAGGCGCTTAAGGCGTGGGACTTCGGATATCGCACATCCGGCGACATCGACGCGCCTCTCGTCACCACGCTTGTGATTGCGCCGATTGGCTGCGTGCTGATCGTTCTGCGCCTTCTCGTAAATGCGGCGGGTGACGTTCAGCACCTTCGCGGCGCTTCGGATCGGATTGGCTGAGTATGGAATTTCTTGCACCTGTGTCGCTATTGCTGGCGGGGCTTCTCGTCGTCGGGATGCCGATAGGCTTCGCGATGGGCATCGCCGGCACCGTCGGCCTGTATCTGATCGGCGGGCTCAATCTGGCGCTCGGCATCCTGTCGGTGGCCCCGTATCGCAACACCGCCTCTTGGCTGTTGACCGCCATTCCCTTGTTCATCTTGATGGCCGAGATCCTGTCGGCCAGTCGGATTTCGTCGGACATGTTCCGCGCCGCCAACAGGTGGGTGGGCCATTTGCCCGGCGGACTGGCCGTGGCCACGGTCTTTACCAGCGCAGGCTTCGGGGCGGTTTCGGGCTCGTCCACCGCGGCGACGGCCACGATGGCGCGCACCGTCGCGCCCGAGGCTGAGAAATATGGCTATGACCGCGGCATGATCGTAGGCACGGTTGCGGCCGCCGGGACGTTGTCGATCATGATCCCGCCTTCGGTTGTGCTGATGGTTTACGGTATCATCACCGAAACCTCGATCGGCGGGCTGTTCATTGCCGGCATTCTGCCGGGTCTCATTACCGCGCTCAGCTTTGCCGGGATCACGATGGTCTGGGCGACGCTGAACCGCGATCTGGCGCCACCAGTGCAAAGCCATGGGTGGCGTGAGCGCTTCGCGTCACTGCGCGACATCTGGCCGGTGGTTCTGCTGTTCGTCTTTGTCGTGGCCGGGATTTATTCTGGCGCTGTCACCGTGACCGAAGCCGCCGCGGTCGGCTGCTTTGGCGCGATCATGATTGCCGCCGTGTTGCTCAGACGTATGGGCTGGCGCGAATTCATGGGGGCGCTCGAACGTACAACGCGCCCGACTGCAATGATCTTCACCATTATTATCGGGGCGCACATTTTCGGCTATTTTGTCACCCTGACCATGGCACCGCAGGCGCTGGTTTCGTACGTGCAAGGGCTTGAGATCGGGCCGGGCGTGGTGATTTTAATCCTGATCCTGATCTACATCCTGCTGGGCTGCGTGATGGATCAGCTGGCGATCCTGATCCTGACCATGCCGATCGTCTTTCCAATGGTCATGGAGCTTGGCTATTCGCCGATCTGGTTCGGCATCCTGGTGACCAAAACGGTCGAAATCGGGCTGATTACCCCCCCAATCGGAATGAACGTTTTCGTCGCCAGCTCGATCACCGGCGTACCTCTTAAACGGGTCTTTGTCGGGGTGCTGCCTTTCGTGCTGGCCGAGTTCGCGGTCTTGGCCCTGATCGCATTCTTTCCCGAGATCGTAACCGTGTTCTCGGGCGAATACTGACAACCTGAAGGAGCGTAACTTGGAACTGGGACTAAAGGACAAGGTGGCTATCGTCACCGGATCGGGTCGCGGGATCGGCGCAGTGACCGCCCGCGCGCTGGCCGAAGAGGGGGCGAAGGTGGTGATCACCGATATCGACCCCGAAACCACAGAAGCCACCCGCGCCGCTCTTGAGGCCGACGGATACGACGCGATCGGCGTGGTCTGCGATGTCACGAACGAGGCACAGGTCGAAGCCCTCGTCTCGCGCACGATCGAAGCATTTGGCGCCGTCCACATCCTGGTCAACAATGCCGGATTTCCGCGCGACAACTACATCACCAAGATGCCCGAACAGGACTGGGACGCTGTTGTGGGCGTGATCCTGAAGGGTGCCTATACCTGCTCGCGCGCCGTGGTGCCGTACTTCATGGAACAGAAGTGGGGCCGGGTGATCAACATCTCCTCTCGCGCCTATCTCGGCAATCCGGGACAGACCAACTATGCCGCCGCCAAGGCCGGCATCATCGGCTTCACCCGGGCGCTGGGGATGGAACAGGGGCGCTTCAATGTCACCGTAAATGCCATCGCGCCGGGGTTCATCGCCACCGAGATGATCGAGGCGCTTCCAAACTACGACCGGATAAAGTCGCGCGCTCTGGCAATGAATACCGTGCAGCGCCTTGGCAACGAACGCGACATCGCCAACGGCGTGGTGTTCCTCGCCTCGGATGCGGCGGAATACATCTCGGGCGAGACGCTTCACATCACCGGGGGGCGATATGGCTAAACATGTCCCGGCCTCCGCCTGTGTCGAGGATCAAGAGACGCGGATGCTGCGAGACAGCATCCGGGGCTTCATGGCGCGCGAGCTGACCGAAGAGCGCATCTCGCAATGCGAGGCGACGGGCGATCTGCCCTGGGCGATAATGGGCGAGCTACGCCAGTTCGGCTATCTTGGCGGGCTTCTCTCGGAAGAGGCCGGTGGCTACGGCCTCAGCTATCGCACCTGGGCGATGATGATGGAGGAAGCAGGATACCGCTGGCTTTCACTCCGGGTTCTGCTCAACACCGTGAACATCGTGATCGCACTGTTCCACCACCTGGGCGATGCGCGCCAGAAGGAAAAGTGGCTGAAACCCGTCATGGCTGGCCAGATGCCGGTCTGGGTGGGGATCACCGAACCCGACCACGGCTCTGATGTTGCCTCGGTGCAGACCCGCGCCGAGGACAAGGGCGACCACTGGCTGATCAATGGCGGCAAGCTGTGGACGACGAACGGCGTCAACGGCCGGGTCGGAATCCTGGTGGCACGGACATTCACGGAAGGCTGTGATGGCGATCTGAGTCTGTTCATCGTGGACCTCGAGGAGACCGATTTCGAAGCTTCGCGGGTGGGCACGATGTTCATCAAGGCCACCGCGACATCGCAGCTGGCCTTTCAAGACGCAAAGGTGCCAAAGGAAAACCTGTTGGGTCCTGCGGGAAAGGGCCTCAAGGCGATCCTTACGGGGTTGAATTATGGCCGGCTCAACGTGGCGGCGGGCGCGGTGGGCGCGGCGCAGCGGTCGTTGGACCTGTCCACCGATTACGTCAAGACGCGCAAGCAGTTCGGCAACGTGATCGGAAGCTATCAGCTGGTGCAGAAGCTGATCGTCGACATGACCATCCGCACCGAAGCGGCGCGCGCGTTGACTGACCGTGCCGCCCAAGCGCTGGACGCGGGTCTGCCTGGGCGCAAGGAATGCTCGATTGCCAAGCTCTATGCCAGCGAGGCGGCGCATGAGGTGGCCTCGATGGCGCTGCAGGCGCACGGCGGGCTGGGCTATTCGACCGACTACCCCGTCGAACGGTTGTTCCGCGACACGCGCGGCGGGCTGATCCCCGAAGGCACATCGGAAATCCAGACATTGATCATAGGGCGCGAGGTTCTCGGGATCTCGGCCTTCACCTGAGGAGGCGGCCATGCCGATGACCTTTCTCCAGGCCCTGAGGTTGAACGCGCGGCGGTTCCCCACGAAACCCTCGGTGGTGTTCGAGGGGAGGAGCCAGACCTATACGGATTTCCTTGACCGGGTGGAACGGATGATGACGGTGCTGGCGCGGCGCGGCATCGGACCGGGCGACAAGGTGGCGGTGATCTCGGAAAATCATCCCGATTTCCTTGCCGCCTATGTGGCGGTGACGGGGCTAGGCGCAATTCCCGCACCGATCAACTATCGCATCGCGCCCGAAGTCATGGCCGATGTGGTTGCCCGCTCGGACAGCAAAACCCTGCTGCTGGGCGATGCGGCGCTGGATCATGCCGATCTGTTCCGGACCGTGGTGGACGACATCGTCACCATCGGCGACGGGGCCCCGCAAGGACTGCCGCGCCTGTCGGACCTTCTGGCAGACACACCGCCCGATCCGCCGCAAGGGCAGGACGGCACCACGATCATGCTGCACACGTCGGGGACCACCGGCAAGCCCAAGGGCGCGCTGCGCAGTCTCTTCGGCATGGAGGAACGCGCCATCGAGCAGCGTTTCCGCCCCGACGACCGGGCGCTGTCGGCGCTGCCGATCTGCCTGTCGGCCGGCTGCACCTATACGCTGCTGCCGCTTTATCTGGGTGCCAGCGTCTATCTGATGCGCCGCTTCGACGGGGCCGCCGCGCTACGGCTGATCGAAGACGAGCGGCTGACCGCCACCATGCTGCTGCCCGCCATGCTCCAGCGGATGGTCGAGGCCGAGGGGTTCGCGAGCGCCGATCTGTCGTCGCTGGGGACTTTGCAATCTGGCGGCGGCGAGATGTATCTCGACCTCAAGCGTGCCGCGCTCGACAAGTTCGGCGATGCGCTGATGATCTATGCCGCCTCCAGCGAAGCAGGACCCTATGCCAACCTGACCGCTCGGGATCTGCGCCGCAACCTTGCGGGCAACTGCGTCGGCCGCCCCTTCTTCGGGGTGGAACTCAAACTGCTGGACGACGATGGAAACGAGGTGCCGCAGGGCGAGGTCGGCGAGATCTGCACCCGCAGCGAAAGCCGCTACGACGGGTATTACAAGGATGAGGCGCTGACCGCTGAAACCCGGCGCGGCGACTATCTGACCGTGGGCGATCTGGGCCGGATCGACGACGAAGGGCTGCTCTGGTTCACGGGTCGCAAGCGCGACATCATCAAGAGCGGCGGCATCAATGTCTACGCCCCCGAGATCGAGGAGGCGCTGGCCGGCCACCCGGCGATTGCCGAGGCGCATTGCATCGGCCTGCCCGATCCGCACTGGACCGAGGCGATCTGCGCAGTGATCGTGCCCGCGCCGGGCGCGCAGCTGACAGCGGCCGATGTGATCGCCCATGCCGAAACCCGGCTTGACCGATACAAGCGCCCGCGGCGCGTGGTCTTTATGACGGCGGTGCCGCGCAACCTGACCGGCCGCGTTCTCAAGGCTGAACTGAAAGAGGCAGTGCTAGCGCTGCCAGAGGAGGAAACCCAATGACACGGCCCGATCTTTCGGCCCTCAAGGGCCAGCAACTCTACTGGGAGGACCTGAACGAAGGCGACCAGTTCGATAGCCCCACCCGTACCATCACCGAGGCCGACGTGGCTAATTTCGCCTGCCTGTCAGGCGACTTCAACCGGCTGCACGTCGATGCCGAATATGCCGCCGATTCGGCCTTTGGCCAGCGTATCGCGCACGGGCTTCTGGTGGTGTCGGTGATGTCCGGGCTGACCACGCGGATGCTGATGAACACGTTCCTGGAACCCTCGCTTCTGGGGTTGCTCGACATGCAGTGCAGCTTTCCCAACCCCACCTTCATCGGCGACACGATTGGCGTGCGCGTTACCGTAGCCGAGAAGCGCGAGACTTCGAAACCCGAACGCGGCATCCTGTCGTTCCGGCGCGAGGTCATCAACCAGCGTGGCGAAACCGTGGTGGAAGGGGTCTGGAAACTGCTCGTCCGGCGGGCGCCGCAAGGTGGCTGAGCCGGTGGTCGCCCGCGACTTTCCCGATCTTTCGCGGCTCTTGTCGCCACGCAGCGTGGCGATCCTGGGCGCCAGTGAAAGGCCCCGTAGCGTGGGCAGCGACACCTTGCTGAACCTTGCCGAGCATTCCGACTTCGATGGGCAGATCTTTCCGGTCAACCCCGGGCGTGAAAGGGTGCATGGTTTGCGCGCCTATTCTGCAATGTCGGCCTTGCCTGGCCCCGTCGATGTGGCGGTGGTGTGCCTTCCAGCCGATGCGGTGGTGGGCGCCTTGCGCGATTGCGCGGCAGCAGGAACGGGGTTTGCGGTGGTCTTCACCTCTGGCTTTGGCGAAACCGGGGATGAGGGCCGTGCCGTCGAAGCCGAGATGGCTGAAATCGCCCGGCAAAGCGGGATGCGCATCTACGGGCCGAACTCGCCAGGGCTGAGCAACATCAACCGCCGCCTTGGGCTGACCTTTTCACCGGTATTCAAGAACGACACGCTGGGCGGCGGCATTGGGCTTGTCACCCAGGGCGGCGGACTTGGCCGCGCCTTCATCCAGGCAAGCGAACGGGGTATCGGCGTTGGCCTGTGGTGCTCTACCGGCAACGAAGCCGACCTGACCATGGCCGATGTCGTGTACCACATGGTGGGCGATCCCGACATAAAGGTAATCGCCCTTCTCGCCGAAGGCTTCCGCGACGGGCCGCGCTTTCTGGCAGCTGCCCGCGCCGCTGCTCGCGCCGGCAAGCCGGTGGTGGCGATGAAGGTGGGCAAGTCGGACTATGGCGTTGCTGCCACCCGTTCGCACACCGCCGCGCTTGCCGGATCGGCGGCGGTCACCTCGGCACTGTTTCGCCAGCATGGCATCGTCGAGGTGGAGGATCTGGACGAATTGATCGATACGGTGGCGCTGTTCGAGCGCGTCGGCATCGCCCCGCGGCGGGGGATCTGCGTCTATTCCTTCTCGGGTGGCACAGCGGCGCTGGCCGCCGATATGGTGGGCAGCGCCGGGCTGATCCTGTCCGAACTGGCCCCCGGCACCCGCGCGGGGTTGCGTGCGCTGGCCCCGTCTTATGCGGCGGTCGATAACCCGGTGGACCTGACCACCCAGGTCTTCACCCAAGACAAGCTCAACCGCGATTGCCTGTCGCTGGTGGCGCGGGACCCGGCCACCGATGTTGTGCTTCTGCCGATTCCCGCCGACTACGGCCCGATCACCGACCGGTCCGCCGACGACATGGTCGCGCTGGCGCCGGACAGCCCGGCTCTGCTCCTGCCGGTCTGGATGAGCGGGCATCGCGCCGCTGGCTATGCCACGCTGAACGCGGCAGGGCTGGCGCCTTTTCGCAGCCTCGGCAAGGCAGTGACGGCGTTGAAGCGGCTGATCTGGCGCGGCGACTGGAGCCCCTCGGGGACCTCCACGCTTGCTCTACCCGCATTTCCGCCCGGCGAGCTTGACGAGGCTGCCGCCAAGGCGGTGCTGGCCGACCTGGGTCTGACCGTGCCCGAAGGACGGGTCGTGACCAGTGCCAGACAGGCAGGCGAGGCGGCGCGCGGGATCGGCTTTCCGGTGGTGCTCAAGGCGCTGGTGCCCGGTCTTCTGCACAAGACCGAAGCCGGGGCCGTGGCCGTCGGGCTGATGGATGAGCAGGCGCTGGCGGCGGCCTGGGGCGCGATGATGACATCGCTTTCAGCACAGGGGCACAGGCTGGAGCGCGCTCTGGTTGAGCGCATGGAACAGGGGCCGGGCGTCGAGGTGATGGCGGGACTGCACCGCGATCCGGTGTTCGGCCCGGTGGTGAGCTTCGGCCTCGGCGGCGTGATGGTCGAGGCGCTTTCTGACGTCACGCACCGCGCCGCGCCCTTTGGGCGGGACGAGGCGCTGGCGATGATCGACGAGATCCGCGGACGCGCACTGCTGGGTCCGCTGCGCGGCCGCCCCGGCGCCGATCTGGGCGCGCTGGCCGATCTTCTCGTGATCCTGGCCGCCCTGGGTGCGCGCGGCGACATCGCGGAGATGGATCTCAATCCGGTGCGCGCCGGTCCGGCGGGTGCGACGGTGCTTGACGCGGTGATCCTGCGCGCTCCGACCGAGATAGAAGGAAAGGCAAGGCAATGACGGTAAAGACGGACATCGGTTTCACCACCCGCGACCGCATCTATGTGCGCGGGCGCGATCTGGCCGATGAGATCCTGGGCAAGATGGATTTCGTCGACATGATCTATTTCACCGCCACGGGGAAAGAGCCGGATGCCCGCACCCGCGCGATGACCAACGCGATCATCGTCACCGCCACCGATCACGGCCTTACCCCCAGCGCCATCGCCGCGCGGATGACCATTCTCGGCGCGCCGGAATCGCTTCAGGGTGCGGTGGCCGCGGGCTTGCTGGGCGCGGGGAACCATTTTCTCGGCACCATGCAGAACGCCGCGGCCTTTACCCGCGACGAGATCGGCGAGCTGTCCGACAGCGACGACGACGCAGCCTATGCCGCCCGCGCGCAAGAGGCCGTGCGCGCCTTTCGCGCGGCGCGCCGGATCGTGCCAGGCCTCGGTCATCCGATCCATGTCGACGGCGACCCCCGCACGCCGGTCCTGCGCCGGATCGCCGGCGAGAATGGGTTCGACGGGCGGCACTGGCGCTTCATGGCGGCCGTCGAGGCCGCCGCCCGCGAGGAATATGGACGTCTGCTGCCCATCAACGCCGCCGGCGCGGTCGGGGCCACCGTTTCGGACATGGGGCTTGCCCCGATCTGGGCGCGGGCCTTCGCCCTGATTGGCCGATCCGCCGGGCTTCTGGCGCATCTGATGGAAGAGCTCGAAAATCCGCAGGGTCAGAAGATCTGGGACATGATCCTGGAACAGGACGACTCGGCGGAATGCGCCGGGATTGCCGACCCGGACCGCGCAGACAGCACAGGAGAGCAAAAATGACCGGCACTGCACCGCTTTCGGGGCTTCGCGTTCTCGATCTGACCGAGCTTCTGCCTGGGCCCTATGCAACGCAGCAACTGGCCGAGATGGGGGCCGAGGTCATCAAGGTCGAACGTCCTGCGGGCGACGCCGCGCGCGCCATGTTCCCCGGCCTCTTTGCCGCCGTGAACCGCGGCAAGAAAAGCATCGCCCTGAACCTAAAGGATGACACAGACCGCGCGGCTTTCCTGCGGCTGGCCAAACGGGCGGACGTCGTGATCGAGGGTTATCGCCCGGGCGTGACCGCGCGGCTGGGCATCGACTATGAGACGCTTTCGGCGCTCAATCCCGGCCTCGTCTACTGTTCGGTCAGCGGCTATGGTCAGACCGGGCCGGCGCGCGACTGGCCGGGGCATGATCTGAACTACGCGGCGATGGCGGGCGCGGTGGCGATCTCGGGCGCGCCCGACGGACCGCCTGAATACACGACGGGCGTGCCGATCGGGGATCTCTCGGCAGCCATGTATGCCATCATCACCATTCTTGCTGCGTTGCACGGACGCGACGCCACGGGGCGGGGCCAGTATCTGGACGTGGCGATCACCGACGCGCTGGCCAGCTGGGTCGCCCCGCGCTACGGTGTGTGGGACGCCGGACGCCAGGCCGGGCGCGAGATCACAAAGGCCGATATCCTGCGCCGCGCCGCCTATGGTATCTTCGCGACCGCCGACGGTAAATACATCACCATCGGCGCGATCGAGACGCATTTCTTCCGCCGCCTGATCCGTGCCACCGGGATGACGGGCTTCGACGATCCTGCGCTTGACGACTTCGCCGCACGCACCGACCGCACGGATGATATCCGCGCCGCCCTGACCCCGCTGATCGCCGCGCGTCCCTATGCGCATTGGGCGGAGATCTTCGAGGCCGAGGATGTTCCCTTCGCCCCGGTCAACGGGCTGGAGGATCTGGCCCGGGACCCGCAGCTCAAGGCGCGCGGGATGGTGCGCTCAGCCGGCGCGGCCCAGGTGATGGCCTTCCCGGTGCCGATGGCTGGGATGAGTGATCCGGCGGGCCACGTCCCGGCAGTGGGCGAGCATCAGGCCGAAATTCTGGACCAAGCCGAAAAGCTGGAGTGAGGACCGATGCAGTTTGAGCTGGACGACTGGCAGGAAACGGCGCGGCGCAGCTTCCGCAAATACCTTGACGCCGAGGTGGCGCCCCTGGTCGAGGCGCACGAGGATGCCCACCGTCCGCCGCCGCCCGAAGTGTTGCAGAAGATGGGCGAGTTCGGCCTGCTGGGCGGTCTTTTGCCAGAGGCGCAAGGCGGTGCCGGGCTTGATTATCTGACATATTGCGCGCTGCTGTGCGAGCTGTCTCAGGTATGGCCGTCGCTGCGCAGCATCGTCAGCACGTCGAACCTTGTCCTGATGATCGTCGCGCAGCATGGAACGCCGGAGCAACAGGCAAGGTGGCTGGGCGATCTGGTTTCGGGTCGCAAGACAGCCTTTTTTGCGCTGACCGAGCCGAACGTCGGCTCGGACGCCAGCAACGTGGAAACACGGGCCCGGCGCGACGGTGATGGCTGGCGGCTGAACGGACGCAAACTGTATATCTCCAACGGGACCGGGGCCGATCTCGGGGTGGTTTTCGCGCGGTCGGGCGACGGCGAACGCGCGGAGGTATCGGCCTTCGTGGTCGAGGCGGGAACAGCAGGGTTTTCAACCCGAGAGGTCCGCAGCATGGGCATGAATTCATGCCCGCTAGGCGAGCTGCTGTTTGAGGACGTATTGCTGCCCGCAGACCACCTGATCGGCGCCGAGGGCGAGGCGTTCGCCATCGCCAAGCATTATCTGAACGTGGGGCGCTGTTTCGTTTCTTTCACCTGCCTGGGCCTGTCAATTGCCGCCTATGAGGCGGCGCTGCGATATGCGGGCGCGCGAGAACAGTTCGGACGCAAGATCGGCGGGTTTCAACTGGTCCAGCAGATGATCGCAGATATGTTGACTGGCGTGGAAACCTCGCGGTTGCTGGCGTGCCGGGCCGCTGACGCGCTGGATCGCGGGGCACCGGATCGCGGCCGGGCCTGTTCCATGGCCAAGCGTCACAACTCCGATACGGCTCTGCGGGTTTGCGAGACTGCCCTGCAAGTGCACGGCGGGGCCGGATACACCCGTGATTTCCCCGTCGAGCGCTATTATCGCGATGTGCGACATCTCACGATCGCTGAAGGCACCAACCAGCTTCAGGCGCTGCTTCTGGCACAGGGGGCCCTGGGCATCTCGGCGCTACGGGGCTGATCGGTCCGCAGTTTGCGCACGGTCTGTCGCCGCTGCCGGTCTGAATGGCAGGCGGAATGCGGGCACAGGGCGGGTCAGATTCCCAAATACGAACGGCGCACGTGATCGTCGTGGCGCAAGACGTCAGAGGCTGCGGCGAGGGCGATTGTCCCGTTTTCCAGAACATAGGCGCGGCTGGCGAAATCCAGCGCCATGTAGACATCCTGTTCCACCAGAAGAATGCTCAGGCCGGTGCGGCGCCGACCGTCGAGGGCCTCGTACATCTGCTCGACCATCAGAGGCGCGGGGCCGAGCGACGGCTCGTCGAGCATGATCATGCTGGGCCGGGCCATAAGCGCGCCCGATCGCCAGCATCTGCTGCTGACCGCCTGAGAGCCCTCCGGCAAGTTCGCGGGCCTTCTGGCTCAGCATCGGAAAGGGCGTCCTTTCGGTCTTTCGCGTCGAGTGCGGCGCTCGCACCCACGATCAGATTTTGCTCGACCGTGAGTGACCCGAAGACGTGCCGCGCCTCAGGAACATGGACGAGGCCGAGGCGCGGAATCTCGCTGGCGGCAAAACCGCCGATTTCCTTGCCATCGTGGCGGATCGCTCTGGAACGGGCGGCCACAAGGCCCGAAATCGTGCGCAGAAGGGTGGATTTGCCCGCGCCGTTCGGTCCGATCACAGCCACGACCTCGCCCTCGGCCGATCTCGATGCTGACGCCGTGGAGCGCGTCGAGCAGACCGTAACCGGAGACGAGAGACTCGATCGACAGCTTCATCTTGGGCCCCGGTTATAGTTTTCGCATCAGTTCAGAGGATTGGGCTCTTCCACAGCCACCTCTGGCGGCCAGATCGTGACCTTTTTCGTGCCGCCGTTCTTCCATTGCGCGATCAGGTTCTGCGATCCGACGTTCCTGCCGTGTTCGTCGAATTTGATCCGCGAGAACGGCGAGATCAGCTGATCGCCGGGGATGTCGATCTTAAGGATGGCGGCGCGAAGGTTCTCGGTCGTCAGTTTCTGGCCGGACTCAAGCGTCTTCTCCAGCACGGCCTTCAGCGTGTAGACACCGCGGTTGCACATCGACGCATAGCTTGACGGCACGATGCCGTGCCGTTACTCGTAAGCCTTCACAAAACGCTGGGCGCGGTCCATGTCGGGATTTAAGTAGTCCACCGTGCTGAGATTGACGTCCTCGACGAAGCCCCTGTCCACCAGTTGCGGGGTGCGCACATCAACCGGACCGCCACTGATTCCGACAATGTAGGGCTTGAAGTCATGCTGCTGCATTGCCTGGAGCTTGGTCACCACATCTTCGGTGTAGCCGGCCCAGATCACCATGTTGGCACTCGATGTCTGCACCCGCTTGACCGGCGGCAGAAGGTTGCGATCGCTGCGCGAATACGGCGCGCTGGCGGCGATCTCGATGCCCCGCTCCTCCAGCAGAACTTCGATCCGCTCGATGGTTCCGGCGCCGCGCGGGCTGTCTTCATAAAGCAACGCCGGGACGACGTCGCCTTGCGTCATCAGGTGTTCGAAGAATTCCACGACCGTGGCCGCCTCGGTATCGGCTGTGATCTGATCGGAGAAATACCATTTGTAACCGCGCTCGAGGAGCTCGGCCGACACCGCCGGCGAGTTCAGGTGAGGAACCCGCGCCTGCTCGGCGAACTGCGCCGCAGCCGATGTGCCTGCGCTGATCTCGCAGCCAAGGATGACCGGAGCCCGCTCGAGGCGGGTCAACCGCTCCATCACCTGGCGCACCACCCCGGGATTGCCCTGTGTGTCGTAAAGTTGGATCTTCAGCGGCCGACCGGCGACGCCGCCATCGGCGTTGATGTGCTCAAGGGCAACTGCGATCCCCTTTTGCGCATCCTGTCCGGTCACGGCGATCGCTCCCGACATGGCGACGATCGCCGGCATCACGATTTCTTCGGCTTAGGTGTTTGATCCCACGGTTTAATGGTGTGATCCTTTCGCAGGAATGGAAGGAGGCCCTATGGGACAAGTTCGTCACGGAAGCGCCACGACCACGCACGCCGTCAGAACAGCAATACAGCGATCGCAAGCTTCGCTCGCGGCGCTGCGCCCTTGGGTCGCGGGTCGACTGACCGCCAGACTACGGCGCGCATTGCTGACTCGAAGGGTGCGATACCGCAAAGGGAAAAGAAAATGGACAGTCAGCCGCAGCAGCCAGCCGAGGGGGACGGACCGCTTGCGGGTTACAGGGTGCTTGATCTTTCGGTCAACGTGCTTGGACCGGTGGCGATCCAGATCCTCGGCGACATGGGGGCCGACGTCATCAAGATCGAGTCACCCGACGGCAACTACACACGCCAGGTGGGACCGTCGCGCAACCCGAAGATGGGGGCACTGTTCCTCAATACAAACCGCAACAAACGCTCGGTCGTGCTCGACCTGAAGAAACCCGACGCGCGGGCCGCGCTCCTTGATCTGGTGCGTTCCGCGGACGTGCTGGTGCATTCGATACGCCCCGGCGCCGCCGAACGGCTGGGCGTCGACTACGAGGCGATCCGCGCGGTCAATTCCCGCATCATTCATGCCTCGTCTTCTGGCTTCCGGCTGGATGGTGAGCGCCGCGACTGGCTTGCTTTCGACGATGTGATCCAGGGCGCCAGCGGCGTAGCCGGGATGATGGCCCGGGCCACCGATGAGCCGCGCTATTACCCACGGTAATCGCCGACAACTATGCGGTTACATCCAGGCATCGTCCATCGCGATGGCCTTCGTCTGGCGCGAGCGCACCGGCCACGGGCAGCAGGTAAACGTGCCGATGATGGATGCGATGGTCAACTTCAATCTGATCGAGCATCTCTGGGGCGCAACGCTCGACCGGCCCGATCTGGGCATGGGTTACAGCCGGGTATTCTCGCCCCATCATCGGCCTTATCCAACGCAGGACGGGCACATCTGTGTGATGGCGGCGATGGACAACCAGTGGCTGCGTCTCTTCGACGCCATAGGCCGGCCCGAGCTGCGCGACGATCCACGATTTGCCACAGCAGAGTTGCGCACCGATCACATTGACTAGTTATATTGGTTCCTCGCCGAGGCAATCGCGGGGAATACAACCGCCGAGTGGCGCCGCCGGTTCGACGCGGCCGACGTGCCGAATGGACCGGCCAACAGCCTGGAGGATCTGCTGGTTGATCCCTATCTGGTTCAAACCGGGTATTTCGAGCGCCACGAGCACCCGACAGAGGGCGCCGTCGTGACGCTCCGGATACCGGTCCAGTTCTCGGACAGCCCCGGCCGGGTGCGCCGGCTGCCACCGCGGCTGGGCGAGCACACGGAGGAGGTTCTGTCCGAAATCCGCCTTCCGCGCGCCGACGCCTGACGGAACCAGGCCAGGCGGGCAGCCGGTGCCCGGCTGGCCAGGATCGGTTCGCGGCCAACCGGACCCGCCTGTCCCAAGCTTCCGGCTCCGCCCATTTTACTGCGCGGTATAGCCGCCATCGACCACCATTTCGGATCCGGTCATATAGGATGCCTCGTCGGACGCCAGAAACGGCACCGCCCCGGCTACTTCTTCCGGTTGGGCCGGGCGCTGCATGATCGTTGTCCCAAGTATATCCTTCTGACCGTCCGGGTCAGCCAGTCTGAAAGGAACCATCGCCGGAATCAAATGTGCGGAAGATCCTGTACGTTATCCATCCAGGATTTCTTTCGAGATGGTCATTCATGCGTCCTTTCGATGAAGCATGGACCGGATCAGTCATACACAAAAGGTCGGACACTCTCGCTGCCGCCCATCTGCGCCATATCGCCGAAACCCAATTCGCCCGCGCCGTTCGCGCATCAACTCGTCGCCGAGATCGGGACCGGCGAGGCGCATCTACGCCAGATCAATGTGGCCGAACGTATGCACGGCTCGCCCGGACTTCAGCTGCATAACGGACGACCAGGCTGAGTGTCGAAGGGCAGGATTCAGATGCACCCACCGGCTGACTTCTGCGCGTTTTTGGTGGCCTGGCCCGACACAGGAGCCGGGCCGACCACGATCTGGTATCAGTTCCTTTTCAGCGCGGACCGGAAGGCTTCCAGGATCTCGGTTCCGGGCTTGCCTTGGGCATCGAGTTGCTCGGCCCATTCGGACCCAACCGTCGACAGGATCTGGTTCAGCTTTTCGACATCTCCGGCGGGCAGGTCAACGAAGGTCACGCCCGCCTCGGCGATCTGCTGCTTGACTTCAAGGTTCTGGCGGTCGGCAGTTTCGCATCCTTCCCTAGTCAAATCTTCGCCGATCTCGGTGATCGCCTGCTGGACGTCTTCGGGCAGACTGTCCCACTTTTCCTGCCTGATCACGTAGGTCGCGACAAAGGAACCAAAGTTCATCCCCTGCGTACCCCAGTCAAGGAATGTTTCCATTCCGTAAGGGGTGACACTGGGATAGGGGAAGAGCCCGGCGTCGATCGTCCCGCGCGACAGCGCCTCGCGCACTTCGGGCGCCGGCATCTGCACCGGCACGCCGCCGATTTTCTGGACGGTCAGGTCAAGCGCGCCGCCAGTGCTGCGGATCTTCAGGCCGTCCATGCTGTCCAAACCGGTGATCTCACGGCTCGACGTCAGCAGGTTGTAGGGCGGCAGCACCATCGCCATCAGCAGGCGCACGCCGTTCGGCGCGAATTCGGCCTGGTCTAGCGCGCCGCCGGGCTTGGCGATCTCCCAATAGGCCATCGTGCCCTCACACGACGTCGAAAACGCCTCGGGCAACTGCCCGACCGCCGAAAGGGGCATCTTGTCGCTGACATAGGAGGGGCCGACATAGCCGATATCGGTCACGCCGGTCTGGGTCAGCGAGAGTAGGTCCTTGGCCTTGCCGAGTTGCTGAGCCGGGAAGTACGCGAACTCGGTTTTCCCGGTCCGCTCGCTCACCCGTTCCATGAAAGGTTCGATCAGGCTCTGGGCAATGTAATGGCCGGTGGGCAGGCTGTCGGCCGCGCGCAGTTCGATCTCCTGCGCTGCAACCGGCTGCACGGCGAGCGGTAGCAAGGCAACGCTCAGGGCCCAGCCCGCTGTCCGTAAGGGCGATGGGAATTTGGATATTCTGGTCATGATTTCATTCTCCTCCTGTCTTTTAGGGTTATGGACTGGCGCTATTGCGCAGGCCGACGTCGTCAGTTCATTGTCGAGGGCAGCCACAGCACCAGCACGGGAAATGCAGTGAGCAACGCGATCACCAGCAAATGCGCCAGAACATGCGGAAACGTCCCGCGAAAGATTTCGCCCAAGGGTCGCCGGGTATATCGGGCCACCACAAAGACATTCATGCCCAGCGGCGGAGTGACCATGCCGACCTCGGCCGTCACCACGACGATCACCCCGAACCAGATCGGGTCGAAGCCCAGCGACAGGACCAGCGGCAAAAGCACCGGCACCGTCAGGATGAGGATGGCGATCTGGTCCATGAAGGCACCCAGAAAGACGTAGATGATCAGGATCACCACCATCACCCCCATCGGCGAAATACCAAGGCCGCCGATCCATTGGGTCAAATCGTTGGTCACCCGCGTGAGGGTGAAGAAATAGCCAAAGATATGCGCGCCGAGGATCACGAAAAGGATCATGCAGGTGGTCTGCGCCGCCCGTCTCAGGCAACCCCAGGCTTGGCTGAATCCCAGTTTGCGCTCGTGCAGCGCCAGCAGCATCGCGCCGAAGGCGCCGATCCCCGATGCCTCGGTCGGCGTGGCAATGCCCGAGTAGATCGTGCCGGTGACGGCCAGGAACAGCAGCAGCATTGGCCCGACACGCGACAGCGACGCAAATTTATCGCGAAAGCTGTAAGGCTGGCCGGCAGGCGCGACCGAGGGATCAATCCGCACCAGAACCGCGACCGTGGCCATGATGGTCAGAGCGACCAGAATCCCCGGTATCACCCCCGCCACCAGCAGCTGTCCGACCGAGACATCGGCAATGATCCCATAGAGAATCAGCGCCACAGATGGCGGAATCAACATCGCCAGTGTGCCCGAAATCGCCACGACGCCGCTGGCCAGCTTGGGGTCGTAGCCTTCGTCGATCATCGCCGGGATCGAAGTGGATGCCAGCGTTGCCGCCGCTGCCGTGCTCGACCCCGAGATCGCGCCAAAGCCCGCCCCGGCTACCGCGGTAGCCATGGCCAGGCCGCCGCGGAGACGGCCGACCCAAATGGTTGCAGCGCGAAAGAGATCTTGCGCCACGCCCGAGATGATCACGAATTCGGCCATCAGGATGAACATCGGGATGGTGATGATTTCGTAGGAATTCGCGGTACTTAGGGGTGCAGTCTTCAGGATGCCGCCCAGTACCGCCATGCCGCCGAACAGATAGAGCCCTACAGACCCCGAAATCGCCATTGCCAAGGCCACCGGCAGCCCGATCACAAGCAGCCCGGCCAGAAGCGCAATTACCAGAGCCACCGTCACAGGACGTCCTCCCCTTGGAGCGCGGTGGTCTCGGGCGGGGGCGGCATTTCAACCAGATCGTGGCGCGAGAAGATGGAAAACGCGTGCCCGACCACCCGGTAGATCAGGCGCAGCGTCAGCAGCGCGGTGCCAATCAGGACGACCAGATAGGCCGGCCAGGTCAGCCATGGGACCAGCGCGGCGATCCGGTCCTGCCCGGCATAGGCGCTCTGGAAGCGGCCCCAGGCCTCGAACGCGATCAGCGCCATGACAACTGCCCCTGCAGCATAGCCCACCGCCTGCCCCAGATGGCGAACCCGTCGCGGAAGTATGTTTTGGAACAGATCGATTGCCACGTGCCCGTGATGATGGAGTGTGTCGGGCAGCATCAGGAAGAATACCGTGACCACAAGGTAGAGACCGATCAGGTCGTAGGACCAGCCCAGTGGCATCGAAAGCGCGTAGCGCATCGCAACATCCACGACCACGATCAGCATGATCACCGCCAGTGCGACACAGGCCAGCGCCGCAAACCCGGTCTCTAGCACGGCCAGCCCCCGCGAAACGGCCAACAGGCCGCGCGCGCCCCCCCTTTTCTTCGGCGGTTCCATTGCGGCCACCCCCCCCCTTTTTTTTGGCGCTATTTCGGGCCATTTCCATCGGCGATTTCCACGCCGGAAACGAGCCGCCTTAGCCTCATTGTGGCGCCAAACTTAGCAAGGCCCCCTTGCATGTCAACGCTCCCCGTGCAAAAAAACTAGCAATACAGTCTTTTAGTCTTTTGTAGCGTGCGGTCGGTGCAGCCGATCCGGTGCCGGGGGGGGAATCATGTTTCAAATGCTCGACGGGGTGCGCGTGGTAGAGCTGGGCCATATTCTCCTGGCCCCCTACGCCACCCAGTTCCTGGGCGATTTCGGCGCTGATGTGATCAAGGTCGAAGCGCCGGAAGGCGACTATTATCGGCGCCTCGGCGCCTCGCGCGTGCCGGGTATGACCGCTCAGTGGATGGCGGTGAACCGGAACAAACGCAGCATTGCGCTTGATCTCAAATCCCCCGAAGGGCGTGCGGCGCTGCTGGAGATGCTGAGTCAGGCGGACATCGTGGTTCACAATATGCGAGTGCCTGCGATCGAGCGGCTGGGTCTTGGATATGACGCCGTGCGGGAGGTCAATCCGCGCATCGTCTACTGCGCCGCGATCGGGTTCGGGCAGGACGGGCCCTATGCCGACTTGCCCGCCTTCGATGACCTGATTCAGGCCCGGTCGGGTCTGGCCGAGGCCAACGGGCGCAACGCAGGTGCCCCCGCCTTTGTGCCGATGGTGGCCGCCGACAAGATCACCGGGCTGGCGCTGGGTCAGGCGATGCTGGCCGGCCTGTTCCGGCAGCGCACCACCGGCGAAGGGTGCTACATCGAAACGCCGATGTTCGAAACGATGATATCGGTGATGTTGAGCCAGCATTTCAACGGGGCGGCCTTCCGGCCTCCGGAAGGCGGGTTCGGCTATGCGCGGGTCATGAGTCCATTCCGCAAACCAGCGCAAACCAGCGACGGTTTCATCGCGCACGGGATCTACAAATTCGATCAATGGCAGCGGTTTCTGCGTGCTGTGGGTCGCGACGACGTGGCCGACGGCCCCATGATGACCGACGCGGCGACCGCACAGCGGCATTTTCCCGAACTCTATGAACTTGTTGTAACGCATATCCTGCCGCAGCGGACCACCGCAGAGTGGCAGGCGCTGTTCGATGCCCTCGATATTCCCAATGCCCCAGTGATGGCGATGGAGGACCTGCCCGACGATCCGCATGTCCGCGCCGTTGGCCTGATAGAAGATTATGACCATCCCCAGCAGGGGCCGATGCGCCGGGTCCGAAGCCCTTATACGATGCGCGGCGTCGAGATGGGCCCCGATCTTCCGGCACCTGCCCTTGGCGCACAGGGCACGGCGATCCTGGAAGAGTTCGGCTTCTCACCGGAAAGGGTTGCTCAACTGATAAAGGCCGGTGTCGTTGTGCAACCCGAGCAGGACTCGTCGGTAAACGACGGTCTGACAGGAGCGGTGCCTCGGTCCGGCGACCAGCCTTGAGCGGCACCCGGACCACCGGCGTCGGCCACTGTCCCCGCCCGGAGGAAGGCTCGGCCAGGGAACTGCTTCGGCAGCGTGACGGCATCCCCTTGTATCTCAAGCTCGCAAGCCTATTTCGCGAAAAGATTCGCTGCGGCGATTGGCCCATACACAGCCAGTTGCCAACCCTTCCGGCCCTGCGCGACGAATACGGCCTGGCGCGCGAAACCGTCCGCCAGGCTCTTGGGGTTCTGCGCAATGAGGGCATGATCGACAGCACGCGCGGACTGGGCACCTTCGTGACTGCGGCGGCCGAGGAGAGCGAGCCACGTGCGCCCGCCTACGATCCGCTGACGCTCGGGGCACAGGTGCGTATAGATATATTGTCGCGTGCGCCCTGTAAGGAGCTTCCCGATCTTGGCCGCGACCTGACGGGGATGGAAACGCCGCTGGTTCATGTGCGCAAGCGCCATCACGCCGGGCAGCAGCCGTATTCGCTGGTCGATCTGTGGCTGCCGCAACGCTATTTCGAGATGCTGCCCGAGGGCGCTGACGAAACGCAGCTATATTCGCAACTGCTGCGCGACCACACCGGCATGACGGATCTGTCGGGCGACCAGATCATCACCATCGTTCGGGCCGACATCGCCACCGCGCACCTGTTGGGCATCACCCTCAGCGAGCCGGTGGCCCATGTGGTCTCGCGCTTGTTCGATCCCGAAGGCCGCCCGGTCATGGCTCACCTCGTGCAGATCCGCAGCGACGTCTTTTCCGCCGAGCGCCAGTTCGGCAATCTCGCCACAGGAGATCCCGGCTCCTGGCGCCCGCATATGGCGGAACCCGCCCCGCCCGAGCATTCGGGCGAACCACACCCACGTCAGAAGAAGGAGTGATCGCATGGATTTCGATCTCACCGAAGAGCAACGGGCCATCCGCGACGCGGTGGCCAGGATCTGCTCGCGTTTCGACGATGCCTACTGGCTGGAACGCGAACGAACCGGGACCTTCCCCGAAGATTTTGCGGCCGAGATCGCAAAGGGCGGTTTCTATGGCGTCACGATGGAAGAGCAGTATGGCGGATCGGGCCTGGGTATCACAGAGGCATCGCTGGTCATGCAGGAGATCGGGCGTTACGGCGCGGCGGCCAGTTCCGCGGTGCATATCAATATCTTTGGGCTGCAACCGGTGGTCGGCTTCGGCACCGACGAACAGAAGGCTCGAATGCTGCCGCCTCTGATCCGCGGAGAGCACCGCTCCTGCTTCGGCGTAACCGAACCGGACGCCGGCCTTGATACCACGCATATCTCGACCTTTGCGCGCCGACGCGAAGACGGTGGGTATGTGGTCAACGGGCGCAAGGTCTGGACCTCGACCGCACAGCGCGCAGATCACATCCTGCTGGTGACCCGGACCACGCCCATCGAGGACTGCGAGCGACCGACCGACGGCATGTCAGTGTTCTACACCGATTTCGACCGCAGCAAGATCGACGTGCATGAAATTGCCAAGATGGGCCGCAAGGCGGTCGACTCCAACGCTATCTTCATTGATGGGCTGGAGGTGCCCGAAGAGGACCGCATCGGCGCGGAAGGTGAGGGTTTCAAGGTCCTGCTCCACGGGCTGAATGCCGAGCGGATCATTGTCGCCGCGGCTGCGGTCGGGTTTGGGATGTACGTACTGGAAAAGGCGGCCGCCTATGCGCGCGAACGCGTCGTCTTCGACCGTCCAATCGGCCAGAACCAGGCGATCCAGCATCCGCTGGCCTCGGTGTGGATGCGCCTTCAGGCGGCGGAACTGATGACCTACAAAGCCGCCACGCTTTACGATCAGGGCAAGCCCTGCGGGCTGGAGGCCAATACCGCGCGCAACCTCGCCGGCTCGGCGGCCTACGAAGCGGCATTCCGCGCGGTGCGCACCCACGGCGGCTTTGGCTTCGCGCAGGAATACCACGTCGAGCGTTACTTTCGCGAAAGCGTACTGAACTTCATCGCGCCGGTCAGCGAGGAGTTGATCCTCTCCTACGTGGCCGAGAAGGCATTGGGGATGCCCAAGTCCTACTGACTCTTCGCCCGTATCGCGATCACTCCGGGTCGTGCCCACCCTCGACGCTGACGAGCGCCGACGGTGGGGCGGCCAAGGCCCTTTTCAGAACGCGTTAAGCCCGGTCAGGTTGCGCCCGATGACCAGTTTTTGGATTTCGGTGGTGCCATCGGGAATCGGCATGACCTTTGCATTGCGGAAGTGCCGTTCAACGGGGAACTCTTTGGTGATGCCGTTGCCGCCGTGGATCTGCACCGCTTTGCCGGCGATTTCGACGGCCATTTCGGTTGCATACCATTTCGCCATCGAGGTCTGGGTGTCACAGCGCACGCCCAGGTCCAGAAGTTGCAGCCCGCGCTGGCACAACAGGCGCGCGGCATCCAGGTGCGTGGCCATGTCGGCCAGGTAGCCTTGAATCAACTGGTGCCCGCCGATCGGCTTACCATGTTGTTGGCGATCCTGCGCATATTTGACGGCACATTCCAACGCCGCCTGCGCTATGCCAATGCTCGTCAGGCCGACAAACACGCGAGCGCTCTCAAACAGTTTCAATGTCTGGAACAGGCCGCCGCCTGCATTACCCAGAACATGGTCAGCGCTGGTTTCGGCACGGTCGAAAAACAATTCGCAGGTCGATGCACCGACAAGCCCCAGCTTGCGCAATTCGCGGCTCTCGTAGTTGCCGGTATCGCGGTCGACGATGACCATGGAAATACCGTCGTCCAGATTGCAGACAACGATGGCGAAATCCGACTGGGCCCCATTGGAAATCCAGAGCTTCTGGCCAGTGACGAAAATCTTATCGCCCTCGCGGTCCGCACGTGTCTTGACCTCGCGTACGTTCGAACCGACCTCTGGTTCGGAAATACAGGTGGCACAGATCCGTTCGCTGCGCAGGAGCGGCTTCAGATAGGCCTCTTTCTGCGCCACATTTCCCAAGAGGTTGACCGCGAACACGGCATGACCCTGAATCAGCACCGCGATTGCCAGATCGGCCCATATCCGGGCCAGTTCCTCGTATAGGATGCCATAGGTCATGCGGTCGATTCCGGCACCGCCGTCCTCTTCGGGGATCAGGCCGCTGATCAGCCCGAATTCCTCGACCTTGGCGAACAGGGACTTCAGGGTTTTCGCATCGGGGGGGTGGCCGAGGTTCTCGTATTTCTCGGCCAGCGGCGCGAACTCTGCCTCGGCCATCTTGCGGAAGTTTTCCAGCAACATGCGTTGCTCATCTGTATAGATTGCCTGAGCGGCGGCGATCACGTTTTCCATGGTTCGTCTCCTTGTTTCAACGGCCCAGAATGGTGACGCAGGCGGCCGCTTCTTCTACCCCGTGCAACCCCCCGCCGTTTTCGGCGATGGCGTTCTTTGCCCCTTCGACCTGACGCGCGCCAGCTTCGCCGCGTAGTTGCGTGACCAGTTCGAAAACCTGCCCTATCCCTGTGGCACCGACCGGGTGGCCCTTGGATTCCAACCCGCCCGAGGGGTTCACCGGAATGCGTCCACCGATCTTTGTCTCGCCGCGCAGACTGGCGGGACCGCCCTCGCCGAATTCGACAAATCCGAGGTTCTCGATCTGGATCACTTCGCCCACGGCCGTGGCGTCATGCACTTCGGCCACCGATATATCCTCGGGGCCGATCCCGGCCTGTTCATAGGCCTCAAGCGCGGCAAGCCGGGTCAGGTGGTTCTTGTAATCTTCCGGCGGACGATCGGTGCCCGAGCGCAGGATCGCGGCCTTGACCTTGATCGCGCGCGCGGGATCTAGGCCCAGACGTTTTATCCCCTCGCCGGTGCATAAAACGGCCGCAGCGGCCCCGTCCGAGATCGGGGCGCACATCGGCAGGGTCAGCGGATAGGTGATCGGCGGCGCGGCCAATACCCGATCGACGCTCATGGCTTCTCGGTATTGCGCCAGTGGATTATGCACGGAATGCGCATGGTTCTTGGCGGCGACGGCGGCGAACTGTTCCTGAGTTGTGCCAAAGGTCTTCATGTGCAGCCGGGCGAAGCCTGCGTAGACATCCATGAACACGCTGTAGGGCTTGGGCGATTTCGATCCTTCGGGTTCCTCGACCCCTGCACCCAGATCGGCCAGCCGTTGCGCGACCTCTTCGCTGTTGCTGACGTCCCAGCCGCTGTCGAAGGCCGAAAACATCAACGCACGGTCGTCAGAATACATCTTTTCGGCGCCCACGGCGAGACAGCAGTCGCCATTGCCGGCCTTGAGGAAATCGACTGCCAGTTTGAACCCGGTCGAGGCGCTGGCGCAGGCGTTTTCGACATTCACCACCGGAATGCCCTGAATGCCCATTTCACGCAGCGCGATTTCGCCGCGGATCATGTGCTGGCCCTCCATGTGGCCCTGCACCGCGTTCGAGAAGAATGCGCCGTCGATACGATCTGCCGTCACTCGGGCATCGGAAAGCGCGGCGGCGACGGCCTCGCCGGTCATGTCCTTGATGGTTTTGTCCCGGAACTTTCCGAACGGCGTCATCCCGATGCCAACGATGTAAATGTCCTGCATCGTTTGTCCTCCTGACCTAGTATCCGCGAAACTGCGGTTTTCGTTTTTCATTGAACGCCGACAGACCCTCGTGCATGTCCCAGGATCGCATGTGCGCGCGCAGGTTCAGCATCTCTTCGGAAAGCGCGGCGGTTTCGTCCACGTCCAGCGACCGATTGGAAACCGTCTTCATGCGGCGTAAGA
The DNA here is from genome assembly GCF_001886735.1 of Sulfitobacter alexandrii. Taxonomy (NCBI): domain Bacteria; kingdom Pseudomonadati; phylum Pseudomonadota; class Alphaproteobacteria; order Rhodobacterales; family Roseobacteraceae; genus Sulfitobacter; species Sulfitobacter alexandrii. The sequence goes on from NZ_CP018081.1 coordinate 128,291, forward strand.
CCGCCGGGCTTTTTTCTGCCAGCCTGTCGGTAAAGGCCTGCACCGCTTGTCGCAGGTCTTCGTCCGCGACGACCTTGTTCACCAGTCCCCAGTCCATCATGTCCCGTGCCGAAACGTTCTCGCCCGAGAACAGCAGGTATTTCGCGCGGTTCAGGCCAATCCTACGCGGCAGGATCGCCGCACCGCCGGCCCCGGGAAAGACGCCAAAGTTGGAATGTGCGTCGCCCAGTTGCGCGCTTTCGGCGGCAAAGACCAGATCGCAGGCCATCACCATTTCCAAACCGCCCGCCATCGCCAGCCCGTTCACTGCGGCGATCACCGGTTTCGGGCCATGTCGCATAAGCCCAAACGTGTGATCGACAAGATCCAGAAGATCCGGCTCGCCTGGTGCATGTTTGGCGCCAGCAACTTCTTTCAGATCGGCACCGGCGCAGAATGCCCGGCCAGAGCCGGTCAGGACAATTGTACGCACCCCATCGTCGGCCAGCGCCGATTCCAGTGCTGCCGCCATCTCGCGCAGCATCTGCGTTGACATTGCGTTGAGCTGTTCGGTGCGCTGGAAGGTAATCCATTCAGTTTTTGCGACCCGCTCAACGAATAGCGTCTGCTTTGCCTCACTCATGCTAAGCTCCTGATAATTATACATATTATTGGTTTTTCGCCTTGTCTTTTGCGGCGATTTACGCTGCACTCGGGCGGACCCGCACGTGGAAAACAAAAGAACTGGAGATTGATATGAGCACTGCACCCCTGGCCGGCCTGAAAATCCTCAGCCTTGCCGAACAGTTTCCCGGTCCCTATGCCACAATGCTGTTGTCCGACATGGGAGCCGAGGTGATCATGATTGAACGCCCGGGCATCGGTGATCCGGCCCGGCAATTTCCGCCCTTGTTCCGGGCACTGAACCGAGGCAAGCGCAGCGTTGCGTTGGATCTGAAATCGGCCGAGGGGCTGGCACGGTTTCGCGAACTGGCCAAGGAATCGGATGTCATCGTCGAAGGGTTCCGCCCTGGCAAGCTTGCGGCCTTGGGTGCCGGTTTCGAGGACATGCGTAGTGTCAACTCGCGGCTGGTTTATGTATCGATTTCGGGTTACGGGCAGGACGGCCCCTATCGTGACAGGGCTGGCCATGACCTGAGCTATGAAGGGGTTGGCGGTTTGCTGGCCGATCAGGCCGATGCAAAGCAGCCCGGCCCTGTGCCGCCGATCCCCCTTGCGGATGTTGGCGCGGCGTTGTTCGCGGCGATCGCAATCCTGTCGGCGGTGGTGTCGAGCCAGCGCACAGGGCAGGGGCGTTACGTGGACGTGTCCATGTCGGATGCGGTGGTTTCGATGTTGACCGCATTCCTCGTTCCCGCCGCCAATGGAACACCGCTGGGCGAATTTATCGCCGAGCCGGGCTATGGCGTGTTCACCTGCAAAGACGGCAAGCTCTTGACCTTGTCCATCGCGCATGAGGACTGGTTCTGGAAACCGTTCTGCGATGTGATCGACAGGGCGGATCTTGCGCCGTTGACAGGCCGCGACCGTGTCGCCCGCAAGGCCGCGCTGCGCGAAGAAATCGCGGCGATTCTGGTTGGCAAGACGCGCGCCGAATGGGGCGACCTTCTGGATAAGGCGGGGGTGCCATGGGGTCCGGTCAATTCCCTGGTCGAAACGTTGGACGACCCCCATGTGCGTGCGCGCCAGCTGCTGCGCAAGATTACGCATGACGGCGGCAAGGCCGAGACTTTTATTGTCCAGCCGTTGAAATTTGATGGCTTCGAAACCGCAACACCGAATCTGCCCCCTGAACTCGGGGCAGATAATGACAGCGTTTTTTCGGACGACGCCACCTAGAGGCGGCGGTTGGTCGATGTCTACTCTAGCAGGCAAACGAATACCCACCATTCACTGGATAGGTCTGTCCGGTGATCCAGCTGGCAGCATCCGAGCAGAGGAACAGGATCATTCCGGCGGGGTCTTCCGGCTCGCCCAGACGGCGGATCACGTATTGCGACAATGCCCGCTTCTCGGTCTCTGCATCCGGGATCAGGTCGGCGACAGCCGGAGTTCTTGTGCCCCCCAAGGCGACGCAATTCGCGGTGATCCCGAACCGGCCGCCGGCCTTTGCAATTGCCCGCATGAAGCCGGCCGCACCGGCCTTGGCCCCGGAATAAACCGCCAGATGCGGTTCACCGACACGGCCGGCGTCGGAAATGACGGTCACAATGCGCCCATAGCCACTGTTAACCATCAACGGCATGGCGTGACGGGTGCAGTTCAGCACCCCATCGAAATTGGTGGCCATCCAGCGGCGCCATTCATCGGGATCGGATTCCCAAAAAGGGACCAGATCGTCGAGCCGCGATGTCGGCCCGGCGTTGCCCGCATTGTTGACCAGAATATCCACGCCGCCAAATGTGGTCTGCGTTTCGGCAAACGCCGCGCCAACCGCGTCGAAATCCGAGACGTCGAAGGCGAGCGGCAGAGCCTTTGCACCCGCTGCCTCCACTTCCGCGGCAACGCTTTCGGCCCGTTCGGCGTGAAAATCGTTGACAACGATGGCACCGGCTCCGTGTTCCGCCAGATAAAGCGCGACTTGCCGACCAACGCCTTGCCCCGCTCCGGTTACAAATGCGGTACGACCTTTGATGGAAAGCAGGTTACTCATCTTCGCTCCTTTCTATCCCAGCCATCTCTTCCGGCGGCGATAGTGTTTGATATCTCGATAGCTTTTGCGCTCGCCCGATGCGGTTACGCCGAGATAGAATTCCTTGATGTCCTCGTTGTCAGCGAGCTTGTCGGCAGGGCCGTCCATCACGATCCGGCCGTTCTCCATCACATAGGCATAGTCGGCGATCGATAGCGCCGCGGCGCTGTTTTGTTCGACCAGGAAGAAGGTCGTGCCTTCTGACTTGAGCTGCTTGAGCACTTCATAAACATCCCGGACCATCATCGGGGCCAATCCCAACGACGGTTCGTCGATCGCGATGATCTTGGGGCTGGCCATCATGGCCCGGCCGATCAGCAGCAGTTGTTGTTCGCCACCAGACATGAAGCCAGAGGTGCGGTTGCGCAGGTCCGCAAGCCGGGGCATCAAGGTGTAAACATGGTCCAGGCGCTTTTTCAGCTCGGCGGAGTTGGGCACCATGTGCCCGCCGACGATCAGGTTTTGCTCTGACGTCAGATGCCGCAAAACGCGCCGCCCTTCCATCACATGGATGAGACCGTTCTTCACGACTTCCGAGGCTTCCATGTTCTGAATGGGAGTTCCGTCCAGAACGATGGACCCCGCCGAAACGGTTCCATCCTCGGATTTGAGCGTTCCCGAGATGGCTTTAAGCGTCGTGCTTTTTCCTGCGCCATTGCCACCGAGCAGAGCAACACATTGTCCCGCACGGACTGTCATGGACACGCCTTTGAGCGCCAGGATGACGTCGGAATATGTCACCTCTACGTTGTTGAGTTCCAGCATGGTCATATTGCCCGGGGCTAAGGATCAGAACGGGCGCCGCGACTGCGGCGCCCGGATTAATTCACCATTTCTCAACTTGCGGAACGTCGACACCCGTTGCCGCGATGGTGATTTTCCCATCTTTGACGGTGCCCACATTCACTTTGAGGCCTTCCAATGGGAACGGTGCTTCTGGCGTAAAGGACAAGGTCGGCAGGAACCCATGGGTTTCTTCGGTGGTGATCGGTTTGGCAAAAAGCGCCTCACGTACCATCTCTCCGGTCAGGCCCTCGGCGCCGTTCGCCTCGATCGCGTGATCGATCACGGTCACGGTATAGAGACCCTGAGATACGCCCATTGCGGTCACGACGTTCCAAGGTGCTTCGAGTCCGTAATCGGCAACCAATGTCTCGTAGAATTGTCGCGCGGGAGTGTCCTCATCGGCCGCAATCACCATGCCGTAGGCTTCAAAGTCCCCCTCCATTTGCTCAAGCCCGCCAAGCGCGCTACCCGAGGCTGGAAGCCCGTTATGCGAACTCATCATGATCGGGATGTTCGCCCCGTTGGCCTGCAGCCCACGTTTCGCGGCAACCACGATAGAGGTGTTCGTTTGGATTACCAGCACCTCGGCCCCGGCTCGTACAACGCGGCGCATTTGCCCCGTCAGATCGGTGGGTTGAACTTCGGTATAGATGACCTCGACGAGGTCGATCTCCTCGGGGTGCTCTTCGGCATAGAGTTCAATGCCCTTTGCCATGTCGACATAGGCAGGCGATGCTTCTGAGGCGAGGATCGCAACCTTGAGCGGTTCGTCTCCGCCGCGCTGTTCACGCATCCAGTTCAGAAAGCCGACACTTTCGTGCGAATAGGTCGGGCGTGGGTTGAAAATCCAGGCATCCGGTTGCCAGGCAAAACCGTAGGCCGCTGTGGCCATGAACATCGGGATTTTGTCTTCCGGCAGGCGTTCGGAAAGGGCCGCGACGTCGGGCCCGCCGAGGCCGACAACCGCAATCGGGTCCAGTTCCGATTTGATCCCGGGCCAGAGACTTGCCACCTGTGCCGCGTCATAGCGGGTTTCGTAGTTTTTGTAGTTCAGCGTGACGCCAAGTTCCTTGCCGCGGGTTTCATTCCACCAGGTGAACACAGCCTCACGTCCGCCGGCCAGAATGGGCATGATGTCAGCATAAGGGCCGGAAAAGTCCGACAGCAGGGCCAGATTATAGGTCTCTTCGGCCTGCGCCTTCAAAGGCATGGTCGCCGCGGCCGCCAAGGCAGCCGCAGCCAGAAAGCCGCGAAGACCTCGATTCGATTGGTAAGTCATATTCTTCCTCCCAGGTTTAGAGCCGCTCTATTTCTCAGTAAGGAAACGGCCAGATACGGTATGACGACTTCAGGATGTTCCAGCGGTGCATCAGCCCCTTGGGTTCGAGGATCATAAACAATGCGATCACGCCGCCAAGAACGACATTCATGCCAGCGAACACGATGTCACCGCCAAGGAATGATACCGAGTCGGCGATATTGGGGCCGACCGTCGCGATAATTTCCTGGATGATGCGGATAATGAAGACGCCGATCAGGGCCCCCACGATTGAACCCATCCCGCCGACGATGATCATCGCGACGAAGAAGATCGAGTGAAACAGGGTGAACTGGTCTACCCCCACGAAGCGGATCAGATAGGCCCAAAGCGCCCCGCCGACGCCCGCATAGAAAGCGCCGATCAGGAAGGCATTTGCCTTTGTGGCCGCGACATTGATCCCCATTATACCCGCGGCCACGTCATCATCCCTGACCGCCACGAAGGCACGGCCGAAGCGTGACCGAACGATCCCGAACGCGCCCGCCACCATGATCGCGGTGACCGCGAAATTCAGATAGAACTGCGAAGATTCGCTGACAAATCGCAGCCCGAAAAGCTCGGCCGGGGGCACGGTGATACCGTTCGATCCACCCAGCCAGGTAGACGGCAGGTTCAATACGGCAAAGTGGAACAGGAACTGAGCTGCAATCGTGGTCAGTGCCAGATAGAACCCCTTGATCCGCGCCGCGGTCAAGCCAAAGAGAAAGCCGAACAGCGCAGCCGAGAGCCCGGCCAGAGGAATGGTCAGCAGAAACGTAAGGCCGGTCTTCGAGGCCAGTATCGAGGCCGTATAGGCCCCGACCCCCATGAAAGCCGCCTGACCCAGGTTGATCTGGCCCGCATAGCCGGTGCAGATCTGAAGCCCGACGGCGATGACGGCGCTGATCATCATCATATTCAGGATAGCGATGATACGGCTGCTCACCAGGTAAGGCGCCAACAGCAGTAGAGCCATGAATACGACGAGGGCCAGAAACTGCCAGCGCGTTCGGATCAAACGTCTGTCACTGCGATAGCTTGTCGGGAATACGCCGGAAGGGTCCATGGATTACACCCGTTCAATTGTGCGCCAGCCGAACAGGCCGGTCGGTCGGATCAGCAGAATGGCAAGCATGATGATATAGGGGACAACGCTGCCCAGTGACCCTCCGATCAGCGGGTCAAGATAGTTGGTTGTCAGGCTCTGGACGATGCCGATAATCACGCCCGCAAGGATCAGCCCGCCGATGGATTCCAGCCCGGCAAACAGCGCCACCGGCAGGGCCGCGAACCCGATATCCGAGGCCAGGAAGGTCAGCGATTTGCCGCTGAGAAAGATCATCGCACCAATTGTGGACAGGATTGCCCCGAGAACCCAGGCAAAGGCAATCGAGCCTTTCACCGAAATGCCCATCGAGGAGGCCACGACGTGGTCTTCCGCCACGGCGGTCATCCGCAGGCCGGACCGGGTCCGGTTGAAGAACCACGACAGGCCGACGGCGGCGACAATGGTGATGATCCCGCCTATCAGGAGGTTCATCGGGATCAACATGTCGCCGAGGAACAAGGGTTTCAGCGGGAAAATGATCGGGAAGGGCCGCACGGCGGGACCGAACACAAGCAGCACCAGACCGCGCAGCAGGATCAGAAGACCGACGGTGACCATGACCATCGAGAAAACCGATTCACCGATCAGCTTTGTCAGGAAAATCCGTTCGATTGCGTACCCGACCAGCCCGGCCAGAACCAGCGAAAGGGGTATCGACAACCAAAGGCTAAGCCCCGCTTGCATCGTTGTGAACCAGACGATGAACCCGCCGATGATCACAAGCTCGCCCTGCGCGAAGTTGAACACCTTGCTGGCGCGATAAATCACAACAAAGCCCATGGCCACCAGCGAATACAGAAGGCCGATCAAAGCCCCGGTAATGATGTCATTGATGAAATAGACCATTGTCGCCGACCTCCTTTAAGATTTGGACTGCCGCTTGGCAGCCTTCGATGCGTTTTCAACATCCGACACGCGAACCGTGGTCTTGAGAACGCCTTGACGACCGTCCTGATAGGTCACAGCGATTTCGAGATCTGTCTCGTCATCGCCAGCATAGATCGCCTCGACGAGCTTGGCATACCGTTCCTCCAGAAAGGCCCGGCGAAGCTTTCGGCTGCGGGTCAACTCGCCTTCATCCGGGTCGAGTTCCTTGGGAAAATTCGCAAAACGTGCCACGCGCGAGCCTTCGGGCAGGAGCGCATTGATGCGCGCCACTTCGCCTTTGATAAGGTCCAGAACTTCGGGTTTCTGCGACAGATCGGTGTAGGTCGAAAAGCTGATCTTGTTCTCTTCCGCCCAACGCCCGAGAACTTCCATATCGATATTGATAAGCGCGCTGACGAAATTCCGGCGTTCGTCGCCCAATGTCATGAGGTCCTTGATGAAGGGGCTATACCGCAACCGCGTTTCGATGAACTGCGGCGGATAGCTGTGACCGTTTGCCAGGCGGCGCATGTCCTTGACACGGTCAAAGAACAATAGCTCGCCGTCGTCGGTCATCGAGACCGCATCACCGGTCTTGTACCAACCGTCTTCGGTCAGCACCTCTGCGGTCTTTTCGGGCTTGCCGTGATAGCCGCCGAAGCCCGATCCGCCACGCACCTGAAGCTCCCCTTCGTCCGAGACCCTGTATTCCAGCGGTTCGCCGTAGTTCGTGTTGCTTTGCATCCAGCTGCCGCTGGTTTCCAGCTGATAGCTTTCGCCGACATGCGCGGTCAGAAGGCCGATTTCGGTCGCGCCATACACGTTGCGCAGCTTAACCCCCATCGCGTGGAACATACGAAAGACGTCAGGTGCCATCAGGGCGCCGCCGCTCATTGCGTTTTTGGCCTTACCAAGGCCAAGATTGTCGCGCAGGTGATGCAGCACCAGAGCTTCGGCAAAGGGAAGCTGCAGGCGTGCGGCAAGGCTGGGGCTACGCCCTTCCAGCCGCTCGACGTAAACGTTGCGGCCAACCTTCATGCCCCAATTGTACATCGCATTGCGGAACTTGCCCGCGCCCAGCATCCGGGCCTGAACGATGGAGGCGAGGTTTTCCCACTGGCGCGGACTGAACACCAGTGCATCAACCGCCAGTTCGCGAATGTTGGTCAGTACGTCTTCAGGGCCTTCGGGAAAATTGACGACCATGGGCGCGATCAAACCGATCGACAGGCCGAAAATCTGTTCCGTGACCCAGGCAGGCGAAATGTAGGTCAGGTATTCGGTGCCCGGCGCGATTTCGATTGCCCCCATCACCCGCGAGCAATTGTCGAACAGGTAGCGATGGCTGATGACAACGCCCTTGGGTTTTCCCGTGGTCCCCGAAGTATAGGACAGCAAGGCGGTATCGTCCGCCCGTCCACGTTTTACGTGTTCTTCAAATCTGGCGGGTTCCTTGGCGTGGATCTGACGCCCTGCCGCGCTCACACTTTCAAACGAATGCAACAGGGGATGATCATAGCCCCACAGACCGGAATCGTCCCAGTAAACGACCGCCAGGGCGCCCGAGTACTTGCCCGCAATCTCGATGCATTTATCGACCTGCTCCTGATCCTGCGCCAGAAAAACCCGCGTTTGCGAGTCTTCGGCCAGATACAGAATCTCTTCAGCGTTTTGATCCGGATAGACAGACAGGACTTTGCCGCCTAACGACTGGACGGCGTATTCAGCCCAGAAATGTTCGGGTTCGTTTTCGCCAATCATCATGACGGATTCGCCAGCCGACAAGCCCAGGTTCTCCAACCCGAGAGCCAGGGCGCGAACCCTGTCAAGAACATCGGCCCAGGTGAATTCACGCCAGATGCCCAGGCGCTTGTGCCGTTCGGCGAGGTTGGTCGGTGTGGATGTCGCTCGCGCGAGCAAAACCTGCGGCAGGGTTTCGCTATGTGTCACTGCTGGGTCCGAAAAGACCATTGCTGTCCGTTGTTTGACCATGCCGCTACCCCAGATATGCCTTTATGACAGCCGGGTCCTTCTGGATTTCTTCCGGGGTGCCTTCGGCGATGACCCGCCCGAAATCCAGCACCACGATCCGGTCGGCAAGGTCCATCACGACGCCCATGTCGTGCTCCACCAGAACTACCGGAATCTTGCGCGCCTCGCGCACATCGAGAATGAAGCGCGCCAGGTCTTCTTTTTCCTCCGAGTTCATGCCGGCCATCGGTTCATCCATCAGCAGGATCGACGGTTCCTGCGCCAATGCACGGCCCAGATCGACACGCTTGCGCAACCCATACCCCAACGTGCCCACGGGCCGGTTGCGGATTGCCTCGATCTCGAGAAAATCGATGATCTCCTCTGCGGCTTCACGATGTTCCGATTCCTCGCGCATCACGGGACCGAACTGGAAAAAGGCCTGGACTACATTCGATTTCATCAGCATGTGGCGGCCGATCATAATGTTTTCCACCACCGTCTGCCCGGCAAAAAGATGGGTGCCCTGAAACGTCCGCGCCAGACCGCGCCGGGCGATCTGGTCAACACGCAGGCCGGTCACGTCCTGCCCGGACAATTCGACACGGCCCTTCTGCGGACGGTAGAAGCCCGCAGTCACGTTCAGAAGTGATGTTTTTCCGGCACCATTCGGACCGATAATTGCAAGCAATTCATCGTCGGCCACGGAGATGCTCACATCGTCGAGCGCGGTCACACCGCCAAATTTCAAAGTTGCGCCACGCACCGCAAGCGGTGACGATACGTGCCCGTTATTCGTGGTCATGTTACAACCCGTGCTTTTCCCCAACACCTCATGGAGGCACGCATAGCCTGACCGCACGGTTTTCCGTTGGTTACGAGTTTTCCTCGCATCGTTCCTCCTCCCACCTCTTAATTCAGAGGTTTGCCTGGTCTATTTTACCAAGTCTCTCCGCGCAGCCTAACAGATGTTAGAAAAATTGGTCAACAACTGAATCCGCTACCAAAGGAAACCGATCAGACAGCCGCGTACTCTGCGGAAAAGCTTCGAAGACCGTTTTGATCCTGACACCAGACTGTCCCGGAGGTGCCGGTCTCTTCATTGTGCAGTTGCAATTCGCAGGGCAGGGTGAGTGGCGCGAGGCCGCGGAACGAAAACCGGTGGGGCGATGTTTTCAACGCATCCGCCGCCAGATTCAGAAGCAGCGTGGCCTGCAATGGGCCATGCACAACAAGCCCGGAATAGGCTTCGGTTTCGGTGGCGTAGACGTAATCATAGTGAATGCGATGGGCATTGAACGTCAGCGCCGAATAGCGAAACAGAAGAACAGGATCCGGTGTCAGCGTCGATCTAAGCGTGGTGGGGTCACCCGCGTCAGCTGCGCTCTCGCCCGTGCGGGGGGTGGAAATCTCACGATAAACGATCGTTTGCTGCTCCCGGATACAAAGCCGGTTGCCACTCAGATACTCATGTTCGACGGTCACAAACACCAATGGTCCACTACGGCCCTGCTTGGCCACAATATCCCTGATCGAAGAGCGCCGGGTGATGGTTTCGCCGATTTTCAGCGGCGCGATATGTTTAACATCGCCGCCGGCCCACATCCGGGCGGGCAGCGGGACAGGGGGTAGGAATCCACCCCTTGCGGCATGGCCGTCTTCTGACAGGGCGGTCGCTGGCACGGTATCAAGGGAAATGCACCAATGAATTCCCAGCGGGACATCGCCTGATCCGTCCCAAAGATGCGGACCGAGCGTGGCGCGGAATTTGTCGATCAGCCCCTCCGTCAGAACGTCTTCTTTAGTCTCGGTGCGTCCCAGCCAGGGCGCCAGCGCGTCAAGGTCGATCTCACCCATAATCCTGGCCTTCAGAACGATCTTGGCATGCCGAGGATATGTTCTCCGACATATGACAGGATCAGGTTGGTCGAGATCGGGGCGACCTGATAGAGGCGCGCCTCGCGGAACTTGCGCTCGACATCGTATTCCCGTGCGAAACCGAAGCCGCCATGGGTCTGGATGCAGGCATTGGCCGCTTCCCAGCTGGCCTCCGAAGCCAGCAGCTTGGCCATATTCGCCTGTGCTCCGCAATCCAGCCCAGCATCGAACCGCCTGCAGGCTTCAAAGCGCATCAGATTGGCGGCCTCGATGTTCACATAGGACCTGGCGATAGGGAATTGCACGCCCTGGTTCTGGCCGATGGGGCGGTCAAAGACCATGCGGTCGCCGGCATAGGTGCGGGCCTTGTCGACGAACCAGTATCCATCACCGATACATTCCGCCGCAATCAGGGTACGTTCGGCGTTCAGCCCGTCAAGAATATGGTAAAATCCGCGCCCCTCGGTCCCGATCAGGTTCTCGGCGGGGATTTCCAGGTTGTCGAAAAACACTTCATTGGTTTCGTGGCCGGGCATATTGGCGATGGGGCGGACCTCCATGCCGTTGCCGACCGCCTCTTTCAGATCGACCATGAAGATCGACAGGCCCTGCGATTTCTTCTTGACCTCGGCCAGCGGCGTGGTGCGTGCCAGCAGGATCATCAGGTCGGAATGCTGGATACGGCTGATCCAGACCTTCTGGCCATTGATCTCATACCGGTCGCCCTTTTTCACCGCCGTGGTCTTCAGTTTGGTGGTGTCGGTGCCGGTGGTCGGTTCGGTCACGGCCATGGATTGCAGGCGCAATTCGCCGCTGGCGATGCCGGGCAGATATTTCTGTTTCTGCTCCTCCGAACCATGCCGCAGCAGCGTGCCCATATTGTACATCTGCCCGTGGCAATGGCCCGCGTTGCCGCCGCAGCGGTTCACCTCCTCCATGATGATCGAGGCTTCCGTCAGGCCCAGACCCGAGCCGCCGTATTCTTCTGGGATCATCGCGGCGAGCCAGCCCTCGCGGGTCAGCGCATCGACGAATTCCTCGGGGTAGGTTTCATCCTCGCCGAACTTGCGATGATATTCTGGCGGAAACTGCGCGCAAAGTGCGCGCAAGGCGTCGCGCAGATCGGTGTGAGTGTCTGGGGCTGACGTCTGCATCGGTTACTTCGCTCCTGAACCCGACGTTTCAAGAATTTCCTGCTCGGCACGCTGCCAAAGCTCATAGGAAATCGGGTTTTCGCTCTCTTCGAGGATATGACCGACCAGACCGATGGCGCGTGCCATGACGCCAAAGCCCCGCACGATCTTCCAGGGGAAGCCAAATTCACAGCAGATTGCTCCGATCGCCCCGGTGGCGTTAATCGGCAGCATCTTACCCGATTTTTCTTCGGCAACGGCCTGAATTTTCTGGATCAACTCGATGTATTCACCGGACTTGCCGTTCTCGGCAGCGATCTGGAACAGGCGAGGTGTGCGCGGATCGACCGGCTTGTGCACCGGATGTCCGAGCCCCGGCACGATCATCTTGCGGGCGCGGAATTTTTCCACCGTCTCGACGGCCAGCGCATCCAGATCGACACCGGTGCCCAACTTGTCCTGTGGCAGTGCCTCGTAAAGCATTTTCGAGGCACCTTCCATAGAACCGACAAAGACGGTGCCCAGCCCACACAAGCCAGCCGCCACAGCCGCCTGAAGCGATTCCGGCGCCCCCATATAGGTCATCCGCGCCGCCAGGGCCGATGGCGTGATGCCATGTTCGACAAGGGTGATGATGATGGCGTTGAAGACGCGGCTTTCCTCGAGCGTGGCCTTGCGGCCCGTCAATTGCAGAAAGGCCAGATCGCCCAGGTTCATGTGGCCGAGGATTTCGTTCGGCAAGTCGAGCCCGCGCACGCAGATCTTGTCGGGGGTGCTCCAGGCAATGTCGGAGCTGATTTTTTCTTTGCGTTTTCCCATTAGACCGGATCCCACGAAAAGACATCCGCCGAAACTTCGAGCGGTGTGAATTGCGATTTGAGCGCGGGAATGGCGCGCTCGGCGATTTCATCGGCGGTCCAGCCGTCACCGGAGTGGACGGACCGGAGCGGGCGGGGCTGGTTGAACAGGAATATCTCGTTCATCCGCACTGCAAAGATTTGCCCCGACACATCCGCCGCGCGGTCGCTCATCAGGTAACAGGCCATCGGCGCGACCTTGGCGGGGGTCATCTTCTTGACCTTCTCGACCCGCGCCTTCTGTTCCTCCGTGTCGGTCTTGATCGACGATATCATCCGGCTCCAGGCGAAGGGCGCGATGCAGTTTGACCGCACGTTCCAGCGTTTCAGGTCGAGCGCTACCGATTTCGAGAAGGCCGCGATGCCCAGCTTTGCCGCCGAATAATTCGCCTGCGCCAGATTGCCGATCAGCCCCGAGGTCGAGGTCATGTGCACGAGCGCGCCGCTTTCCTGTTCGCGGAAATAGTCGGCGGCCGCGCGGCTGGTATTGAAGGCACCATAAAGATGGACCTTCACCACCGCGTCGAAATCCTCATAGGTCATCTTGTGGAAGTAACCGTCGCGCAGAATGCCGGCGTTGTTTACCACCGCGTCGATGCGACCGAATTCCTTGACCCCGGCTTCGATCATCGCGCGCGCGGCATCGGGATCGGTGACAGAGCCGCCATCGGCAATGGCATCGCCCCCAGCGGCCCTGATCTCTTCGACGACTTTCTGCGCCGCAGTTTCTGTCTGACCGGTGCCTTTCAGGGATGCGCCCAGATCATTGACCACCACGGCGGCGCCTTCGGTAGCTGCCATCAAGGCGATATCACGCCCGATCCCACCGCCGGCCCCGGTGACCAGAACGACCTTTCCGTCAAGTGCTTTTGTCATCTTCTTGCTCCCTCAGCGTGACTTGCGGTATTTGTCCAACCCGCCGGTGTGCATGACCCGGCCCATGAGCGGCACACCGATGATCTCTTCTGCTTTGACCGCCGCTGCGATCAGCTTGTCCAGATCAATGCCGGTTTCGATGCCGAGCTCGTGACACAGGAACACTGCATCCTCGGTGCAGACATTTCCTGCGGCGCGCGCGTGGCCGTGGCCCGCGAAAGGACAGCCGCCAAGACCGGCGACGGAGCTTTCGAACATGTCCACGCCCATCGACAGGGCCGCATAAACGTTGGCGATCCCCAGCCCACGTGTGTCATGGATGTGCATACCGATGCGCGCCTCGGGCGCCAATTCGCGCAGGGCGCCGATCATCCGTTTGACCGCCTCGGGGTTTCCCCAACCCATGGTGTCGGCGACCACGAGGATCGGCACGGGGATGTTCTCTTCTTCGCATAGCTGAAGGATAAAGCGGAAATCGTCCAAGATGCGTTCTTGGGGGATGGGGCCCTCGAGGTTGCAGCCGAAAGCGGTCATCACATAGGCCGCGTCGACGGTATATCCCTCTTCCTTGTAAAGACGGACCCAGTCACGTTGTTTTTCCCGCATCTCGGCCGAGGAACAATTGTTGTTCGATTGGGCGAATGCTTCGGAAGGATAGAACAGCAGACGCGGGTCGATATCGACCTCATGCGCGGTCAGGGCCTTGCGAAACCCTTTGTCGTTCAGCCACAGCGATGTGTAGTTCACGCCCGGTTTGCGCTTGATACGCTGGAACAACTCGCCGGTGTCCGCCATCTGAGGAACGTATTTCGGGCTGACAAAGCTGCCGACCTGAATGCGTTTCAAGCCGGTTTCGCTGAGCATGTCGATCAGTTCGATCCGCTCTTCGATCGGGTAAATCTTCTTTTCGATCTGAAAACCCTCACGCGGGCCTTCTTCACGAAATTCTACGAATTTGGGAAAGTCGCTCATTTCATCACTCCTCGGATGGCAGGATCTCGGCGATGACCTGGCCGCGATCGACCATGTCCCCATTCGAGACGGATATATTGCTGGCGATCCCGGCCGCGGCCGCCCGGATCGAGATTTCGAGTTTCATGGATTCCATGACCGCGACCACGTCGCCTTCGGCCACGCTCTGACCGTCGGAGACCTTGATTTCGACAATCATGCCGGTCAGCGGAGAGGTCACGGCGCGATCCGCCGCGGCATCGCCGCCGGCAAAGGCAAGGGGCGCGGCGGGCCGAAAGACCAGGCGGCCTTCGGGCGTATCCAGTTCGATCACGCCCGCGTGCAGGCGCGCGTCGATCAGATGGACGGTGTCGCCTTCGCCGACACGCCAACGGCCCGGGGTCAGTTCACGTGCCGACAGTATCAGCGCCTCGCCTTTCTCCGAACGGATGGTGTACTTGGCACCCGGTTTGACAGGACTGACGCGCAGTTCTTCGGATACCTCGTCAGAATCGGTAAGCGTCACGCGCTGCCCCGCTTCAATCGCATCGCCGCCCAGTCCAAGCCGCCAGCCGGTAAAGGCATCACGGTTGGTCCAGGGATTGGCGTCTGTGTCGCTGCGCGACTGGGTCACGAAGAGAATGGCAGCGGTCGCCTTCCACAGATCTGGGCGGGTCAGGCCGGGTGCCTGTGTCAGCTCATCCAGCCTGCCGTCGATCCAGCGGGTATGCACCTGCATCCGTTCGAATTCATGGTTTCGCGCCAGCGCCGTCAGAAAGGCGCGATTGGTTTCGACACCTTCGACCGCGACATGATCAAGCGCCGTGGCTAGACGTGCCAATGCGGTTTCCCGGTCGGGCGCGTGCACGATCAGCTTGGCGATCATCGGGTCGTAGTAGGGCGTGACGGCATCGCCTTCTTCGACGCCGCTGTCGATGCGCAGGCCCGATGGCAGGCTGAGCGTGGAGAGCGTGCCCGTCGACGGGGCGAATTGCATCGCCGGATCTTCGGCGTAAAGCCGCGCCTCGACCGCGTGGCCGTTGATCGTCAGATCGTCCTGCACCAGTCCAAGGCCCGCGCCTTCGGCAATCCGCAGGTGAAGCGCGACAAGGTCCAGCCCGGTGATCGCTTCGGTGACGGGATGTTCCACCTGAATGCGCGGGTTCACCTCAAGGAAGAAATACTCGCCACCCGCGACCAGAAATTCGACCGTGCCCAGCCCGCGATAGTCCAGCGTTTCGCCCAAGCGCACCGCGTCGCGTGCGATGTCGTCCAGAAGCGTTCGGGGCAGACCCCAGGCCGGGGCTTCCTCGATGACCTTCTGGTGGCGGCGCTGAAGCGTGCAATCGCGTTCGAACAGATGCACCACATGGCCCTTGCCGTCACCTGCGATCTGCACTTCAACATGGCGCGCCTCGGGCAGGAAACGCTCCAACAGCAGCCCTTCGGAGCCGAAGGTGGATTTTGCTTCGCGCAGCGCGCCTTCGATGTCCTCGACCAGCGTGGTCTCGTCAGTGACGAGCCGTTGTCCGCGCCCACCACCGCCGCCGACCGCCTTGAGCAGCACCGGCAGGCCCATTTGGCGCACCTCCTCGGCAATCTGCTCGGGATCGGACCGCGCACCTTCGGCGCCCGAAATCACCGGGACGCTGGCCGCCACGGCGGCCTCTTTGGCGCTGGCCTTGTCGCCGAAACGTTCAAGCGTTTCCGGCGTCGGCCCCATGAAGATCATGCCGGCGGCTTCGACCGAACGAGCAAAATCGGGGTTTTCGGCCAGAAAGCCATAACCGGGATGGATCGCATCCGCGCCCACTGATTGCGCAGCGGCAATCACCGCGTCGATTTTCAGATAGCTCTGGGATGCAGGTCCGGCGCCGATACAGACAGATTTGCCAATCTCGCGGACATGCAGGGCATTGACGTCGGCCTGCGAATGCACGCCGACGGGAATGATACCGCTTGCCCGCGCAGTGCGCGCGATCCGGCAGGCAATTTCGCCGCGGTTGGCGATCAGAAGCGTCTTGATTTTCACGGTTCGCTCCTCACATCCTGAACACGCCGAAGTTGGTTTCGACCTTGGGTCTGCGCGATGTTACATCCAGCATCAGCGCCATGACGTCACGGGTCTCACAGGGCTCGATCACGCTGTCGATCCAAAGGTTGGAAGCAAAATTATAGGCCCCCTGAAAATCTTCGTATTCCTTGCGGATCGGTGCCTTGAAGGCTTCCTCCTCCTCGGGGGTCCAGCTTTTGCCTTCGCGTTCGTTGATCTGCGCGCGGACCTGAGCCAGCACGCTGGCGGCCTGTTCCGGCCCCATGATTGCCGACCGTCCCGTCGGCCAGGCGAACATTGCGTCCGGCTGGAACGGGCGGCCCAGCATCGCCAGGTATCCCGCGCCGTAAGAGCCACCGGTGATGATTGTGAATTTCGGCACCCGGGCCGAAGACATGGCCGTGATCATTTTAGCACCGGCCTTGGCAATGCCCATCTGCTCGACCTCGCGGCCCACCATGAAGCCGTTCACATCGGCCAGGAACAGCAGCGGAATATCACGCTGGACGCAGAGATTGATGAAATGCGTCGCCTTCAGCGCGGCTTCGACGAAAAGCACGCCTGTATTGGCGATGATCCCGACCTCGTGGCCGTGGATGCGCCCCCAGCCGGTCATGATCGTGTCGCCATAAAGCGGCTTGAATTCGTGAAAATCGCTGCCGTCCACCAGCCGCGCGACGATCTCGCGGTTGTCTGTCGGCACCCTGGGATCGCGGCTGACAATGCCGTAGATTTCCTCGACCGGATAGGCCGGCGGGCGCGGCGCGGCGGGCGTCTTGCGGGGCCGGGGCTTTTCGCCCAGATGGCTGACGATCTCGCGGGTGATGGCCAGGGCGTGGGCGTCATCCTCGGCCAGATGGTCGGTCACGCCCGACACCGACGAATGCATCTTGCCGCCACCCAGTTCTTCGGCTTCGACCTTTTCGCCGGTTGCGGCAAAGGTCAATTCCGGTCCGCCCAGATACATAAAGCCCTGACCGCGCACGATCACCACTTCGTCACAGAGCGCGGGAATATATGCGCCACCCGCGGTGCAGGGCCCCATGACCACGGCGATTTGCGGCACACCATCGCCCGACATGCCGATCTGTTGGTGAAAGATGGACCCGAACTGGCCTTCGTCAGGAAAGATGTTTTCCTGATCCGGCAGGAAGGCACCGCCGGAATCCACGAGGGTGATGACGGGCAGACGGTTCTTCCATGCGATCTTCTGGGCGCGCACATGCTTGCGGGAAGTCATGCCGAAATAGGTGCCGCCCTTTACGGTGGCATCATTGGCGATGATCATGCACTGACGGCCTTCGATCACACCGATGCCCGTGATGATGCCCGCGCCCGGTGGCACGCCTTCATATTTGTTCAACCCGGCCAGCTCGCCGAGTTCCAGGAATGGTGTACCCGGGTCGATCAGCCTTTCAATTCTTTCGCGCGGCAGGATTTTGCCTTTGTCCACATGACGTTTGCGCGCCTTTTCGGGGCCGCCGACGCGCTGTTTGAGCCGGAGGGCATGTAGTTCATCGACCTTTTCGCGGTAAGACACGTCGTTGGCGCGGAAGTCGTCGGACCCGGTGTCGAGAAGGGATTTCATTCTTGTCATGGCAGGTCCGGATATTCTCTCAGAACGAAGGCGACCTTGGCGGCACCGGGTTTCTCAAAGGTGTCGGGCGCGACAAGGTGAACGTCGGCCTTGAAGACAAGGGCATCGCGCAGGCGCTGCTCGATTTTCTTCTTGAGCGCCTGGTCATCCGCGGCGTCGCGGTCGGGACCGCGTTCGACGATCACCGTCAGCGCGCCCTGCGTGGTGTGACCCTCGAAATCGGCCACGATGCGCATGACGCCGTTGGTCTCCGGCACCATCTCGGTGATCACGCTGTTGATGGCCGAGGGAAAGACATTGGCCCCGCGCACGATCAGCATGTCGTCGGTCCGGCCGGTGCAGCGGATCTTGGGCCCGGTGCGCCCGCAGGTGCAGTCGGTGTCGAGAACCTCGATGTAATCGCCCGACCGGAATCGCACGAGCGGGCTCGCCCGACGGCCGAGCGCGGTATAGATCATCTCGCCCTCGGCACCCTTTTCCCAAGGGATGATTTCTCCGCTTTCGGGGTCGAGCAATTCGGTAATGATGTAGTCCATGTTGACCATATGCATCCCCGACTGGGCATCGCATTCAGCCCAATAGGTCACACCCAGATCGGTGCCGCCCAGCATCTCACAGCATTTCGCGCCCCAGGCCGCTTCGATCTTGGCCCGGATGGCGGGAATGCCGCCGCCGGGTTCGCCACCGACGATGATCTGTTCGACGCCCAGTTCACTGGCTTTGCAGCCGAGCACTTCGGGCGCTTTGTCAGCCAGGTGCAGCACGAAATTCGGCGCGCCGACGATGCAACGCGGGCGCGTGTCGGCGCAGGCGCGCAGCAGCCGTTCCACGCCACCATCCGCCCCCACAGGCACGTCGATTGCGCCCATGTACTGCAACCCCTGCATCACCGGAATGCCGCCGACAAAACCCTTGGCCAGCGAAAACGCATGCAGCACCATATCGCCGGACCGCACGCCATTGGCAAAGAAACAGCGCGCCGTCATCTCGTGCCACATCTCGGTATCGGCTTCGGTCAGCGCCACGTAAGACGGGCTTCCGGTGGTGCCGGACGAGGCCTGCATCTGGATGATATCGGCCATCGGCGCGGCCCGGTGTTTGCCGAACGGCGGTTCGGCGGCCAGGCTTTCGCGGATCTCGGTCTTGTAGGTATAGGGCAGTTTCTGGAGGTCTTCGATGGTGCGGATATCGTCGAATTCCACACCGGCTTTCGCGAACTTCTCCTGATAGAAAGTCGAGTTTGCCTTGAGATAGGCCATCTGATCGCGCAGCCGCTCTTCCTGAATACGGCGCACCTCGTCGAGCGGCGTGCCCTCGATCGCGTGCCAGAAGCGATCATTTACCTTGTCGGCGGCATCTTCCCGCCGGAAGCGCATTCCAAATTGCATGTCGTTCTCCGTTCCAAGCCGTGGCGATCAATAGGATCGTGGCAGCCCCATGACCTTTTCGCCGATAAAGCTCAGGCACAGTTCGCGGTTCACCGGCGCTGTGCGCAGCAGGCGGACCAGCGGGTACATCTCATAAAGCCCCGTATCTTCGGTAAAGCCCGATCCACCATGCGCCTGAAGCGCCGCGTCGACCGCTTCGATCCCGGCTTCGGCGGCGGCATATTTCGCCATGTTCGACGACGCACCGGCAGGCAGCTTGTTGTCGAACTCCCATGCCGCGCGCCGGGTCATCAGGCTGGCCATCTCGACCGCTGTGTGCGCCTTGGCCATCGGGTGCTGCACGCCCTGGTGCGCACCGATGGGTTGGCCGAACACATTGCGCTCGGAGGCATAGGCCACGCCCTTGTTCAGGGCGAACCGGCCGATGCCGCAGCACAAGGCGGCCAGGATGATACGCTCGGGGTTGAGGCTGTCGAACAGGATCGAGAACCCTTCGTCCACCTCGCCGACCACATCCTCGGGGCCGAGATCCACATCGTCGAAGAACAGTGTCCACTGCTCCTCGGGCAGGGGGATCGAGATCTTCACCCGCTGCTTGTCGACGCCTTTTTTCTTCAGATCCACGGCGAACAGGGTAAAGCCGTCGGTCTTGCGGCTGACCTCGGTATGCGGTTTGGTCCGCGCCACCACGAGGCAGTAGTCGGCCACTTCGGCCCCGGTGATGAAGGTCTTTTCGCCCGACAGGCTGAACCGGTTGCCTCGACGCTTGGCCAGCGTAGTGGCCTTCATCGTGTTCGACCCGGCCCCCGGTTCAGTGATCGCGAAACAGAACTGGATATCACCGCGGCAGGCAGCCGGCAGCAGTTCTTTCTTGTGGAACTCGCTTCCGTGGCTGGCGATATGGGCCAGCGACATGGTCGGCCCGACCACCATCATCAAAAGCGGAATGCCGTGATTGGCGGTGCCCTCCATGAACAGGGCCATTTCGGTCATACCAAGGCCCGCGCCGCCATATTCCTCGGGCACCATGATGCCGAGGAAGCCGTCATCGGCGATCTGGCGGAACATTTCGTGCGGAAACTCGTGCTTGCGTGCGTGTCTCAGCCAGTAATCGTTGTCGAACTTCTGCGCCAGCTGGCCGCCATAGTCGTAAATCTGGCGTTGTTCGTCGTTCAAAATGAAATCCATGTTTCGTCCTCAAGCCTTGAATTCGGGGGCGCGCCGGTTCTCGAATGCATCGAGGCCCTCCGCCACGTCATCGCTGGGCAGTGCGCGCACGGCGGCATCGCGCTCAAGCCGCATCTGCTGGTCGATACCAAGGTCCGCGCCTTCGCGCGCCAACCGCTTCATCTCGGCGATGCCGGGACGTGAACGGGTGGCGATTTTCTCGCAGTATTCCAGCGCAGACTTGTGCAGGTCCGCATCCGGCACGATGTAGTTGACCAATCCGGCCTCTTTGGCCTCGTCCGACTTGAGCCAGCGGGCCGAGAACATCAGGTCGAGCGCCCTGCGCTGCCCCATCAACCGTGTCAACCGCTGCGAGCCACCCCAACCGGGAATCAGCCCGAATTGCGCGTGCTGATCGCCAAACTGGGCGCTTTCGGCCGCGAAACACACATCGCATGCCAGCATCAGTTCGATCCCGCCGGCCAGACACAACCCCTGCACTGCCACCACGACAGGGAGGGAGGAGGTTTCAAGCGCACGCAGGTTGTTCATGCCAAAGGCGATGAAATGGTCCAGCGCGGCGGGATCGTTCAATTTACCTTTCACTTCCACCAGATCGGCACCGGTGCAAAAGTGCTTGCCCTGCGCCCGGATGAGGATCGCCCGAATAGCGGGGTTCGCCTCGAATTCCGCACGCGCGACAGAAATACGCTCATGCACCTCAAGTGATAGGCAATTGAATTTCTCGGGGCGGGCCAGTTCGATGATGCCGGTGTTGCCCTCGGAAGTGACGAGGATGGGGTCGCTCATTTCGAGGCTCCCTTCGCCTTCTTGTCATACTGCAGCGCCATGCGACCGACCTTCTCGCGGGCGATCACCAGCTTCTGAATCTGCGCGGTGCCGTCGCCGATCTGAAGGCCGAGAACGTCGTTGTAACGCTGGTGGTGGGGCAGGTCGGTGGTGTAGCCGTAATGTCCGTGCAGGATCAGGCACTGGTGCAGGATCTCGCAGGCGGTTTTGGGCAGGTACCATTTGCACATGGCAGCCTGAGAGGTGTGGGGCAGGCCACAGTCGCGCAGGTCCAGCGTGTAATAGCAAAGCTGGCGCATCATGGTCAGTTGGGTCTCGGCCTCGGCCAAGGGAAAGCTGACACCCTGATACTGCACGATCGGGGCTCCGAATGCCTCGCGCTCCTGAACGTAGGCCCAGGTTTCATCCACCGACGCTTGCGCGGCCCCCAGGCACTCCAGCCCGATCAGTGCGCGGGAATAGTCGAAGCCCGCCATGATCGTGCCAAAAGCACGGTCCTGTTCCGCCATCATGTTTTCAGCCGGCACGAAAACATCGTCAAAGAAAACCGAGCCGCGCCCGACAGGCTTGGTGCCGATGTCGTCAAAATGGGTGCGCTTGATGCCTTCCTGGTTCAGATCGACGAAAAAGGCGCTGACCCCGCGTGAGCCGCCGTCAGGATCGCCGGTACGGGCAAAGACGACCGCCGCATCCGCCTGACTGGCAAAACTCATGGATGTCTTTTCACCGTTCAGCCGCCAGCCGTTGCCGGATTTCTCGGCCCTCAGAATCAGGTTCGCCGCATCCGAACCGCCACGCGGCTCTGTCAGGCCCAGACCAATGACGGCATCACCCGAAACAACCTTGGGCACCCATTCCGACGCGATGTTCTTGGAGGCATGTTTGGCAACCATTCCGCCCATGAGAGAGCCCAGAAGCTGCACGTAACTTGCGTTGAAATCGGCATAGGCGATCTCTTCGACGATCAGCCCTGACGTGACAGAGCTTTCGCCGAGTCCCCCGAATTCCTCGGGCAGATCGGCCCCGATCAGCCCCAGTGCGCCCATCTCCTTGATCAGCGCACGGTCGAATGTATGGCCGCTGGCGCGTTCTTGATATGTGGGCGCAAGCCTTTCAGTTGCGAAGCGCTTTGCGGTCTCGCGAAACGCCTTCTGATCGTCTGTAGGCTGGAATTGCATCGGTGCTCCTCCCCATGAGCGAAAATCTTCTTTCCAAAAAAATCTAACAAATGTTAGAATGTAGATCAAGTGCAGTTTTGAGGAGGAGAACCAAAGTGAAAAATAGACCAGATGGAAGCTTTGAAACCATGCTCTCGCCCATCCGCGCAGGCCAGCATACGTTGCGAAATCGTGTCATCATGGGGTCGATGCACACGCGGTTGGAAACCGAGCCCGACGGCATAGCCAAACAGATCGCATTTTACGCCGAGCGTGCGCGGGGGGAGGCGGCGATTCTGGTCACCGGCGGGTTTTCGCCCAATGCCGAGGGCATATTCGATCCAGAAGGTCCGAGAATCGATGACCCGGAAGAAGCGCTTGACCTGCGCCCGATCTGCGAGGCGGTGCAGGCCGAAGGCAGCCTGATCTGCGCACAACTCCTCCACGCCGGGCGCTATGCCAAGATCGAAGGGTGTGTGGCCCCGTCGCCGATCCGCGCTCCGATCAACCGTTTCATCCCGCGTGAAATGACCGAAGCCGACATTCTCCGTACCATCGAGGATTTTGCCGTGGCGGCCGCCAATGCGCAGGCCGCAGGCTTTGATGGCGTCGAGATCATGGGGTCCGAAGGATACCTGATCAACGAATTCACCGTCACCCACACCAACAAGCGCCAAGACGACTGGGGCGGCAGCGCCGCGAACCGCCACCGATTCCCGGTCGAGATCGTGCGCGCGGTGCGCGAACGTTGCGGCCCCGACTTTCTGGTCATCTACCGGATTTCGGCGGCCGATCTGGTCGAGGGCGGCGCGCCCGCCGATGAAATTGCCGCACTGGCCCGCAAGATCGAGGCTGCGGGTGCGGATATCCTGAACACCGGCATCGGCTGGCATGAGGCCCGCGTGCCGACGATCGCCTACCCGGTGCCGCGCGGTGCCTGGCGCAAGGCGGCAGCCAACGTCAAAGCGGCGGTGTCGATCCCGGTAGTCGCCTCGAACCGGATCAACACACCCCAGCTTGCAGAAGACATACTTGCCTCTGGCGATGCGGACATGATCTCGATGGCGCGCCCGTTTCTGGCCGATCCGCATTTCGTGAAAAAGACGCGCGAGGGCCGCGCAGACGAGATCAACACCTGCATTGCCTGCAACCAGGCCTGCCTGGATTTCATTTTTTCGGACCGGCCGGTCGGATGTCTGGTCAATCCAAGGGCCGGGCGTGAAACGGAATTCCGGGATACGCCAACCGACACGCCAAAGAAAGTGGCCGTCGTTGGCGGTGGTGCCGCGGGCATGGCCACAGCCGCCGAGGCGGCGCGGCTGGGCCACGATGTCACCCTGTTCGAAGCGCAGGACAAATTGGGCGGTCAGCTGAATCTGGCCCGCGCCGCACCAGGCAAGGACGAATTCGACGAAACCCTGCGGTATTATGCCGGTCAGATGCAGAAACACGGGGTCACGCAGCGTCTGGGACAGCGGGCAGAGGCGAGCGATCTTGAGGGATTTGACCATGTGGTCATCGCCACCGGGGTCACGCCGCGCATTCCCGACCTGCCGGGTATCGACCATCCCAGCGTCGCGACCTACGCCGAAATTCTGTCCGGTGACCGCGAGGCGGGCGACCGTGTCGTGGTGATGGGGGCGGGGGGCATCGGTCATGATGTGGCCGAGTTCCTAGTGACCAAACCCGCCGAGACCGCGAATTCCGACGTCTTTTGCGAAACCTGGGGTGTGGACCCCGAATTTGTCTCCTCGGGTGCCCTGGCGGGCGACCCTCTGGCACCGAAGCCGTCGCGCCGCAAGGTCGTCATGCTGCAGCGCAAGACCGCTAAACCGGGCGCGGGGCTTGGTGTTTCGACAGGGTGGATCCTGCGCAACGCGCTGCGCAAACATGGGGTCGAGGCAATGGGCGGGGTGACCTATGAACATATCGACGATGCGGGGCTGCACATCGTCGCGGACGGAAACCCGACGGTCATCGCAGCCGATACAATTGTGCTGTGCACCGGTCAGGAACCGGAACGAGCCCTGGCCAAAGAGGTTGTAGCGCGCGGCGTCCCGGTTACGATGATCGGCGGGGCAAAGGAGGCCGCCGAACTGGATGCGCTGCGCGCCATTGATGAGGGCGTGCGCCTGGCGCAGGATCTCTGAACCGAGGCTCGGGCAAGGGGGAAACTATGCTGACCGACGTCATCCGCGCGGGGCGCGCTGATCTGTATTCGATCTTTCGAACCCGCGCACATGACTGCGCCCGCGCCCTCGCCATCGAGGACGGCAGCAGGAAACTGACCTATGCAGAACTGCTGGAGCGGGTCGATCGTCTGGCGGCTGTCTTTCTGGCACGAGGCGTGGCGCCCGGAGACAGGATCGCGATCCTGTCGCATAACCGCTCAGAATACCTGGAGGTCGAACTTGCAGCAGCGGGAATCGGCGCGATCGTCGCCTGTCTGAACTGGCGGCTTGCCCCCGATGAACTGCGGCACTGCATCGATCTGGTCGAGCCGGTTCTCGCGGTTGTCGAACCGGAACTTTCAGAAGCTTACCGCGCCGTCGCGTCGACACCCTGTCTAACCGTCGGGCCAGACCTGGAAACGGCCATTGCCGGGGTCGAGCCGGACCCGCGCACCGGAACCATGGTTGACGACCCCGAGGCCGGTCTGACGATCCTCTATACCTCGGGGACCACGGGCCTGCCCAAGGGGGCGCATATCAGCCACCGCGCGCATATCGCCCGATCCATGGTTTTTGCGGCCCAGCTGGCGCTGGATCCCGGCGACGGGTTCATCGCCTGGGCGCCGATGTTCCACATGGCCTCCACCGATCATGCGCTGGCAACGATCCTGCGGGGCGGGACCGTGGTGATGGTGGACGGGCTGCAGCCCGCCGTCATCAACGAGGCGCTGTCACGCCACAGGATCGGCTGGTTCGTGATGATGCCCGGGGCACTGGAGGCTTTTATTAACGAACGGCACGCCAACCCTTTGCCGCTGAAGGGGATCAAGGTTTGCGGCGCAATGGCTGATCTGGTGCCGCCGCATCAGATCGCGGAACTGACCGGTCTTCTGGACACGCCCTATCTGAATTCCTTCGGGGCGACCGAAACCGGCCTGCCGCCGGGAACCGCCGATCTGATCGCGCCGGGTGTGACCCCGGACCGGCTGTCCAAGCGCATCAGCGCCTTTTGCGAGGTGCGGCTGGTCGATCCCGACGACCGCGAAGTCCCCGATGGAACGCCGGGCGAAATGGCGCTTCGGGGTTCGACGCTGTTTTCCGGGTACTGGAACGCCGACGACACCAATGCCCGTGACTTTCGCAACGGCTTTTTCCACATGGGCGATCTGTTCCGGCGCAATGCGGACGGCACCGTCGACTTTGTGGATCGGGCGAAATACCTGATCAAGACCGGAGGTGAAAACGTCTATCCGGCGGAAATCGAACGTGTGCTTCTTTCCCATCCCGATGTGATCGATGCTGCCGTGGTCAGGGCCTTCGACGCGAAATGGGGGGAAAGCCCGGTGGCCTTTGTCGCCTGTGACGATGACGGGCCGGATGCCGAGGCGCTGCTGAACTTGTGCCGCGAAAGCCTGGCTGGCTATAAGCGACCGCGCGAAATTCGCTTCATCGCGTTCGAGGACTTTCCCAGATCGACCAGCGGAAAGGTCCAGCGGCATATCCTCGAAGCCCGGCTCGCAGATTAATTTTCGCTCTGACCCGATCGTCACCCCGCCACGCCCGTTCGCCCCACTAGCGATATAAGCGTTCCTTTCATCGTTGCGATGAGCTTCTCATCCCCGCCCTTTGGAGTAGCCCCCTGAAAGAGGTCCACCAACTGGGATAGATTGACCCGCGATTGATGTGCTGCCCTCTGTCGGACCACAGGGCTGCGGGTATTCCGGGGGATTGAGCTCAGGAGGATTCTTCGATCCCTAAGCCATTAATCAGCGCGATCGGTGGTTTGTTCCAGGTTGCGCTGTGGGAGCAGCAGGTAACCCGGCGCTTCGCACGGACGGGCATGGAATGCCGGCAAGTGCCGGTTGACGCTGCTGCGGGCCTTCAAGGGAAAGTCGGCGACTATCCGATGTGCGGGACAAAGCGGACATTCGCCAAGCGACCTCAAACGTCCGGTTCTGTACTGCGGCCCGACAAAACGATATCAAGTGATCAGCGGTCAGCCGATCGCACCTGTGTAACTGTCTTCTTCGGCCCTCCTGTCTGCATGATCTGGGACAGGTAAGAATTGCGCCGTCTGATGAAGTCACGCAGAAGGGTCGGGTAATCTTCACTGACGGCATTCTTCACAGAAACCCGACGCTCCAGTTCATGTCGCCAGGCCCTTACACGGGCAAGCCCTGTGAAGACGCCAAACTCTCCGATGGTGTCAAAAACGTCGAAATAGCGGAAGACCGGGCCGAATACGACATCGACGAGGCTGAACCGGTGGCCATCGAACCATGGTCCCTCCCCAAGCTCCGCGTCCAGCCGAAGGAACTTTGAGCGGAGCGCCGCCACTTTTTCTTCCAACGCTTTCTCGTTCGGCGCCGAGTAGAACCCCGCAATGTCGTTCAAGACAGCAGATCCAAATTCAATCCAGGCACGGTGGCGGGCGCGATCGAGAGCGTCGTGCGGATGGAGCGCGTGGGGTTGTGTATCCTCAAGATATTCGAGGATAACCGCAGATTCGAAAATCGGCGTCCCGTCCACAACCAGGACAGGCGTCTTGCCCAGCGGAGATATGGCAAGAAACCAGTCGGGCTTGTTCGAAAGATCGATGTCAGTTCTCTCGAACGTGACACCTTTCTCAGTGAGCGAGATCGCCGCGCGCTGCACATATGGGCAGAGCGCATGGCTAATGAGGTGGAGGCTCATGTTGTCTCTCCCGCCATCTGCACGTTACCGGGCGCGAAGGAAGGGCTGAGGGCGAAACGGCCGTCGCCCAGAAGCCCTTGCACGATGGCAAGCAGCGTCAGATAGGCCGGGTATTCCCACCCGCCGTTCTCGTATCCGAACATCCAGCCGTTTCCGGAGTGAGCCCAGGTCGCACCGGCCAGGATGGGCACGGTCGCCGATGCGACCCACCGAGCCTGTACGCCGAGGACCAAAAGGGCACCGGCAATCGCCTCGACTGCAAAGACCATATAAGCAAACCAGCCGGGCAGCCCGATCGAAATGAAGAACTGCGCCGTTCCGGGAAGTGTGAAAATGAAGAGCTTGAGAAACAGGCTGTGCGCCAGGAACATGATCCCGAGTGCTATACGGAGCAGGAATATCCCAAATTCTGTGAGGTGCGATTGTGACATGATATGATCCCATATGTCGATGCATTGGCATCTATATATGCCGCGTCATATGCCGCGTCAAGGTTGATGCACTTACATGTACATGATAGGTGCTGGGTATGAACGAGATTGACCATGCTACTGAGGCCGCCTGGACAGCCCTCATGACTAAAAGCCGCGTTTTGCTTGAGGCTGTCGAAACGTCTCTGAAATCGGCAGGATACCCGCCACTTGCATGGTATGACGCGCTTCTGGAACTCGAGAAGGCAGGCCCAGACGGACTCCGGCCATTCGAACTCAAAGACCGGATTTTGTTACCCCAATACGGTACATCGCGGTTGCTGAACCGTATGGTGAAAGCAGGGCTGGTGGACCGACAGGACTGCTTGGAAGATGGGCGAGGTCAAAACATTTCTATCTCTGAAAAGGGTAAATCTGTCAGGAGGGCGATGTGGCCGATCTATGAACGGGTTCTGTCGGAAAGGATCGGCGCAAAGCTGAAACCCAAAGACGCCGCTCAATTGGCCACGCTACTCTCAAGGCTCTGAAGTCTCGGTCGACTGACGCGAAACCTGTCTGTGACTTTCCACGCTAAGTGGCCCTGAATTTTTTTTCACGTTAATTGGCCGACAGTTGCCTATGTCGGTGTGCGAAGGGTGTTTCGGGCTGTTTCGACGTCCTTTCGCATCCAACAGACTTCTGCGTGATCGTTGATAAATCCCATGGCCTGCATGAATGCATATACGGTGGTCGGTCCCACGAATTTGAAGCCAAGCTTTCGTAGGTCTTTGGAAAGGGTCTCGGACGCTGGTGATTTGGACCGCATTTGTGGCAGTGCGTCGTCCTTGGCAGGTTCATATAGCCAGATGAATGGGTCACGTCCCTTGGAGAGGTGTAACTCTGGGTCGCGCCCTTGATGGCGTCCGCGTTCCGCATGAGGCGCTGTAGGACGGCATCAAGGGCGCGGTGGTCATCGGAAAATTTTCGGTAGGGTCGGGTTGCTGAACCAACCTGAACCGAAGGAAGACCCCGATGACCAAACCCATGATGGACCTGCGAGAGCTTGTGGAGAAGAGCGCAGACGCCGATCTTCTTCGAGATATGATCGGTTTTGCCGCCGAGCGGCTGATGGAACTCGAGGTTGGCGCGAAGACAGGCGCCGACTATGGCGAGAAGAATCCGGCACGGCTTGTGCAGCGGAACGGTTACCGAGATCGGGACTGGCAGACGCGGGCCGGGAACGTGGAGTTGCGCATCCCAAAGCTGCGCAGCGGCAGCTATTTCCCGTCCTTTCTCGAGCCGCGCCGGGCCACCGAGAAGGCCCTGACGGCGGTCATTCAGGAGGCCTATGTCCACGGCGTCTCGACCCGATCCATGGACGATCTGGTCCAGGCGATGGGCGGGACCGGCATCTCGAAGAGCCAGGTCAGCCGCCTGTGCGAGGAAATCGACGAACGCGTCGATACTTTTCTCACCCGCCCGATCGAGGGCGAATGGCCCTACCTCTGGATCGACGCCACCTATCTCAAGGTCCGACAGGGCGGTCGTATCGTCTCCGTCGCCGTGACCATTGCCGTCGGCGTCAACACGGACGGGCGCCGCGAGGTGCTGGGCATGTCCATCGGGCCGTCCGAGGCCGAGACGTTCTGGACCGATTTCCTGCGCGACCTGGTGCGCCGCGGACTGAACGGGGTGAAGCTGGTGATCAGCGACGCACACGAGGGGATCAAGGCTGCCACGGCGCGTGTCCTGTCCACCACCTGGCAGCGCTGCCGCGTGCATTTCCAGCGAAATGCGCTCGCCCATGCCGGCAAGAGCAGCCGTCGCGTCATATCAGCCTTCATCGCCACCGCCTTCGCCCAGCCGGACCATGCGGCGGCCAAGACCCAATGGCGAAACGTCGCCGACCAGATGCGGGGCAAGCTGCCCAAGCTCGCGACCCTCATGGATGGCGCCGAGGAGGACGTGCTGGCCTACATGACCTTCCCCCAGCAACACCGGGCGAAGTTACACTCGACCAATCCGATCGAACGTCTGAACGGCGAGATCAAGCGGCGCACCGATGTCGTCGGGATCTTTCCCAATGAAGCCTCGATCCGGCGTCTCGTCGGCGCGATCCTGATGGAGCAGACTGAGGAATGGGCCGTCCAGCGCTCTCGCTACATGACACTGGAAACCTTGGGCCCGTCTGCGATGATCCCATCGTCAGCCTGCCTGCCGCGCAGACGGACTGACCAGCTCGGCGCGCCGAAAACCAGCTGGCCAGCCTTGAGCTACACCACCAATTGGGACGTGATCGATGAATGCGGCGAAGGAGCCTTCCTCTTGGACGACCTCGAAAGTACGGCGAGCGTTGTTGATCACGGCTTCGATCTTGCCTCGATAGCGAACAATTCCTTCATCGGCAAGTAGGCGCTCAATGTCGTTGTCGTCAAAGTTCGCAACTCCCCGAAAGTCGAACCCGGCGAAGGCAGCACGAAAGTTCTCGCGCTTGGCCAGAATGGTGCGCCAGCTCAGCCCTGACTGGAAACTCCGGCGTGACGGCAGCCCATCGGCACCGTGGGCGTCCATCCGTTCCAATTACGGTTGCAGCATCAGGCCGCTGCCGCATAAACTTGAACAGAAACCGAACCAGATCCTCCGTTACGATACAGTCTCAGCTCTCCGAAAAACCCTGACGACGGACAATCGGCGACCGCACTGCTAAAAGCTAACATTACCGCTTGACAGGTCTGAACCTGCTGGCGGCGATCTGGATACCGCGCGCGCCTACGGGAAACGGTTGGCCGAGGTCGCGAGCCGCTGGAACAGCTGATCCAGCTGTCTGAATAATCGGCCCGACCGCCCGGATCGGATGTGCTGCGGCCGGGTTGCGCTCAGTCCGCGACCCCCGCCCGCCCGATCAGCGCCATGAGCGTTCCGGTCATCGTTGCGACGAGCTTTTCATCCTGGCCCTTCACGGCATAGGCACGCGCCTCGCATATGGTCAGCGTCCTGCCTGGTTTCACCACGTCAGCGACGAAGCGAAACCGTTCGCCGTCCGCCGGGTTGAGTAGGTTGATCTTGAATTCGGCCGTCAACACTGCCGCGTCCGCTGGCATCAGCGAAAAGGCCGCGTATCCGCAGGCGCTGTCCAGCGCTGTCGACACGATTCCGGCATGCAAAAACCCATGCTGCTGGGTCAGTGCAACCTGATGTGCCATTTCCAGAACGATGCGGCCGGGTAACAACTCGGCAATGCTGATCCCCAACGTGTTCATCACCTTCTGGCGATCGAAACTGTTGCGCACGCGTGCGTCATAGTCGGGGTTTTTCGGTTTGAATTGTGTCATGGCGGGTCTTCCTCTTCGATTTCATTCGTCAATGACCAATCTTAGGCGGTCTTTGAGGCGCGTATCTTGTAGCGAAAGGTCAAAACGACGCGGAATAGACAGAGCGCGCAACGCGCCGGGCGGTTTGCCGGCGAAGATCCGGCAAGCGGCGGACAAGTGAGATTGATCGTAATATCCGGCGTCCAGCGCCAGATCGCTCAGCGGCAGGGTCTTTGACGCAAGCTGCCCGAGAGCCCGGCGAAAGCGTCGCAAGGTCGCAAGCCGCCGCCGCGACACGCCGGTTTCCGCCCGCACCTTTCGACGTTTGGTCCGGTCGCTGTAAGCTCCGGTTGGTGCGGCAAAGCTCAGGTCTCTCGCAAGGCCGTCAAGCACCGCGATGAGCGCAGGCAGGTCATCGTCCCCGGTCTGAATCCGGGCCAGTTCTGAGGCCAGCATGTCCAGCCCTTTGGAGTCGGGAAATCGCTGCGGTCGTGACGACAGTCGCAGCCCGGCCACGACACCCTGGAATGGCCTTGGGCGGGGCGAAAAATAGGGGCGCGGTTCTGCCAGCGATACGCGCCCGCCGCCGCTGTCGTCGCGCGTTACCGAAAGGGTAAAGAGGTCGGTTGCGAACCGCCCGCGTCCACCACCGCTCAGCACACCGGTATCGCGGAACACGAACAAATGGTCGATCTGTTTGGCCGCTTCCTCAGGCGGCGCCAGTTCGAGATAAAGCGGCGCCGCCATCAGGTTACTTGACGAAAGCATCCCGGTTCTCGGCGACGAAATCGGCAAATCGGCGCGCCGGGCGTCCCATCACATCGCTGACCGTGGTCTCGATGCCGGCAAGGTAGCCCTTGGGCGCGATGGAAGCCAATTCGACCATGGCTCTGGCGACCTCGTCCTGCATTCCGCCAGCCACCATGCCCGCCTTGGCATTTTCGGCCGACAGGGGTGCGCAGGTGACAGTGCGCCCGGTCACCCTGGACAGGAGGGCGGCGATATCTTCTCCGGTAAGAGCTTCGGGCCCGGTCAGACCAAGAGCCTTGCCTTCGTAACCCGGAGCGGTCAGCGCCTCGGCGGCGACATCCGCGATGTCGCGGGCGTCGATCCAGGCCACGGGGCCGCCCAGATCGTCATAGTACACGGCGTCCTTTGCAATGTTACCGGCCTGCCACAGCAGGTTCTGCATGAAATAGGTCGGCTGGACAAAGGTCCAGTCAAGGCCGCTTTGCTTCAGCAGCTCCTGGGTTTCGGAATGCCACTTTCCAAAGGTCAGCCCCGCCTTGGGCGACGCGCCAAGCCCCGTGGCCACAACGATATGGCGCACGCCCGCGGCCTTGGCCGCCTCGATCACGTTCGCCTTCCACTGGCGCATGTTCAGATGGGCAGGCGTGACCAGGTATATCTTTTCTGCCCCGTCACAGGCCCGCGCCAGCGCGGCAGGGTCCGTGAAATCCGCGACGACCGCCTCGCATCCTTTGGCCTTTAGCGCGTCTAACTTTGAGAGGTCGCTGGTGACAGCGCGCACGGTCGCGCCTTTTGCCAGAAGCGTGTCGACGAGGGGCGCACCAGTCGTGCCCGTGGCTCCGAAAACAGTGATCATGACTTTTCCTTTTGCAGGTCTGCGATGGGCTGAATGGTTTCCGGGTTGCTGATCGACGACAGATCGCCTGGATCTTCACCGAGAAAGGCGGCGCGCACGACACGGCGCATGGTTTTCATGCTGCGGGTCTTGGGCAGCGCTTCGACAAAGTGGATCTCGCGCGGGCGGAAGGGTTTCGAGACGATCTCCCCGACACGATCCTTGAGCCGGTTCACGAGCTCCGCGTCCGGCGACACATTTGGTGCCGCCACGCAGACGCAGACGACAGCCACGCCCTTGATGTCATCAGGTGCCGCGATGGCCGCGGCGTCCACCACCTCTCCGGTTTCGGTCAGGGCCGCCTCGATCTCGGGCGGGCCGATGCGTTTGCCGGCGATGTTCAGCGTGTCGTCCGACCGGCCCAGGATATACCATGTCCCGTCCGGATCGCAGCGCACCCAGTCGCCGTGCCGCCAGAGGCCGGGGAAGGTGGACCAGTAGGTGTCAAGGTAGCGATCGCGGTCCCCCCTGATGGCCGGGGTCAGACCCAGAGGCGGCTGGGTCACGACCAGTTCGCCGACCTCGCCCGGTGCGGCTTCGCTGCCGTCCTGGCGCAGAACCTTGGCCCCGACACCCAGGGCCTGGGCCGAAAATCCGCCGGGCTTGAGCTCGTGCAGCACGGTCGAGGTCAGGATCGCGCCAAAAAGCTCGGTCCCGCCCGAGATGTTCAGCGGCACGGCGCGGCGGCGACAGATATGATCGAGCTGCCAGAGCCAGGCATCCTCGGTCCAGGGCTCGCCGGTCGAGGCGACGATGCGCAGGGACGACAAGTCGTAGCCCGACAAAGATTCAGTATCCTGCGTCATGAACTGCCGTACCAGGGTCGGGGCCACGCCGAGATGCGTGACCTCCATCTCGGACGCAAGACGCAGCAGCCTGAAGGGATCGCCGGGCATTGATGGTGCGCCCTCGGCCAGCACCAGAGTCGAACCGGACAAGAGCACCGATAAAAGGGTGAGCGGTCCCATGACCCACCCCATGTCGGTCATCCAGAGGTGCCGGTCATCCCGTTTCATGTCGAGGCAAAGCAGGAAATCGGCCGTGGCCTTGGCCTGCACGCCCAAATGGGTATGCACGACACCCTTGGGCCGCCCGGTGGTGCCCGATGTATAGGCGATGAGAAAGGTGTCATCGGCACTGACGGGAACGGCGGCAAACTCCGGACTGGCGCGGCCCACTGTTTCGGTCCAGTCCAGATCGCGGGCCGGATCGGCCACCGCATCGCCGAACCGTCGCAGGCTGATCACGGTATGAACCGATGGTACGTCGGTC
Organism: Sulfitobacter alexandrii; assembly: GCF_001886735.1. NCBI lineage: Bacteria > Pseudomonadati > Pseudomonadota > Alphaproteobacteria > Rhodobacterales > Roseobacteraceae > Sulfitobacter > Sulfitobacter alexandrii. The sequence continues at coordinate 162,385 of NZ_CP018081.1, forward strand.
AAAGCCTGGGCAAGGGTCGCTTCCATCCAGACCGGCTTGCCTCGCCGGGGTGTGGCATCCGCCGTCAACACCGCCACGGCATCCGCGTCGTTCAGGCGCGATACGATGGCATGGGGCGCAAAACCGGAAAACAGCGGCACCGCAACCGCGCCCAGCCGGGCAATACCCAGAAGCGCGGCCTCGATTTCGGGGATCATCGGCATATAGATGCCCACCGCCTGACCGGGCCTTACACCGCGCGTGGCAAGGGCCGAGGCGACGCGGGAGGCTTCGGCGGTAAGGTCGGAATAGGTCCAGCGGCGGCGGCTTCCGTCTTCGCCGACCCAGTCGATTGCGACCTTGTCGCCCAAGCCATCGGCAATTCGGGCGTCAAGACAGGTTTCCGTCAGATTCAAAGTACTCCCGACGGCCCACCGGATCGATTCGGGCCCTTCGGAGATATCTCGCAACCGGCTGTAGGGCCGCGCGAACCGTATCCCGGCATGGTCAATGATCTGGCCCCAGAACCAGTCTGGGTCTTCATTCGAACGGCGGACGAGTTCCTCGTAACTGTCAATGCCGCAGCCCTTCAGAAATGAGGTCAGCGTGCTTGTCCGCTGGATGTCAGAGCCTGGCTGAAACATTCGCAACCTTTCTAGAATGAAAAAGGGCCGCACATAAGGCGCGGCCAGTCGGGGAGGTAACTCTTGGCACGGTATGGCAGCAGCGCCTTGAGTCCGGCGCTGCTGCCAGCGTTTTAACCGTGCATGGACAGGCCGCCCGAAACCGAAATCACCTGGCCGGTAATGAACCCTGCGTCGTCCGACGACAGGAAGCAGATGATGCCAGGGTAATCCGTCGGCTGCGCAAGACGCTTCATCGGAATCGCCCGCTTGAGACCTTCGGCGATCTTTTGACCGGCCTCGCCCTCGGCAACCTGAGCGAACAGCGGCGTATCGGTCGGGCCGGGGGCGACCGCATTCAATTGAATACCTTTACGCGCCAGTTCGCGCGCTACGGTTTTGGTGAACGAGATGATGCCACCCTTGCAGGCCGAATACACGGCTTCGCCGGATGATCCGACGCGTCCGGCGTCGGACGCGATGTTGACCACACGGCCGCCGCCGTTCTTGACCATGCCCGGAAGCACCGCGTGATGCATATTCAGCGGACCGTAAAGATTTATGTCGATGACCTTTTTCCAAAGGTCGGGATCGGTGTCGAGGAACGGTTTGATCACGTCCCAGCCGGCATTGTTCACCAGCACATCGACCGGACCCCCGGCCTCGAACTCGGCTACAGCCTTGTCGACCTGGGCACGGTCGGTGATGTCCACCTTGAAGGCCTGCGCCTTGCCGCCGGCCTCGGTGATCAGGCGAACCGTTTCCTTCGCCCCGTCTTCGCTCATGTCAAAGATCGCAATCTCGGCACCTTCTTCGCCGAACCGTTCGCACACCGCGCGCCCGATGCCGCTGCCGCCGCCGGTCACGATCACGCGTTTTCCACTCAACCCTCGCATATGGAGGTCCTCCTCTTCCGCTATCATCTTGGCAAAGAACTTGATTCGGAACGTTCCTTGCGTTATTCTAACATTTGTTAGATTTAATGCAATGGACAGTCTCGTGTCCCGCAAGTATCGAAATGGAATGGTACACAAGACTGACCCACCCAGGACACTGAGCGAAGACTTGAGCAAGTCTGAGAGGACACGTGAGGGTATCCTTTCGGCGGCTGCGCGACTTTTTCGGTATGAAGGCTATCACGCAACGACTATGCGCGACATCGCGCAGGAAGCTGGCATTGAGGCCGGCAGCATTTATTATCATTTTCAATCCAAAGACCAGATTCTGAGCGAAGTTCTCGATCTTGGCGTCCGTCAACTATATCAGGCGGTCAGTGAAATCGTTCGGTCGGCACCGACAAGTTCGGAGGGTTTTCGCAAGACCTTCGAATTGCTGATTGAAACACATCTGAACTATCTCTTGACCGACAGCGACTTCACGTCAGCCAATATTCGGAACTATCCGATGTTGTCGGACGAAACACGCGCCCCGCATCGCGAATTGCGTGCATCATATGCAGGGGCCTGGGGCAAATTCCTGAATGACGCCAAACGCGCCGGCCACCTTCGAAGCGACATATCCACTGCTGTGATCCGCCAGTTCATCCTGAGTGCCATGAACTGGACCGTAGAATGGTACGATGTCGACAAGTATCCGGTGCGCATCCTCGCGGTACGAATGAGTAAGCTGATACTTGACGGAATGTGTCCACATCGCAAGGCGGGTACCGAAGGCTTGAAGCTGTGCCCCGCCACTCCCGCCAAGATCCCGGATCCCGACGGCAAGGCGGCTAAGACCCGTGCAGAAATTCTAAAGGCCGCAGCGCGCGTTCTGAGGGACAATGGCTACAAGGCGACCACGCTGAGAAAGATCGCGGAAGAAGCGGACATGAAAGCGGGAAGCGTCTATTACCATTTCAACTCCAAGGAAGCGATCGTTGACGAAGTTCTAAACGCCGGACTGAGGGACTTGCTAGCAGGTGTCGAAGCCGCCGTTCGGAAATTCGATGCCCCGTACGATCATTACGCCAGGATAGCGACTGCAATCTGGGCGCACCTGGATTTCCTCTTCAAGGCAAGCGAATTCACCTCGGCGAATATCAGAAGCTATGGAATGCTCCCCAATCATTTCAGGGAGAGGCACAGGGGTATTCGCCGTGAGTATGGAAAACTCTGGGATCGGATACTCCGTGAAGCTCAGGACGACGGTGCCATACGGTCGGATATCAAGATCGTCCCCTTGCGCCAGGTGATGTTGGGTGCCTTAAACTGGACGGTGGAATGGTTCGACCCGAACAAGGCAGGAGTGGAAGGATATCTATCACTGCCTGAATTCTCCAGCATGCTCATCAATCTGTTATTGGAAGGCATTTGTAACCGGGAAGCGACCCCGTCCACAGGACAAGGTAGCCCTGAAAGCGGTTGCCCCGGTCAGACCAGAAGGAAGTGATACAGCCCTTCGGCAACCGCCTTTTCCCGATCCGTCTGCCAGCTGAGCACGCTGACGCTTGCCATCCGTTTGCCTTTGCGCGTGACGTTAGCGCGCGCAAAAAGCGGTCCCTTCACACCGGGTCTGAGGTAATCGACGGTCAGGTTGATCGGCTTGGCCGGAACGTCGGCGAAATCGGGCTGTACCGCGATGGCGGCAGTGGCCTCCATAAAACTCGCGATTATGCCGCCATGGTAGTACTCCATGATCGGGTTACCGACATGGCGGTCATCAAAGGTCATTTCCGCCTCAGCATGGAGACTGTCTAGACTTCTGACCTCAAAGTTGAGAAATCGGAAGAACGGCACCCGGGATACATTGGCATTGACAGTTTGCACGTCCATCACGAAGTTTTTCCTTTTGTCATTGCGTCAAACAGGCTGGTTTCGCCGCGCGTCAATGCAAACGAGGCGGTTCCCCTGGCTATTTCAGCATCCTCATGGCCCGCGAACCAGACGCTGCCGGAATTGAAGGCGATGTGGCGGGTCTTGCGAAAACAATGCGCTTGAACGATGACATCCGCGCGTGAACGGGCCGGGCGCAGGTAATCAACTCTGAGGTCAAGAGTGGCCATGGTACTGACGCCTTCGATGGCAACAAAGTTCGCCAGTCCAAAGACACTGTCCAGAAGTGCCGTCAGGATACCACCGTGGAGCAGCGATTGTTCCGCATCGACGCAAAAGTCCGGATTGAACGGCATCCGAACCCGAACACCTTCCGTCGAGACCTCTTCGATCTCAAGCGCCATATGCGTTATCAGACCCTTGCCGCGCGCATTCCACATCTGCGCGATTTGCTCCATCTTCTTTTGGGTGATGTCTGACATGCGATCTTTCCTTTAACGCCCCGTGAAATTGGGTTTTCGTTTTTCGACGAACGCAGCAACCGCCTCGTGGTGGTCTTCGGTCTGATGCATGAGCGCCTGATAGGCCGCCGCGGAATTCAGGAAATCCGGCAGGTCCATCCGTTCGGCATTGCGCATCAGACGCTTGGCGACCCGCACCGCACGCGGCGGTTTCGCGGCGATGACAGCGGCCCGTTCGCGGGCACGTTCCATCAATTTTTCATGAGGCACAAGTTCAAGCACCATACCAAGCTCCAGCGCTTCCTTGGCCTCGACCATGCGCCCTGAGAAGGTCAGATCGGCGGCCTTCTGGTGGCCCAGACGACGCAACAGGAACCAGCTGCCCGCATCGCCCGGAATGATTCCGAGATTCAGAAACACCTCGCCGAACCTTGCTTTTTCCGACGCGATGCGCATGTCGCACATCATGGTCAGGTCGCACCCCGCGCCCACCGCCGGGCCGTTGACTGCGGCGATGGTCGGAATATCCATGTTGTAGAGCGCAAGCGGCAGCCGCTGCACCCCATCAACATAGCTCTGCGCCGCCGCCAGCGGCTCCTTGCGGAACACGCTGTCGGGATCGTTCATTTCCTTGATGTCGCCGCCGGCACAAAAGGCCGGGTCGGCGCCGGTCAGGATCATCACGCTGACCTGAGGATCGGCCTGCACCTTGGCGAAGGTCTTCAGAAGGGCAGCGATCATGTCGTTTCCGGTGACCGGGTTGCGCCGCTCGGGATCGTTCAGCGTAACCGTGGCGATCCTGTCGGAAATCTCCAGAAGGACGGGCTGTTTATTCATTCTTGCCATCTCCCCGTTCGCGTTTTTCGAACATCGCGGGGTTGATCATGTCCCGCGCGTCATGACCCATATGCAAGGTCTCACCGCCGTCTACATAAATGTCTTCTCCGGTGATGAAACCGCCAAGTTTCGAGGCCAGGAAAATGATCGTGCCTGCGATGTCCTCGGCCGCCCCCATCCGGTTTAGCACCGAGCGGTTCAGCTTTTTCCACTGTTCCGGCGGAATCGGATAGCGGCCAAGCGCATCGGTCTTGATCGTGCCCGGCGCGACACAGTTCAGCCGGATGCCGTACTCGCCCCATTCGGCGGCCAGCGTTTTCATCATGCCCGTCACACCGGCGCGGGCGGCGACGGTGTGTGTAAAGCCGGTAAGCGCGGTGCGCGCAGAGATGGCGGTGACAAACACAACCGATCCACCATTGTCGTACATGAAGTGATCCGCCGCTGCCCGGGTCATCTGCCAAGATCCGATCAGGTTGTTGCGGATCACGGCTTCGAAGCCCTTGTTGGTGATATCGCGGGCGGCCGCGATATACTGGCCGCCGGCATTGTTCACCAAGACATCCAACTGCCCATAGTGGTCCTTGATCCGCCCCATCGCAGTTTCAATACTGTCTTCGTCGCGGGTGTCTCCGGGCACGACGAAGGCCTCGCCCCCCGCCGCGCGGATCATTTCGGCGGTCTCTTCCAGCGGCTCTTCCCGGCGCGCGAACAGCGCAAGCCTGGCTCCGCAAGCGGCCATTTCGATCGCCGTCGCCCGGCCCATTCCAGATCCAGACCCCGTGACCAGGGCAACCTGGCCCGCCATGAGATCCGACGCGTAACGCCTTGATTTCGCTTCGCTCATGTTCCGCCCCCTTAGTTCTTCAGCAATTCGCCGGAGATGATGAGTTTGCGAACCTCCTGGGTGCCCGCGCCGACCTCAAGCACGCGACCGGTCCGGTACAGCCGGTTCACTTCGGTATCACGCATGTAGCCTGAGCCGCCGTGAATCTGGACAGCTTTGTCCAGCACGAAGGATGTCGCCTCAGCGGCCTTGTAGATCGCCGCAGCGGTGAGCTTGTGGATTTCGCCGCGCCCGCCTTCGCCCTCTTCGAGGCCTTCACACATGGCAGCGGTGCGCAAGGACAGGCTGCGCGCGGCCTCGATCTGCGTATACATGTCGGCCAGCATCGCCTGAACCATCTGGAAACTGGCGATCGGTTTGCCGAATTGCTGGCGTGTCTTGGCGTAATCGATGGAAATATCCAGCGCCCGCTGCGCAATGCCCAGAGCGTTGAAACAGACGATGGCACGTTCCAGATCAAGTCCGGACATGGTAACGGCAACCCCGCCATCCAGCTTGCCGACCATGTTTCTGGCCGGAACACGGCAATCTTCGAATACCAGTTCGCCCGTCGGCGAGCCGCGGAATCCCATCTTGTTGAGCTTCTGCGCCACCTTGAAACCGGGCGTGTCGGTTTCCACGATAAAGGCGGAAATGCCCTTGGCCCCTTTTTCGGGCGATGTCTTGGCATAGACCAGCACCAGATCGGCAATCGGCCCATTGGTGATGTAGATCTTGGCGCCGTTCAGGATGTAGTCGTCGCCATCCTTTTTGGCCGTGGTCCGCATCGAGCCAAGCGCATCGGACCCCGCGCCGGGTTCGGTCAGGCCCAGAGCACCCACCAGCGTGCCGTTGCACAGGCCCGGCAGGTATTTTCGGCGCAACTCGTCATTGGCGTTGCGATAGATGTTGTTGACGCACAAATTGTCATGGGCCACATGGGTCAGTCCGATGGCCGCCGAGGCCCTAGACATTTCCTCGGTGATGATACAGGCCGAGGTAAAGTCGAGCCCGGCCCCGCCGAATTCCGGCGGCACGTTCAGGCCGAGATATCCCATCTCGCCCAGCTTGGGGAAAACCGAAGGCGGCAGGTCATCAGTATCGTCCATTTCCGCGTTCAGATGGTGGAATTCGGACATGAAGAACTTGCCGGCCTGATCGGCCAGGGCCTGCTGTTCGTCCGTCATGAAATGTGTTGGCAGAGCGGTGTCGTTGCGCAGTTGCTTGTTCATTGTCTCGTCCCCCTCAGGCGCGCAAAAGTTCTTCGGCAATGATGATCTTGCGGACTTCGCTTGTACCCGCGCCGATTTCCAGCAGCTTGTTGGCGCGGAACAGCCGGTTGATCTCGGTGTCCTGCATGTAGCCAGAGCCACCATGAATATGGCAGGCTTCGGTCACCGCCTTGTTGAATGCCTCGCCGGCGTAAAGACAGGCCGCCGCCGTCAGTTTGTGGATTTCGCCGCGGCCCCCGGCCCCTTTCGGCAACCCGGTACAGGCGGCCAGCGCGCGATAACCGAAGGCGCGCGCGGTTTCGACCTCGGTGTAGATCTCGGCCAGTTTCGACTGCATCATCTGGAAACTTGCAATCGGCTTGCCGAACTGTTCGCGAATCTTGGCGTATTCCAGCCCCAGTTCCAGGGCGCGTTCGGCCATGCCAACGCAGACTGAGGCAACCATAGCACGCTCCAGATCCAACCCGCTCATTACCACCGAAACGCCGGTGTTTTCCGGTCCAACCATGGCGGATGCGGGTACGCGGCAATCCTCAAACACCAGTTCTCCGGTTGGCGAGCCGCGAAAGCCCATTTTGTCAAGCTTTTGCGCCACCTTGAAACCGGGATTGTCCGTCTCGATGATGAAAGCAGAAATGCCCTTGGCGCCCTTCGACTTGTCGGTTTTGGCATAAAGCAGGATCACATCGGCAATGGGGCCGTTGGTGATGTAAATCTTCGAGCCGTTGATGACATAATCATCACCGTCGCGGCGGGCAGTGGTGGCCATGGATCCGAGCGCATCGGATCCCGCACCCGGTTCGGTCAGGCCCAAAGCACCGACGAGCTCGCCCGAGCAAAGGCCCGGCACGTATTTCTTCACCTGCTCTTCGGAGCCATTGCGCAGCAGGTTATTCAGGCACAGGTTGTCATGCGCCCCGTGCGAGAGGCCCACAGCCGGATTCCACTTCGAAATCACCTCGGACACCAGCGCCTGGGTGAACTCGTTCTGCCCCGATCCGCCCAGCTCCTCCGGCGCGGTAATCCCCAGCAGGCCCAGCTCGCCCATCTGCTTGAACAGATCATCGGGCCACCATTCCTCGTCATCCATGCGCGCCTGCAGCGGGTGCAGCACCTCGCGCGATACCCGATCCACGTGATCGACGATCTGGCGTTGCTCATCAGTCAAAGAATAGTTCGCCCTGATGGCTTCCAGATCAGCCGAGATGGCCTCACTTTGAGCGGTCATATCGTCCTCCCGAAAAATGTTGTTTGCGTTGTTGACCAAAATCAAACACATGTTAGAAAATAGATCAAGCCAAGCTTTTGACGACCTGACGTAAGAAAGCGCGGCGTCCTGAATGCAGGGGGGAACTTCGGAAATGACTGAGAGCGTTGTTCAATCGCAGGTGCTCGGCAAAGAAGTGCGTATCACGATTCGACGTCCTGATAATCGAAATGCCCTCAACCGTGAGGTCGCAGACGGGATCATGGCCGCCATATGTGCTGCCGAGAGGGACAGCGATTGCCGCGTGATCGTTCTGACCGGCGAGGGCGAGCGCGCCTTCTGTGCCGGGGGCGACATCAAGGCGGGGGCGGATGGCGGCCCGTTTGTTCAGGATCCGGCGGACCCGGATCATTTTGCCGGAAGGTTGTTCGAGACGATACAGGCGTGCCGAAAGCCAACGATCGCGCGCATCAATGGCGTCGCGATGGGGGCGGGAGCGGGCATCATCTGTGCCTGCGATCTGGCTGTGATGGCGGATCATGCCCGCGTCGGAACGCCGGAAGTGAAGGTGGGTCTGTTTCCCATGACGATCGTGCCACCCATGATGCGCGTGCTGCCCCGGCGGAGGCTGATGGAGATGTTCATCACCGGCGTTCCTCTGACGGCCGAGGAAGCCCTGCAGTTCAATCTGGTCAACTATGTGACCGATGCCGCGGGGCTGGACGACAAGGTTGCAGAACTGGTTGCCCAGATCGCCGCGCAGTCGCCGAGCGCGATCCGGCTGGGAAAATACGCCTGTCACGCGATGGAGGATATGACCTATCCGCAGCAGATGCGGTTTGCAGAAACACTTTTACCGCGTGTGGCGCAGACCGAAGACGCGCGCGAAGGCTTTGATGCCTTCATCTCGAAGCGCAAACCTGAATGGACGGGCCGCTGATCAAACGGGGAGGAGAGGAATATGTCGGAACGCAAGCTGCGCATCGGATGCGCGTCGGGCTTCTGGGGCGATACGCCGGAAGCGATCGGTCAACTGGTCTCAAAGGGCGAGATCGACTATCTGGTGTTTGACTATCTGGCAGAGGTGACAATGTCGCTGATGGCGCGGGCCCGCGCCAAAGCGCCCGAGACGGGCTATGCGCCGGACTTCGTCAAGGCGCTGGCACCCTGGTTGCCGGATATCAAGGCAAAAGGGATCAAGGTCGTTGCCAATGCAGGGGGCGTGAACCCGCGTGGCTGCAGCGATGCGCTTGCCAAAGCCGCCGCCCAGGCCGGGATCGATCTGTCCATCGGAGTCGTGCTAGGCGATGACCTGTTGCCCAGGGCCGATGAAATTCGCAAAAACGGTCAGACGGAAATGTTCTCGGGTGTCGCATTTCCAGATGATATCTGGAGCATGAATGCCTATCTGGGTGCCCGCCCCATCGCTGCCGCGCTGGATGCCGGGGCCGACATCGTGATCACCGGACGCTGCGCCGACAGCGCGGTCGCGCTTGGTCCCCTGATGCATGAATACGGCTGGGGCGACGATGACTGGGACAAGCTCAGCCAGGGATCGCTGGCCGGCCACCTGATCGAATGCGGCCCCCAGGGAACCGGCGGCAACTTCACCGACTGGCAGGACGTGCCGGGTTGGGACAATATGGGCATGCCCATCGTCGAGGCGTCCGAAGACGGCAGTTTCATCATGACCAAGACGCCTGACACCGGCGGGCTGGTCGTGCCCGGGTCAGTCGGAGAGCAGATGCTCTATGAAATCGGGGATCCGCGCGCCTACCTGTTGCCCGACGTGATCTGCGACTGGTCCGGGGTCACCCTGGAGCAGGTCGGACCCGATCAGGTGCTGGTCAAGGGCGGCAGGGGGCTTGGGCGCACCGACAGCTACAAGGTGTCGGCGACCCATGCCGATGGCTGGCGCGCGGTCTCTACCCTGACACTGGCCGCGATTGATGCACCCGCCAAGGCCGAACGTGTGGCCGAGGCGATCCTGACCCGCTGTCGCCGGATTTTCCGCGACCGCAACATGGGCGATTTTCGGCAGGTCAGCGTCGAGGTGCTGGGGGCCGAGGCGGCCTATGGCGCAAATGCGCGCGCCCGAACCCGCGAGGTGGTGCTCAAGATCGGCGCGGTCCATGACGATCGCGCCGCGCTGAACATCTTTGCCGGCGAAATAGCACCGATGGCGATTTCGACCGCGCAGGGTCTGACCGGGTTCTTCGCCGGACGGCCCAAGGTGCAACCGGTGGTCCGCCTGTTCTCCTTCCTTCAGAGCAAGGCCGAGACCCCCGTCGCGGTCGAGGTCGACGGCAAGGATGTGCCCGTGAGCGTGGCCACTACGCCAGTCCACCTTGATCCACCTGCCGCACCGCCCGCAGATAGCCGCGAGCCCGGCCCGGACGCTGTCAAGGTCCGCCTCGTCGATCTGGCCTGGGGCCGCTCGGGCGACAAGGGGGACATCGCCAATATCGGCATCCTCGCGCGCAAGCCGGACTACCTGCCATATATCCGCTCGGCTCTCAGCGAAGAGGTGGTGAAGGACTATTTCGCCCATGTCTGCGACGGCAGGGTAGAACGGTTCGACTTGCCTGGAAGCCATTCGCTGAATTTCCTGTTGCATGAATCGCTTGGCGGTGGCGGCATCGCCTCGGTTCGCATAGACCCGCAGGGCAAAGGGTTCGCGCAGATGCTGCTTGATATCGAAATTCCCGTGCCAGCCGATCTGGCTGCACGTGACGGACTGAATGCCGCGGCCCGGAACTAAGAGGACGACACCATGACCATTTCGAAACTCCTGGTCGCCAATCGGGGCGAGATCGCGGCGCGCGTGTTGCGCACCGCCAAGGCCCGCGGGCTTGCGACGGCCGTGTTGCGTCATGTCGCCGAGCAAGAGGGGCCGGCGCATCTGATCGCAGATGAGGTCGTGATGATCGACGGCCCGACGCCCGTGGCCGCCTATCTCGATATTCCGCAGATCGTCGCGGCGGCAACAAAGATCGGCGCGGATGCGGTGCATCCCGGCTATGGCTTTCTGTCAGAGAATGCCGGTTTTGTCGCGGCGCTGGAAAAAGCCGGAGTGACCTTTGTCGGCCCGACGTCCGAGGTCATCGACCTGATGGGGGACAAGGTCCGCGCCCGCGCCTTTGTCGAGGAACACGGGTTTCCCGTCGCCCCCTCGGCGATCGAGGATGATGATCCGGCGAGCTTTGTCGAACGCGCCCGCGCCGTGGGCTATCCGCTGCTGATCAAACCCTCGGCCGGCGGTGGCGGCAAGGGCATGCGCGTTGTGCGCGAGGACAGCACGCTGGAAACCGAAATCGAAACCGCGCGCCGCGAAGGCGAACGATATTTCGGCGACGGGCGGCTTTTCGTCGAACGCTATATCGAACGCCCGCGCCATATCGAGGTGCAGGTGATGGGCGACGGACAGGGCAACGTGGTCCATTTCTGGGAACGTGAATGTTCGATCCAGCGCCGGTTCCAGAAGATTATCGAGGAAACGCCGTCACCGGCGCTGACCCCCGAGCAACGGGATGAGATCTGCGAGACCGCTGCCGGAATTGCCCGTGCCGTCAAATACCGCGGGGCAGGGACCGTTGAATTCATCTATGCGCAGGACGGGGCCTTTTATTTCCTGGAAATGAACACCCGCCTTCAGGTCGAACATCCGGTGACCGAACTGGTGACCGGCTTCGATCTGGTTGCCGAGCAGCTGCGTGTCGCGGCGGGCGACGGGCTGAGCGCCGTGCAGGCGGATATTCCCCAAACCGGACACTCGATCGAACTGCGCATCTGCGCCGAGGACGCGACGGCCGATTTCCGGCCCGCGATCGGCGATATCCTGCTGCTGGACGAACCCCAGGGCGAGGGGATCCGCGTGGACAGCGGCATTCTGGATGGCGGCAAGGTGACAACCGACTTCGACCCGATGTTGTCCAAGCTGATCGTACATGGCCCGGATCGCGCGCAGGCCATCGCCCGTGCCCGGAGCGCGGTGCAAAGCTATGTGATTCTCGGGGTAACGACCAACACTGGTTACCTGGATGCAATCCTTGCACATCCGGATTTCGCCTCTGGTGACGTTTCAACTGGCTTCCTGGCTGAACAATCCGAAACGCTGACCGCGCCGGGCGAAGATGTCTCTGACTTGCTGATAGCGGCGGCGGCCCTATCGGACGAGCGCCTGGTGAGTGACGTAATGCAGATACCGGAAATGTACCGCAAGATGGGCGGGTGGAGAAACTGATGCAACGGATTTTTCAGATCGACGGAGAAGAGACTGATTGCTGGTTGGGTCATGATGGCAGCCGGTTCGTGCTCAATACCCCCACTGGCGCTGTTACCTGCCAATTGGACCCGACGGGTCTGCCGGGCGGTTACAAGCTGCGGGCCAAGGGTGTTGTGCGCGAATTGCGACTGGCCGTGGGGCCGGAAGCAACTTTTGTGCACATGGACGGGCGAACCTACGAAGTCGGGCGGGTTGATCCCGCCGAACGCCTGGCCGGAAGCGACGGTGGCGCGAGCGACGACCGATTGGTGGCGCCCATGCCGGGTGTCGTGGTGTCGGTTGCGGTTAAACCCGGCGATGCGGTTGAAGAAGGCCAGCCGCTTCTGGTGATCGAAAGCATGAAGTTGGAAACCACACTGACGGCGCCGCGCGGCGGGGTCGTTGCCGAAATGCCATTCGCCGAAGGCGACAGTTTTGGTCTGAAAGACATCCTGGCCCAATTGGCCCCGGAGGAGGAGTGACAATGCGCAGGATTGAAAGTCAGATCGACACCAATGCCGCCGACTACAAGGCAAATTTCGCCGCCATGTCTGAACGGCTGAAGGAATTCCACGCCCGCCAGCACGCGGCGCGTTTCGAACGTCCGCAACGCGATATCGACCGCCTTGCCCGCCAGAACAAACTGGGCGTGCGCGAGCGGTTGAAACTGCTGCTGGACCCCGGCACTCCGTTTTTGGAGTTTTCCACACTTGCCGCCTGTCGCGAATACGATGGCACCGTGCCTGGCGCCGCTGTGGTGACGGGCATCGGTATTGTGCAGGGTCGCGAGGTCGCCATCCACGCCAACGACGCTAGCGTCAAGGGCGGGGCTTGGTATCCACATACGGTCAAAAAGGTCGTGCGTCTTCTGGATGTCGCGCTGGAAAACCGCCTGCCGGTCATCCATATCTGCGACAGCGCGGGCGGTTTCCTGCCGCTGCAGCACGGGGTGTTTCCCGACCGGTATCTGGGCGGGCGGGTGTTCCGCAACCAGGTCAAGCTGAGCCAGGCCAATATCCCGCAGATTGCCGTGGTCGGCGGACACTGCACGGCTGGCGGTGCCTATGTGCCGACGCTGAGCGACTACAACATCATCATCGAAGGCACAGGCGCGATTTTCCTTGGCGGTCCCCCGCTGGTCAAGGCGGCCACCGGCGAAGAGGTCGGTGTTCAGGAACTTGGTGGGGCGGTTATGCATACCTCGGTTTCGGGAACCGGCGACTACCGAGCCGCCACTGAACAGCACGCCTTTTCACTGGCGCGCGAGATTGTCAGCCAATGGAAGCGCACCCCGAAAACGATCATCGAAACCGCCGCTTTTGAAGAGCCGTACTACGACCCCAAGGAGCTTTATGGGATCATCCCCAAGGACCGGAAAACCCAGTTTGATATGCGCGAGGTTCTGGCGCGGATCGTCGATGGCTCGCGCTTTCACGAATACCAGCCCGACTATGGCACCACGATGGTTTGCGGCTTTGCCCATATCTGGGGTTACAAGGTTGGCATCCTTGCCAACAACGGGGTGTTGTTCAACGACAGCTCGCTGAAGGCGGCGCATTTCATGCAGCTTTGCAATCAGAACCGCACACCTCTGGTCTTCTTTCAGAACATCACTGGCTATATGGTGGGCCGCGAATACGAAGAACGCGGCATCGCCAAGGACGGTGCCAAGATGCTGATGGCGCAGGGCGGTTCGGTCGTGCCGAAGTTCACAGTGATCGCCAATGCCTCGTACGGGGCAGGCAATTACGGCATGTGCGGGCGGGCCTGGGATGCGCGCACGCTGTTTATGTGGCCGCAAGCCGAGATCGGCGTGATGGGGGCGGATCAGGCCGCTAATACCATGGCGGACGTCAAGATTCGGCAGCTTCAGCGCGAAGGCAAAGAGCTGACCGAAGAAGAAATCGCCGCGATCCGCGAACCGGTGCTGGAAAAATACAAGCGCGATGTCGAAGCCTATACCTCCACCTCGGAACTGTGGGATGACGGCATCCTCGATCCGGCGGACACACGCAACGCGCTTGGCATGTCGATTTCTGCCTCGCTCAATGCACCGATCGACGATCCGCACTACGGGATCTTCCGTCTGTAAAGGCTTGAGGGACGGCACACCGGGTCGGGGAGTGCCGTTCCGCGTCAAGGCGCTTCCATCTGGCGCTTTCGGAATCTGAAGTAGTCCTGACCGGTCCGGTTCCCGGACAGGTCAGGACGATGTCCGCCGCGCCTCCTGAATGGAGACGACGTCAGAGGCCGCCATGCCGGGCCGGTCTGCCTCGACCGCCTTCAGCGGTTCGACCGGCGTCAATCCGGCCAGACAGTCGCGCGCAAGTTGCTGGTATTCCGCGGTGCCGCGCGTTTTCCACGCGACTTCTTTCTCGCTGACCTCGCGGATCACCTTTGCCGGCGATCCCACCACCATCGAACGCGGCGGAATCACGGTTTCGCCACGCACAAACGCCTGCGCGCCGACAATCGATTCCGCCCCAAGCTCTACACCATCCATAATGACGGAATTCATTCCGACCAGAGCGTTCCGGCCCACTGTGCAACCGTGCAGGATCGCGCCATGGCCGATGTGGCCGTCGCTTTCCACCACGGCGTCGCGGCCGGGAAAGGAATGGATGATGCAATTGTCCTGAACATTGGCTCCATCCCCGATCACGATCCTGCCGAAATCGCCCCGCAAGCTTGCTCCGGGGCCGATGTAGCATCCATGACCCAAGATGACATTTCCGATCAGAACGGCCTGGGGGTGGACATATGTATCCTCGGGCACGACGGGTATAAAACCCTTGAACTCATAACAGTATGCCATTCCGACCACCTTTCGTAAGCTGAGTGCTAAACGCTTGTCAGCGGTTGCGCCGGGACCAGAATCCCTCAATTGTGCCGCCGATCAGGGCGTGTGGCCCGAAAACAAACACAAGTTAGAAAATAGCGCAAGCTCCCTACGTCACAGCTTGGCAATATTGACACTTCCCAAGGTTGGGATTTAAAATCTAACAAATGGTAGAAAATAGGCTGGCGGACCGATTAGGGTGGCCTGACCGAACTTGGGAGAGAGAGAAATGACAGACAAAGCCTATGTTGCAGGCGTTGGGATGGTCCCGTTCCAGAAGCCGGGAAAATCCGAAAGCTACGATGTGATGGCGACCGCTGCGACCCGGTCCGCTCTGGCAGACGCAGGGTTGGATTATGATAAAGTCCAACAGGCCTATGTTGGCTATGTCTATGGCGACAGCACCTGCGGTCAGCGCGCCCTGTACCATGTCGGAATGACAGGCATCCCGGTTCTGAATGTGAACAACAACTGCTCGACCGGATCGTCCGCCCTGTTCCTGGCCAGGCAGGCAGTTGAAAGCGGCGCGGTCGAATGTGCTCTGGCACTTGGGTTCGAACAGATGCAGCCCGGCGCAATCGGTGCGATGTTCCATGACCGGGTCAGCCCGTTTGCGGCATTCGACAGAGAAACCGACGAACTGGTTGGCAGTGCCGAGATCCCGCTGGCGCTGCGGTACTTCGGCGGTGCGGGCAAGGCGCATATGGACGAGTTCGGCACCCCCCTGGAAACCTTCGCAAAAATCCGCGCCAAGGCCAGCCGACATGCTGCGAAGAATCCGGTTGCCCTGTTCCGGCAGGAGGTGACGGCGGAAGACGTCATGGCCGCCCAGGTCGTCTGGCCCGGCGTCATGACCAAGCTCATGGCCTGTCCGCCAACCTGTGGCGCGGCCGCCGCGATCATTTGTTCCAAGGAATTCGCCGACAAGCACGGACTGGACAGTTCGGTTCGGATCGCGGCGCAGGCCATGACGACGGACGGCCCGGAAACTTTCGAAGCCCATGACATGCGCGAAGTGGTCGGCTTTTCGATGGCCAAGCGCGCCGCCGATCAGGTTTACGAGGACGCGGGCATCGGGCCCGAGGACGTGGATGTGGTCGAACTGCACGACTGTTTCGCCCACAACGAGCTTATCACCTATGAGGCGCTTGGCCTTTGCAGTCGCGGCGAAGCGGCGAAATTCGTTGATGATGGCGACAACACCTACGGCGGAAAATACGTGACCAACCCGTCGGGCGGTCTTTTGTCCAAAGGCCATCCGCTTGGGGCGACCGGCCTAGCGCAATGTACCGAGCTCGTTCAGCAGCTTCGCGGCCAGGCAGATGCGCGCCAGGTTGATGGCGCACGTCTGGCGCTTCAGCACAATCTGGGCCTCGGCGGGGCCTGCGTCACCACGCTTTATGAAAAAGCCTGATAGCGCCTTTCGGGAGGAATCAATATGACTGGAAAACTCGACGGGCGCGTGGCGCTGGTCTCGGGCTCGGGCCGGGGCATTGGCCGCGAAATCGCTCTCAAACTGGCCTCGGAAGGGGCCCGGCTGGTGATCAACGATCTGGACGCCGATCCGGCCAATGAAACCGCCGAGGCGGTGCGCGCAATGGGTGCTGAGGCCGTGGTCTGTGCCGGCAGCGTTACCGAAGACGGTTTTGCCGAACGGTTCATCAAGACCGGCGTGGACAGCTTTGGCGGGTTAGACATCATCGTGAACAACGCAGGCTACACTTGGGATAGCGTCGTTCAGAAGATGTCCGACGAACAGTGGCAGGCGATCATCGACGTCCACCTGACGGCACCTTTCAAGATCCTGCGCGCTGCCCAGCCGGTGATCAGCGCCAAGGCCAAGGAAGAGGCCGCCGCCGGGCAAGAGGTGTTCCGCAAGGTAGTCAACATCTCGTCCATCGCAGGGACCGGCGGCAATGCTGGCCAGATCAACTATTCCGCCGCCAAGGCCGGTATCCTAGGGGTCACCCGGACGATGGCCAAGGAATGGGGCCGCTACAAGGTCAACGTCAACGCCGTCGCCTTCGGCCCGATCCGCACCCGCCTGACCGAAGGCAGCGCGGATGGCGACAGCACGATCAAGGTCGAAGAAAAAGAGATCAAGGTCGGCGTGAACCCCGATCTCCTGTCCCAGATGGAGCGCATGATCCCGCTGGGCCGGGTCGGCACTCCGGAAGAAGCTGCCGGTGCCGTCTATCTGTTCTGTGCGCCGGAATCGAACTTCATTTCAGGCCAGCACGTCATCTGCGGTGGCGGTTTCGTGATCTAAGGCATTTGCCCGGACCCGATGACGGGGTCCGGGCAAGCACATTAATGTCTGGACGGCCTCTTGGCGGTCGCCAATGCGGAATTTTCCGCAAACTCTAGTCTGGCACGATCACGACGATTGACTCACTTGCGTTGTTAACCTAACAGGCGTTAGTTAGGCGTTGGAGCGATACGAAGGTCTATGGCACAGAACACGGCAATCAAAGCCAACGAGACATCGCGCAGCGCGGTTGGACGGGACGGGGTGCTGGACATTGCCGCGCGGCTTTTCCGCGAACAAGGCTACGGGTCCGTTTCGCTCCGAAAAATTGCCGAGGCCGCCGGGATCAAGGCGGGTAGCATATACTATCATTTCGGTTCCAAGGACGAGATCGTCGCGGCCGTTCTTGATGCAGGGATTCGAGTCGTTCACGCGAGCATGAGAGACGCCATCACCGACCTGCGGGCCGATACCGACGGCGAAACGGTACTGCGCGCCGCGATCCGGGCGCATCTGCGCGCGCTTCTTGATGTGAGCGATTATACATCGGCGAATGTGCGTATTTTCGGGCAGGTGCCGCAATCCGTCCGGGATGCCAACTTGCCCACGCGAAGGGCCTATGAGGCAGAGTGGGACAGTCTTCTGTCCCAGCTTAAGAAAGATGGCACGCTGAAGCAAGACGTCGATATCCGTCGCCTGCGCCTGATGCTGATCGGTACATTGAACGCCACGCTCGATTGGTTCGACCCGGACCGCGGTAGCGCCGATGCGTTGTCACGCACCTATGCCGATGTGTTCCTCAACGGGATACTCCAAAGACAGGATACCTGACTACATGGCACGTCTTGAAACAGCGGTGCTGACCGCATCAGAGACCTACACCCGCAACCACGCCGCACAAAGCGAGCGCGTCGAAACGCTGCGTGCGCGGATCGCCGAAGCAACGGCTGGCGGCCGCCCCGACATGGTCGCGCGGCATCGCAAGCGCGGCAAGCTGCTGGTCCGCGAACGGATCGACCTGCTGGTGGATCCGGGCACTGCATTTCTTGAGTTGTCGTCGCTTGCCGCCTACGGTCAATATGGAGGCGAGGTGCCCGGTGCGGGGATCGTGACCGGTATCGGGATCGTCCACGGGCTGCCCTGCGTTGTGATCGCCAACGATGCGACAGTGAAGGGTGGTTCCTTCTATCACGAAACCGTGCAGAAACACATCCGCGCCCAGGAAATCGCAGCCGAGAACCGGCTGCCCTGCCTCTATCTGGTGGATTGCGGCGGTGCCTATCTGCCAGAGCAGGACAGGGTCTTCCCCGATGCCCGGCATTTCGGCAATTCCTTTTATCGCCAGACCAACATGTCGGCGAGCGGTCTGCCGCAGATCTCGGCGGTCTTTGGAGGCTGCACGGCCGGTGGGGCCTATATCCCGGCCCTGTCGGACGAGGTCATCATGGTGCGCGGCAACGCGCGCATCCATCTGGGCGGGCCGTCGATCGTCAAGGTGGCGATCAACGAAGAGGTCGATGGCGAAACGCTGGGCGGGGCCGAGATGCATTCGCGTGTTTCGGGGGTGTCCGACCATCTGGCCGAGGACGAGTACCACGCATTGGCACTCATGCGCGACATCGTGGCCGAGCTGGGCCAGTCGCGCGCGATGCAGCCCGACAAGGTACCACAGCCGCCCGCGCATGATCCCCAGGAACTGCTTGGCGTCATCAGCGCCGATCGCAAACAGCCCTATGACATGCGCGAGGTTCTGCTGCGCATGATCGACGCCGGCGAATTCCGCGAATTCAAGCCCGGATGGGGTGAGACGCTGGTCTGTGGCACAGCGTGCATCCATGGATACCGGGTTGGCATTCTGGCCAACAACGGTGCGCTTTTGTCCGCAAGTTCGCTGAAGGGCGCGCAATTCGTGTCGATGTGCGATCAACGCAACATCCCGCTTTTGTTCCTGCACAACATCTCGGGCTTCATGGTTGGCACCGACGCTGAACGCGGCGGCATAGCCAAGGACAGCGCCAAGCTGGTCTATGCCATGTCGGTGGCCAAGGTGCCGCGCCTGTCGGTGCTGCTGGGTGGCTCTTACGGGGCGGGCAACTACGGCATGTGCGGACGTGGCTTCGCCCCGAATTTTCTCTTTGCCTGGCCCACTGCGGAACTGGCCACCATGTCTGCCGACATCGCCACAAATGTGATGCTGGAACTGCGCCGCCAGAAAGGGGGCGACCCGGGCAAGATGGAGGCCGACATGAAGCTGATCGAGGAGCAGGTTCGGGCCCAGTACGGTGAACAGTCCGATCCCTATTATGCCACCTCGCGGCTTTGGGATGACGGGCTGATCGAACCCGCGCAAACCCGCGATATCCTTGGCCTGTGCCTGGCCATCGTGACATCGGTGCCCGAAGCCGGTCGCCATACGCCTGTATTCAGAATGTGAGGCTTCAAGTTGACCAATACCTACAACACGATCCTTGTCGAAACCGATGCGCGCGGCGTCGCCACGCTGACGCTCAACCGCCCCGACAAACACAATGCGCTGAATGGCGAATTGATCGCAGAGCTATACGATGCCGCCGAAAAGCTGGCTGCAGATGACGATGTGCGTATTGTGGTCCTGACCGGCGCGGGCAAGAGCTTCTGCGCGGGCGGCGATTTCAACTGGTTCGCCTCTAATGTCGAGAAAACCCGTAGTGAAAGGGTCGCACAAAGCGCCACGCTGGCGCGGCTGTTGCGCCGTCTTGACACGCTGCCCAAACCCTTGATCGGGAGGATCAACGGCCCGGCTTACGGTGGCGGTGTCGGCATGATCTCCGTCTGCGACTACACCATCGGCGCCGAAGGCGCGCGCTTCGGTCTGACCGAGGTCAAACTGGGCCTTCTGCCCGCGAATATATCGCCTTACGTGGTGGCCCGCATCGGCAAGGTGCATTCGCGTGAGACCATGCTGTCGGGGGCGTTGTTCGACACCGCCCGCGCCGAGCGGATCGGTCTGTTGACCGAGGTTGTCGCGCCGGGCGACCTGGACGCCACGGTGAACCGGGTGGTGCATGATCACCTTCAGGCCGCGCCGGGTGCGGTGGCCGATACCAAGGCGCTGATCGCCTATGTCGCGTCCCACGATCTGGAGACCAACATGATCTACACCGCCGACCGGCTGGCCGATGCGTGGGAGACGGAGGAAGGTATCGAAGGCATCAACAGTTTCATCAACAAGGGCGTTCCGTCATGGCGGGTGAAATGAGCTTCACCCGCGTTCTGATCGCCAACCGGGGCGAGATTGCCCGGCGCATCCAGCGCGGGTGCCGCAAACTGGGGCTGGAAAGCGTAGCGGTGTTTTCGGACGCGGACCGCGACGCGCCCTTCGTGGCCGAGGCCGATCATGCCGTCTGCATCGGCGGGGCCGCCCCGTCGGACAGCTATTTGAACGTCGCGGCCATCCTTGAGGCCGCGCGGGCGACGGGCGCGGATGCGGTACACCCGGGCTATGGTTTTCTGTCTGAGAATGCCGGTTTCGCGGCGGCGGTCGAGGCGGCGGGCCTTGTGTTCATCGGGCCGGAACCCGACGCTATCGCGCGGATGGGCTCCAAGATCGAGGCCAAGGCTGCCGCCGAAGCCGCAGGCGTGCCCGTCCTGCCCGGCTATCGCGGCGAGGATCAGTCCGACGCGCGCCTGCTGCAAGAGGCCGAGGCGCTTGGCACCCCCTTTCTGGTCAAGGCCAGCGCCGGCGGCGGCGGACGCGGGATGCGGCTGGTCTCCGATCTGGGCGACGCACCCGACGCGATTGCATCTGCCCGGGCCGAAGCGCAGAGCGCCTTCGACGATCCGGCGGTGTTCCTCGAACGCTATGCACCCCGTGCCCGCCACGTCGAAGTGCAGGTTCTGGGCGACACTCACGGCACCGTGCTGCATCTGGGCGACCGCGATTGTTCGCTGCAACGCAACCACCAAAAGCTGATCGAAGAAGCCCCCGCCGCCGATCTTCCCGAGGCTGTGCGCGACCGCATGCGTGCGGCAGCGGTGCGGTTGGCGCAGGCGATCGGCTATCGCTCCGCCGGGACGGTGGAATACCTCTATGACCCCGGGCGCGGTGAATACTACTTTCTGGAAATGAATACCCGGTTGCAGGTGGAACACCCCGTGACCGAGGCGATCACCGGCATCGATCTGGTCGAATGGCAGTTGCGCATCGCGCGGGGCGAGCCGCTGGCGCTGACGCAAGGCGATGTGCAGTTTGACGGGCACGCCATTGAAATCCGCATCGCCGCCGAAAACCCGGCCGAGAATTTCCGCCCCGAAACGGGCGAGATCAGCCTTTGGGCTCCGCCCGCCGGCGTGCGGCTCGATACCGGGGTCGAGGCAGGCTCGGTCGTCAGCCACCATTACGATTCGATGATTGCCAAGCTGATCGTCCACGCGCCGGACCGGGCCGGTGCGATCCGTCAGGCGGTTGTCGCAATGGATGCCTTTGCAGTCGGTGGCGTCGGTCTGAACCTGGCCTATCAGCGCGCGTTGCTGACACACCCGGATTTTGCGGCGTTCCGGCACCATACCTCGGGCCTGCCCGAGATGTTCCCAGGCGGCTGGAGTGAACCGTCCGCTGATCCCCGGGACATGGCCCTTGCCGCGATGGCGCTGTATCTGCATCTCGCCCCGGCGGGCGCGTCGCCCTGGGAAAGCCTGGGGTCATGGCGGCTCACGGCACCTGCGGGGTGGCCCGGTGCAGCATCCTATTGGGAGACGACCAAAGACGACCCGATCCGCGTAAACGGCTCCGGGTCTGTGTTGACAGCCGTACAGCCGGACGGCCAGACCATCACGGTCGAGAGTGCCGCTTTAACCGAATGCCGTCTGAGCGGACGCATCGACGGGGTTCCGTTTTCGCGCATCACTTACGTCGTGCGCGCGCCGGGTCACTGGCGAGTGCACCTGCAAACCCCTGCCGGAATGACCGCGACAGACCTGCGCACGCTGGAAGACCAGCATCTGCAACGTGCCACCGGTGGATCTGGCGGCGCTGACCTGTTGTCCGCACCCATGCCCGGCGCCGTTGCCGAGGTGCGCGTCGCACTCGGCGACCGCGTCAAAGCCGGTGACACGCTGGTGGTGCTTGAGGCCATGAAGCTGTTGCAAAGCCTGCCCGCGCCGGTCGCGGGCGTGGTGACGGAAATCTATTGTGCACCGGCCGACACGGTTGCCGGGCACGCCCCACTTATCAAACTCGATCCAGAGGAAAACACATGACCAGACAAGACAACATCACCGCGGCCTCCGGCCCGTTCAACGAAGACCTCGAGATGATCCGCGACCAGCTGCGCCGGTTCATCGAAACCGAGGTGACCGCCAAGGCCGAGGCCTGGGAAGAGGAGGGCATGGTGCCCCGCGACGTGCTGCGCCGGATGGGTGATCTCGGCGTTCTGGGGATGCGCTATGACGAACAGTATGGCGGCGCGGGGCTGGACGTGATGTCCAGCGTGGTTTTGGCCGAAGAGGTCGGGCGATCCACCTTCGGCGGATTCTCGGCCACGGTTCTGGTCCACACCGACATGGCGTCGCCGCATCTGGAAAACGCCGGCACGCCCGAACAGAAGGCGCGGTGGATGCCGTCGATCACCTCTGGCGAAATGATCACCGCCGTCGCCGTGACCGAGCCGGGCGCGGGCTCGGACGTGGCCGGCATGCGCACCCGCGCGGTGCGGGACGGGTCGGATTGGGTGCTGAACGGCACCAAGATGTTCATCACCAACGGCGTGCATGGCGATCTCTACTTTGTCGGTGCCAAGACCGATCCCGATGCCAAGGGGTCGCGCGGGATCACCATATTTGCGGTCGAAAAAGGCACGCCGGGCTTTTCGGTCGGACGGGCGTTGAACAAGACCGGCTGGCTGTGCTCGGACACTGCCGAACTGATCTTCGAAGATGTCCGCATCCCGGCCGAAAACGTTCTGGGCGAGGTCAACCGCGGCTTCTATTCGGTAATGAAGAACTTCCAGAACGAACGCATTGTGCTGGGTGCGATGGCATGTGCCGAAGCGCAAACCGCGCTCGACATGACCGTGGATTATGTCAAGCAGCGCAAAGCCTTTGGCGGCGTTCTGTGGGACAAGCAGGCCGTGCGCCAACGGCTGGCCGACTGCCAGACGCGGATCGCGGCAGGACGTCAGCTGGTCTATCACGCCGCCAGTCTGGATGCCGCGGGCGGTGACTGCGTGAAAGAGGTCTCGATGGTCAAAGCCTATTGCGGCGAACTGGTGAACAGCGTACTTTATGACTGCGTCCAGTTTCACGGCGGCATGGGTTATATGCGCGAAACACCGGTGGAACGCATGTCACGCGATGCCCGTGTGCAGGCCATCGGCGGCGGGGCGAGCGAAGTCATGTTGGAAGAAGTCGCCAAGCGCATGTGAGCTTACTATCCAAAAAAAATAACAATCTTCAGAAACAAGGACGAAAAAGATGAATCTGGAAACCACTCAAAGCCAATCAGTCGCAAGACTGACCCGAGAAATCTCGATAATACTCGTCGGCACAATTCTTTTGGCACTATCCGCCAAAATCGTGGTGCCGTTCTACCCGGTTCCCATGTCTACACAAACCCTGGTTGTCTTGGGTCTGGGCCTTTTCCTGGGGCCGGTGCGCAGTAGTCTTGTTGTTGTGGCATACCTTTTTGAAGGTCTGCTTGGCCTGCCGGTCTTCGCAGGCACGCCTCCGGCGCCGGCCGGACTGGCGTATATTGCGGGTCCCACAGGCGGATACCTGGTAGGCTTCGCACTTGCAGCGGCCGCTGCCGGATGGATTGTTCAAGCACTGCAAGGACTTTGGCCTTCATTCAGAGCATCTGTCGCGGTCTTTTTGGGTTCGATAGTCATGTATTGCGCAGGGCTGCTCTGGTTGGGTGGCTTTGTCGGCTATGGCGAAAAGTTGCTGAACGCCGGTCTTTATCCGTTCCTTCTCGGGGATCTGACGAAGGCGACAATTGCTGTAGTTCTGTATACAGCTTACCATAATCGCCGCGCTGTGTGACTGCCAGCCCAAGACCGTATCAGACTGTTTCAGTCTGATACGGTCTTAGTCCAATATAAGTTGAAATGGTCCGATGCCAGATTTGGCAGGCACCGGACGCCAGCCTGAGGTTTCCGGCGCCATGCGAGAGCAATGCGCAAAACTGTGCGAACCAAATTGTTCGCAATCAATGCCTGGTCGCACACAATGAAAAGAAGCAGCATGTTTTTCTCAGAGCCGGAGCCTTGCCGCGCGAAGGGAGTCGAATTGGCCCCTGGAATTCTGAGGATCGTCGCGAACAATCCCGGAAAGATGACCTACCACGGGACAAATAGCTACATCATTGATACGCCTGATGGTCGGTTCATAATCGACCCCGGCCCAGCAGAAGACAGTACACATTTCGGGGCAATCATCGAAAATTTGGGGGCCAAACCATCTGGGATTCTGCTCACACACCACCATTCTGATCATTTTGGAGTCGTCCCAGCCCTGCGAGCACGGACAGACGCACCTGTTTATGCCTCACGGGCATTCCCTGACGATGCATTTCGACCTGACCGGTTTCTGGAGGACGGACAGGTCATTGCCGGTCTTACCGTCCTGCACACACCTGGTCACGCGAGCGACCACCTTTGTTTCGCGAGACCTGACGGAGTGCTCTTCACGGGCGACCACGTTATGAGTTGGAACAGTTCGATCGTCAGCCCCCCTGACGGAAACATGCACGACTACTGCGCGCAGCTACAGCGGCTGATTGAGCGCGACGATAGGATCTACTTTCCGGGGCACGGACCTATACTCCGGGATCCGCAACCTTACGTCAAACGGTTGCTTTCCAACCGCATGCGTCGCGAGGCGGAGATCCTCGCCCACCTCTCAAACACCCCGGATTCGGTCCAGAATATCGCCGCTTCCGTCTACCAGAAAACCGACCCACATATCGCAATGGCCGCAGGATGAAACGTTGCGGCGCATCTGGAGAAGCTGTTGTCTGAGTCGCGGGCGGTACAAGATGGCGGAGTCTGTAAATTAACATAAGAGTTATTATGCGCAACATGAAATTCCCCTATTTTCAATAGGTTTCGCCCTCTACCACCTCCCTGTGGGCGAACCTCTGGCGGCACCGACGCGGTCGGTGTCGCCCCTTTTTAACGAGCCAGGAATAAGTTCAACCGAGATCAGATCACGGGAACGTCCCAGCCGAATAGGACTGAAGAACCGAAGCAGAAAAGGCGGACACGAACCGGTGAGCATCGAAAAGGAAGAAGCGGTTCCGGTCGCGCGGCTTGTTGACGGTCGCAGTGATCGAACCGTTGGTTGGGTCTATCGCTGGAATACGTCAGAACTGTCCATCCTCTGGCTCGATCCCAAACGTACGGCACACCATATCGATCCCCCGTTAAGCCGGAACACGATTGCGAATGCAAAGACTGTCACCACCGATGAGGTTACTGACCTTTTGGAGGAGCTGTCGCTCAGGGGCTCAGCCGATCTGCTTTAGCATCAAGGCGCTCCAAGACAGTTACAAAAATTCGAATTTGACCGCTCGACGATAGTATATTATCGTAATCCTCAGATTCTGCATCACAGTCAATCGAGCTCTTGGATATGCGCAATTTCCTTCGTAATTTTTTTCTCGCTGTCGTCGCGGGAACGGCCTCGCTGAGCGGAGGTGGAAACAGCGCGTCGGCGCAGACCTACCCGATCGATTGCGCCATCCTGCTCTGCCTCTCCGGCGGCTGGCCGGCATCAGAGCCCTGTTCGCGGGCACGTGCAGAGTTCATACGACGGATCACGCCATGGCCTGTCGAGCCTCCCCTCCAGATCTGGCGTTGCCCCATGGGGGCCTCCTTCGAACCTGTAGACGACCCCGGTCGCACTCGGCGTGTCTTTGACATCCTCTTCTCCAACGCTTCTCACCTGCCCCAGAGCCTCGCAGAATCTGATCCCGAGAACGCTGGCGCCCTCTTGCCAGCCGTCCTGCGGTCGAAAGGTGTCGACCCCCTACCCCAACCTGACGGGTTCGCATTACATTTGATCCAGAACCGCGCCGATATCGACATCAGTGGGCCGGAATTCAATTTCGTCCGCTCTATCCGTGTCTTCGATGTTCGGTATGCGCGCCAACACGAATCCCGCGACAGCGATTGCAGCCGTTTCGAAACAGTCCTTCTCGGTTCCTATGGAATCCAGGGCGATTTTTACTGGTCTCGTTCGTCCGTCGCCGCGTTGCCCGAGGCGCATGTCGGCTTGGAACGTTGGGGCGATCATTGTCCCTCCATCTATCACCGCTCGGTCTTCGTCGACTGGCGAGACTACGAGGGCAATTACGGGTTCGAGCAGGTGAACTACTAAGACGTTTTTCTCTCCACCAAACCTGTATTAGAGACAGTGCAGCGCAGCGCCCCATAACAATCCATTGTTATCATTTCTCTTCCGCCCCACCGGGACTCGATCTCGTCATACCATCCGAGAAGACGAGCCCATCACCTCGCCCTAAATACGGTGATCGAGTTCTGTCGCCGCCTCGGCCGCTGCCAGTAGCATAACCGCATCGATCTGCAGAGCACGCGCGAGCACGATCAACTCAACTACGTCGACCCTGCGCTCTCCGCTCTCGAGACGGGCGACGAAGGACTGGTGGCATCTGAGACGCAAAGCGAGCTCGGCCTGCGTTAACCCAGCCGCCTTCCGCGCCGCAATCAAAGCGTCGCGGAGTGCCTCATGTCCCGAACTCCTGATCGTTTTCGCCACGTGTCACAAACCTCTTGTGACAGGGCTAATCTACTTTATAGATTATCTAAAAAGTGGATAATGGGCGTTTAGGTGATGATAGAGACTCCGAATTGCACGCCGCCGATACGGCCGGATGTCACTAGGCGGCGACCCTTTGGAAAGGTCGCGGTCACATCACTCGTCCACCAGCTCCAGGAAGCGACCGTAGTCCTGGCTCACCTCGCGCGCCTCTTCGAACGCACGGGCGCGCTCCTCCTCCAAGCACCGAAAGTAGCTCTGGATGTCCCGGATGTAGAGTTCAAAGTCGCTGCGGATGAGATCTGCATAGTCCCGCGCGGCCTCGGAATCGCTCGGCACGAAGGGCCTGGGCGGCGGCAAACAGGACGCGGCGAAGGCGTGGCCCGGCAGGCACGTGACCAGAAGTATAGCTTGTGCCACGGTCGATGCGCACAACCTGAGGGCGTCCAACCCCCTTATTTTCTTGATCAAATGCATGGGAACCGTCTATTCGTTAGTTGAGCAAGAATCCGCTTGTCGCATCAAAAGTTTATCTTGTGCGTCAATACTATATGATCGTATGACTTGGTTTCAACACCTGAAACCTGGTCATTCGCCCTATTGGAGAACGTGATCCGGGTGATGGACCTAGAAAAAGAAGCCCCGAATGTGGTCACCGAACCCAGATTCCGCGATCTGGTCGCCAGCGGCTATCGCGTCGAAGTTGTCTGCAAAGAGGACGCCTTCAAGAAAGGCCCCAACTGGCATGGGGTCTGGATCATGCGCGCTGTCAGCGACGATGGGATCGAGAAACTTCTGGTCACGGCCCGGACCCGAACCTCGCGCAACGACATCAAGATCCGCGAGATCAAGACCGTCACCGGGGTCATCTCCTTCCTGCAAGGGATCGGTTTCTCGCACGCCGACGTGCCTCTGGAAGAGGGCAAGCGGACGGTTCACAAACTCTCCAGCGAAGAGATGGCTGCCAGCCGGGCTTAGCGCCCTTTTCCTTTCCTACCTGGGCCTCCCGGCATCGGCAGACATGGTCCTGGTGATGGCGGGGGACGGTTCTCTTTCGCCGTCGCGCGCCCAGGAGCGGTTCGCGCGCAACTACAATGACGGGGTTGGCGTTGGCTCGACCTCAGAAGGGTTGCGCATCTTGGGCGAGGAGCGCCGCACTGAGCGACGTGAAGGGGTGCGCGTCGCGGCGATGATCCCTCGCGCGCTCACACCACGCCCGGATATCCTCGCCGCGATCGAGGAGACCGGACTGCGCTATGCGAGCCACCCTGGGCTCCGTGCAGCCGATATCACCGTCACGGACTGGCTCCACCTCTATCGCGCCAATATCGAGATCGAGAGTGCGTACAATCCGCACGCCGTCTCCCATGTCGGGGCGGTCGGGCTCGGGCAGTTGATGCCCGATACAGCCCGCGCTCTTGCCGTCGACCCCCATGATTGGAAACAGAACCTCGACGGCTCCGCGCGTTACCTCGCCCTGATGTTGGCCGAGTTTGGCGACGCGCGCCTCGCGCTCGCCGCCTACAATGCCGGACCCGACGCCGTGCGCGAGCATTCCGGCATTCCACCGTTTCGAGAAACCCAAAACCACGTCCAGCGGGTGCTGGCCGTCTTCAACCGGCTGGAAGGAGCGTCCCCATGAAGCCATTGACGAACCCCCTGATCACCCTTGCCGCTCTCCTCATCGTTGCGGCAGAACCGGCCCTGGCCCAGAGCATCGACCTCTCACCGATTCAGAGCTTATTACAGGGCATCGTGGACGCGCTGACCGGACCGCTTGGCGTCGTCATCGCCACCCTCGCGGTCCTCGGAGTGTTCCTCAGCTGGTTCTTCAACATCATCGATCTGCGCCAAGCCCTCTGGGTGCTGGTGGGAATCGCGGGTGTTGCGGCCGCGCCGACCATCGTTGCCGCCGTCTTCGGGTCGTGAGAGGAGGCGAACGTGGCCGAACGATCGCCGCTCTTCCTGGGCCTTGTCCGCCCGCCAAAACTCCTTGGCCTGCCGATCATGTATGCCATGGTCTGGCTCTTCGGCTCGGTGCTACTCTTCGTCTGGGTTCAGCACATGGTGGTGCTGGCGGTGGCGGCAGTGCTCTATCCGGTCCTCTGGAAGGCGGCGGATTGGGATCCACGCTTCATCGACGTGATGATGACCGCGCTTCAGGAAACCCCGCCGACACGGAACCGCTCCATCCACGGGGGCGACAGCTATGCGCCATAGTGAAGCCCTGCACGAGACCGTGGACGAGCGCACCCTCATGCCGGACTGGTATGCCCGCGAGAAACGCCTCGCGCACATGCTGCCCTATGTCAGCCTCGTCGATGATCAGACAGTCCGCACCCGGGTCAACGAACTCTTCCAATGCATCCGCCTGAGCGGGGTGAACAGCTACACCACGGACGACGCCTATCTCGACAAGGTGACGGCGCTCTTTGCCCGGATCATCGCGCAGCTGGGCCCCGAGTTCAGCTACTACGTGCACAAGGTCTCGAAGTCGATCACGCCGGACCTGCTCCCGGTCAAGGGGGACGGCTTCGCTCACGCCGTGGATGATGCCTGGCGCGCAAAGCTGGCCTCGGCAGGTCTCCGGGACAAGACCCTCACACTCACCATCATCCACCGCCCGCCGCCCAGGAGTTTTCTTGGCTTCGTGAACCGTTCCGCACCGGAGCGGTTCAAGGAGGAGACCGCGAAACGGGTCCGGCGGCTCAAAGAGGCAGTCGGGGTTTTCACCTCCGGCCTGGCGGAACTCAAGCCCCGCATCCTTTCAGCAGACTCTGGCGAGTTGGTCGGGTTCCTCGGCGCGCTCAACACCGGCCGCGAACTGCCGCTCTATCCGGCAAACCGCTACGGGTTTCTCGCCTACAATGTTGCCAATACCCGGGTCACGTTTCTGGAGGATCACTTCGAGCTATCCGATGGCGTCGTCGGTCATCGCTACGGCAAGAGCTTCACCATCGGCGAATATGCCGAAGGCACCACTTGCACCATGTTCGACATGTTGAACCTGCCGGTCGACATGATCGTCACCCATTCCTTCACACCGATCAATTCGAACCTGATGGCGGGCCGGATCAAGCGGCAGAAACGCCAGATGCAAGCCTCGCAGGATGCCGCGCTCTCGCTCCTCGAAGCGCTCGACATCGCGCACGATGATCTCGAAGCCAAACGCCAGAGCTTCGGCGAACACCACATGGTCGTGACCGTCTTTTGTGACAGTCTCGACGAGTTGCAAACCCTCGGGGCCGAGATCGTCAACGCCGCGGCCGCCGAAGGCGTGAAGATGATCGGCGAGCGGATGGCCGCGAAATCTCACTACTTCAGCCAGCATCCGGGCAACCAGCCAAAACGGGTCCGCGCCAGTGCCGTCACCAACCGCAACTTTGCGGACTTCGCAGCACTTCACCGGACGCAACTCGGCAAGGAAAAACACCAGCTTCCCTGGGGCCAGGAGATTACACTCTTCCCGACCCCGGAGCAGAGCGCCTACCGGTTCTCCTACCACGAGCAGGGCAGCCCCGAGACGGAGCCCACCAGCGGCCACACCCTCATTCTAGGCCGCCCCGGTTCCGGCAAGTCCGTCCTCTCGGCCTTCCTCATGACGCAAGCCCGGCGGGTCGGCGCGCGCATCTTCGTTTTCGACTACCGGCTCGGGATGGAAATGGCCGTCCGCGCCAATGGCGGGCGCTACGCCTCGATCAAGGCGGGACAGGCGACCGGCCTCAACCCGCTCTGGACCGAGATCGATGAGCGCGGCACGGCCTGGCTTTCGGATTGGCTCGCCTCCTTGCTCTACCGCTCCGACAAGCCCCTGACCCCGGCGCAAACGAACCGCATCCAGGAGGTGGTCCGCCAGAACGCCACAGCCACCAACCCGGCCTTGCGGAACTGGAAGGACTTCGCCTCGCTCTTTGTCTCGACCGACGACAATGGCGATCTTCACCAGCGGCTTCTCGAATGGACCGAGGATGGGCGATACGGCTGGATTTTCGGCCAAAGCCTGGAGGACACTTTCTCGCTTGATGGCGACGTCGTGGGGTTCGACCTGACCGGCATTCTCGACAGCGAAAGCGAGAAGGAGCGCATGGCGGTGCTCTCCTATCTTTTCCGCCGGATTGAGCGAGAGATCGAGGACCGGCGTCCCACCATCATCGTGATCGACGAGGCATGGAAGGCGCTCGACAACCCATACTTTGCCGAACGGCTCTCGAACTGGCTGGTGACCGCCCGGAAACAGAACACGGTCGCGGTGATGATGACGCAATATGCGAGCCAGCTCGAACGCACGCGGACCGGCAAGACCATCGTCGAGGCGGTGCCAACCCAGATCCTGCTCCCCAACATCCGGGCGCACGCCTCGGATTACGCGATGCTGAACCTCTTCGAGAAGGAACTCGACGTGCTCCTGAACACCGGCAGCGACAGCCGCCTCGCGCTCATCCGTGACGACGGTGGCTCGGTGGTGGTCGATGCCGACCTCTCCGCCCTCGGCCCCCTCCTCACCATCCTCGGCGGCATGGAAAAGGGCGAGGCCCTCGTCGGCCCCGACTACCGCGACCGTCCTGATTTCTGGAGGCTCTCATGATCCGACCCCTTATCCTCCTCGCCGCGCTCGGCGTTCTCTCTTCCTGCGCCGAATATCGCGAACCCAAGGCCAACTGTTTCGCCTTCCGCGCCTCGCTCTACCGCGCCGAGCCGGATTGCATCTTCACACCCATCGGAAACGCGGAAGACGGCGTTGAGGTCTAGGGTCGCACATATTCTCCTGGCGGCTCTCCTGTCGGCAGCCGCGCTCGCCCAGGGCGTTCCCACCAACGATTCCGGGCTGACGGCCCGCGATATCGTCGAGACGGGCGACCGGGACGCCGACCTCGCCGTCCAGCGTGAGAAACTCATCGTCGAAGAGTTGCTGACCGAGATCGAACGGGAACAGCTCGCCACGCTGCGCGCCATCCTCGACGCGCAGACGAGCTTCGGTGGCCAGGGGCTGCCGGGCATGGTCGCAGACCTCGAGGGTGGCGGCAGCGATCCGGACCGGTCCGCGGAGGCGGTCTATGGCTCCGGCGATGTCGATCCCAATCCGGGCGGCGCGGGTATGTTCGGGGATGCGGCCGAAAACATCGAGCAGCTGATCATCCGGGTCGCCCAGGAGACCCACGGGCAACCCGGGGTCGGGCGGGCCGGTCTTTCCGTCGTGCAATGGCGCGCCCTCCTGCAGGCGCTCATCTGGCAGGAAAGCCGGTTCTCCATCGGCGCACGCTCGCCTGTGGGCGCCTTCGGCCTCACCCAGATCATGCCGGGCACCGCGAGCGATCTCGGTATCAACCCGGAATACTATGAAAGCCCCTACCTGCAGGTGACAGGCGGCGCGCGCTACCTCGCGGCGCAGCTCGCCACCTTTGACGGCAACATCGTCAACGCGCTCGCGGCCTATAACGCCGGTCCGGGCCGGGTGTTCGAATATGGCGGCGTACCGCCCTTCAAGGAGACCCGGCACTACGTCAGGGTCATCCCCGAACGCTACAATCTCTACCTCGCGCGGATCGGTGGCATCGAGGCGCTCGGCACGATCGACCCTGCGCTTCTCGCCAATGCCCATCTCTCGCTCAGCGGATTCGGGGCCGCCTTTTACGGCAGCAATTCCCCCACCGCCATCCGGCAAGCCGCCTTGCGCGTCCAGGACATCGTCACCCGGATCGGCGGCACCGAGGACCTCCAGGAGAGCATGGCGCTCAATACCTATGCCCGCGCCGAACTAGTCCGGCTGATGGCCGCACGCATTCGCCTGAAAGCCGCACGGACCCGGCCGCTCAGTGCCGCGCAACTGGCCCAGGCCGCGGCCCGCATGGTCGAGAACGAATTCATGGAGTTCACATTGGAGGATCTGGATTGATGCCCCGCAGAATGTTCATTTCAGCACCACTTCGCACGTTGACCCTGGCCAGCGTCTTGGCGCTTTGCTCGCCTTTCGTGACCAATCCCCCCGTCCTGGCCCAGGGCGTGCCGGTCGTGGACACCCAGAACATCGCCCAAAACATCCAGCAGCTCCGGCAGATGATCGAGGACGAGATCCTGCAAAACGAGCAACTCGTGCAGCTCCGCGAACAGCTTGCCACGCTTACGGAGCAGCTCGCCGAGCTACAACGAACGTATGAGGCGCTGACCCGTCTGGCAGAGCTGCCCGAGATCATCCGGACACAGATGGAGGACGAATTGAACGGTCTCCTGGACCAGGAGTTCGGCGATATCATCGCCACCATTGAGGCGATCAAGACGGGGGATTTCTCCGGGCTCACCGGATCCGGTGCCAGCGAGATCGAAACCCAGATGGACCGGGTGCTGGCCGATCTCGGCTTCGACGAGGACACGCTCTCGGAAATGGCGCGCAGCGGCAATCCCGGGGCCGAGCGCGTGGCGACACAGGCCACGACCGGCGCGCTGGTCTCGGCCGCCGCCCAGAACAGCTACGAGGATGCCGGGCAATCGCTCGAACGTGTCGACCGGCTCGTCGGGCTTATCGATGACATGGATGAGCTCAAGGAGAGCGTCGATCTCAACACGCGGGTGACGGCAGAGCTCGCCATCGCGCTCGTCGCCATGTGGCAGCTCGAAGCGATCCAGACCGTAGGAGATGGCACCGGCGGCGTGATCGATGCCGCCACCATCGCCGAAGAACAACGCTTCATGGAGTTCACACTCCCGGAACTGAATGCGGATTGAGGACTGATTGTTGGACGAAGAAACCGCCATCATCGAGGAGGAACTGGTCTACGGCGCGCTGAGACGGGAACGGCTCTGGCAGCGCCTGGGACTTTTCGGCCTCGGCTTTGGCATCCTGGGCTGCCTCAGCGCGGCCGCCGTGTCCATCCTCGATGTCGATCCGCCCCCTGTAGTGGTACCTTACGATCCCGCCACCGGCTTCGCCCTCCCCGAAGCCACCGTCGGGGCCACCACCGTCACCGAGAACCGCGCCATTATCGAGGCGGAGGTCTTCCGCTACGTGACCGACCGCGAGGTTTACAACCAGCTCGACAATGACGTGCGTATCCGCAGCGTGTTGCGCCGTTCGGACCGTGCCGCAGGGGCCTCACTGCGCCAGATCTGGAATTCGGCCAATGCCGACTATCCCCCGACCGTCTATGGACCCAACGCCCGCCTCGACGTGGAGATTCTCAGCATCAACCTGATCGGCAACAACCGGGCCACGGTGCGGCTTCGCAAGCGCCTGACGTCGATTCAGGGGGTTCAGGCGGGCCTCTTCACCGCGACGCTCCTCTTCGAGTTCCGCCCGGAAGAGAGCCGCTCCATCGACCAGGTCTGGACTAACCCGTTTGGCTTCACGGTCGTCGAATACGCGATCCGTTCGGACAGATTGGAGAACCAGTAAGTGCGTTTCACCAAAAAGAATTCAGAGAACGCCTTGCCAGCGTCCCACATACGTCAGAAGCGGCAGGGCAATAACAATGCGAAACACACCGCACACGCCCGGGCGTTCGTCGCGGCCTTTTTGATGGTCTCGCTGTTTACGCCCCACGCGTCAGCCGAGGCGATCCCGCGCGGGGGACCCAACGACCACCGCGTGCGGGTCGCGTCCTACCAGGAAGGCCAGGTCTACAGGCTGAACGTTTCCCTGACCCATGTCACGACCATCGAGTTCGGGACAGGCGAGAGCATCCGCTCAATCATCGCCGGCGACACGGAAGGATTTGAGATCGACGGCGTCCCAGGTGGTCGCGCCTTTGCGATCAAACCTGTCGCCCGCGGCGTCCATACCAACGTGACCGTCTACACCAACAGACGGAGTTACTATTTCAACGTGAACGAGGTCTCGAGCCCAACCTTCTATGTCGTGCAATTCCGCTACCCGCAAGACAATCGCCGCTCGGCCGACGCCATCGCACGCGCCGCGCCAAACACCAATTACGGGGCCAGCGCACGGACGGAGTTCACGCCGACCCGGGTCTGGGACGACGGCACCTTCACCTATTTCGCCTTCCCACGGAACGCACCCGTCCCGGCGATCTTCCGTTACACGAACGGGCGCGAGCGCACGGTGAACACAGGCGCGGTCGAAGACGGTGTGATCCGTGTCTCGGGCGTGGGGCGCCAATGGGTGCTGCGTCTGGGCGAGGACGTGGTGTGTATCGAGGCGACGCCGCCCGCGGAGGCCGCCTCATGAGTGACAACAACCCGGATCTCGAACAGCGTCTTGCTGCGCTCGAACGGGGCAACCCGCGCCACGGACCCGCCCCGAAACACCGCTTACCGCTCCTCGCCCTCCTCCTCGCAGGGCTCATCCTGGCGGGCGGCTTGGTCCTCTTGCTGTTTTCGGGCCCGGGGGAAGAGGTCGCCCTGCCGACGGCCACCCCGGACGAGTTCCAAACCGAGGGTGACGGGTTCGGAGAGATCGAACCCTTCGTGCCGCCGCCCGCCCCGGAACCCGAGATCGTTCTCGTCGAACCAGAACCCAACGCCGAACTTCTGGCGCAGATCGCCGCACTCCAGGCCCAGATCGAGGAACTGCGCGACGCGCCGGACACCGACGCCGGGGCGGACAGCGCGGCAGCGGAGGCGATCGATGCCCTGACCGCACGGATCGCAGCCCTACAGGACGCCTCCGAGAATGCTCAGGAACAATTCCAGACCGAACTCGCCGCACGAGATCGGGAGCTGCAACAGCTGCGTATGGACCTGGACCTCGCGCGGTTGGAGGCCAACAAGCCGGCACCCGCCCCGCTCGGACCCACCGACGAAGAGTTGCGCGCCCGCGAAGATGAGCGGATGCGACGTGAGGAAGAGGCGCGGCGGCTGGCCGAGCTGCAACGCCGGGCCGAGGAGGAGCGTGCCTTCCAGGAACGGCGGATTTCCTCCCCCGTTATCGCCTTCGGCGGAACGGGCGGCGCCAATGCGGGCGAGACAGAACTTACCGAACGCACCTTCGGCGAGGTGACAGACTTCGTGCTGAACGGCGCGTTGCCGAGCGCCATCACACAAGCCGAAGTCATCGCAAATCCCTCGAACACGGTCATTCAGGGCACGATGATCCAGGCCGTGATGGAGACCGCACTCGACAGCTCGCTCCCCGGACAGACCCGTGCCATCATCTCCGAAGACGTCTTCAGCTATGACGGCTCACGGCTCCTGATCCCGCGCGGCTCGCGCCTTATTGGACGCTACCGCTCCGGCATCGAGATAGCCCAGAAGCGCGTCACCATCGCCTGGGACCGGATTGTCCTGCCAAACAACCAGACCGTCCAGATAAGCTCCTTCGGGGGAGACGAGTTGGGCCGTTCGGGTGTCACTGGCTTCGTCGATACCCGCTTTGACGAGCGGTTCGGCTCAGCCGCGCTGATTTCGATCATTTCGGCCGCCCCGAGTGTGGCCGCCGCCCAGGTCGAGGATGAGACCACCGCGGACGTACTTGAAGATGTGGGCGATGACTTGGCCGATGCCACCGACAGCGTGATCGGTGAATATCTCTCCATTGGCCCGGTCATCTATGTCGATCAGGGTGCCCGCGTCACCGTCATGGTCGACCGGGATCTGGAGATTTTCTGAGATGACGCTCTCCTATCTGCAGACCTCACTCGACAAGCTCGCGGACGCCGGTCGCGACGACGTCATCGAGATATGCATCAACCCCGACGGCTCTTGCTGGGGTGAGTTCCAAGGGGATCACTTCATGCGCGCGCTGGACCAGCGCCTGAGCGTCACCGAGCTGCGCGATCTCGGCAACCAGATCGCGTCGTCGGCCAATACGACGATGAGCAAGGACAAGCCCATCGTCTCGGTCTCTATCACCTATCGGGGCCGACCGATCCGTGCCCAGGTCGTGACCCCGCCCGCCGTCCTCGCGGGCATGTCGATCTCGCTGCGATTCTTCTCCAACCTGCCGCTCGACCGGATCGAACTCAGCTTCCTCTACGGCGAAGAACGCAAGCTCGAGGAACTGCGCCAGGAGAAGAACCGCGCGCTGCGCGAGGTCGTCGCCTCCGGTGACATCTACGCGGCCATCCGCTTCTGCGTCGAAAACAAGCTCAACATGATCGTCTCCGGCGGCACCTCGACCGGCAAGACCGTCGCGGCGCGCAAGATCCTCTCCTACGTTCCCGACGAGGAACGTATCGTCACCATCGAAGAGGCGGCGGAACTGCTGCCCGCCCAGCCCAATGCCGTAACGCTCATCGCCAACCGCGACGCGGAGTTCCAGTCCGCCGACGTGCTCCTGACCGCGACGCTGCGCATGCGGCCCGACCGCATCATCCTCGGCGAGGTGCGCGGCAAAGAGGCCATGACCTTCCTCGAGGCGATCAACACCGGCCATGGCGGCTCGATGACAACACTCCACGCCGAGACCCCACAACTCGCCGTCCAGCGGCTGGCCATCGCAGCGCTCAAGACCGAGATCCCAATGACCTACCAGGACATGATCCAATACATCGAGAGCTCGATCGACGTGATTATCCAGGCCGGCCGCGAGGACGGCGAACGCGGCATCACCGAATTCTATCTCCCTGGAACCGAATTGCAGGAAAGGCACAATGCATGAAGCAGTTTGAGTACGACATCCTGTTCTGCAAGGTGAAGAAGCAGAAGGACTATGAAGAGATGCGGCGCGCCCTGAACGAACGGGGCGCCGAAGGCTGGGAGGTGATCTCGGCCGAGGCGGGCGATTACGGCTATACCGCGTTCCTCAAGCGTGAGGTCGCGGACCGGCTGACGGAGACTGCGACATGACACGCGTCACCATTCTCGTCTGCTCATTCCTTCTTTTTTCGGGCAGTATCGCATCGGCCGAGCGCGACCTAGTCCCGACGCTCGACAATCAACCCGATGTCTGCCCCGATCAGCCGCCCGAGCCGGAGTGGATGCGAAACACAGAGGCGCGCGACGCCTACAAGCGGCTCCTGGTCCAGCAAATCTACCGGTTTCAGAGCATGGAACGCATCGTCGACGCGCAGAGCTGCACCTGCGCCACCCGGTATCCGCCTTGGGAGGCAACTGAGGCGGTCTATTTTGATCTCTATTCCTCAACTGACTATTGGAGCGTGGTCGAGGCGACGTCAGACTATCGCCGACGGGCGAACGATCTCCGAAAGCAGGCCATGCCGATCTGCGACGCGGCCGGCAACTGGTAGCGGGTCATGAGCGTCGTCGCGTATTTCGTGGAAACGGCCGAAGGCTATCTGGACTCAGCGGCGGAAACCCAGTTCGGGGCCGTGGCCGCCACGGTCGGAACGATGCTGGTCCTCGGGACGACGCTCGTGGTCATCCTCGTCTGTCTCAACATGATCTACCAATACCGTTCCATGGACGGCCGGACCGCCTTCTGGCTCGCCGTGAAGATCGGCCTGATTGGCATATTCGCGACCAACTGGGTCCAGTTCAACGCACTCGCATCCGCGATCCTGAACGGGATAGACAGCATCGCCGGATCGCTGGTCGCGTCGGTCGGCGGCGGGATGCCAGGTCCGTCTGGAACCTTCGCCGAGGAGTTCGATCAGCTCATCGCGGCGCTTGGGGATTACCTGAACGCAGCAGGCTCCGAGTTGAACTGGATGGCCGGCGCGCTTCTCGACACGCTCGGCGTTCTCCTGCTCTCGATCCTCGGAGGGCTGGCGGCCTTCATTGTCGTCGCCTCCAGGCTCATGATCACGCTGTTGATCGGGATCGCGCCGGTGATGATCTTCCTGACCCTCTTCGAGGTGACCAAGGACTATTTCGCGCGATGGCTCTCGGCGCTGATTTCCTTCGCGATCTACCCCATCGTCATCGCCGGCGTTTTCGCGACCATCACCGGGGTCTCGCGCGCATTGCTCGCCGAACTTGGTGATCCGGAGGGGGCTTCGAACATCGGCGCCCTCCTGCCCTTCTTCATGATGGTCCTCATGGCCAAGGGGTTCATCATCGCCACGCCCTTCATCGTCCGGTCGGTCTCCGGAAACATCATGATGCCGGCGCTTTCGGCGGGCTTTGGCGGAAGCTACGCCTTCGCCCGAGGCTTGGCAGGAAGTCAGCAAGTCTATAACCGATACGCCATCGGAGGCGCGACAGGCGCCGAATATGCCGCGCTTCGGGCCAGGCAGTTTCTCGGCGTACAGGCGCTCCCGACCCGCCCTAATGCCGCGGGTGGTGCGCCGGCTGCACCTTCAGGCGACTCATCTAGCACCGGTGCCCGCATGCTTGCGCAACTGGCACGGCTGAACAGGCTGGGCCGACGGTAGAGTTGACCGGAGGTGGCACGACTAGCCGGAACAGGCTGTTCGCAGGTCAAACCTTTGCTGCCTGCTGGGATCATGACAGACAGCATGAATGGTTTTGCGTTGGTGGCATCGTGCCGCGTCTGGGGACGGCACACTGCTACAGGATCAGACGCAACGGCATCCGCGCCGGTGTTTCTGTCTGGGACGTCCGTCCTGTATCCCGTTCTCACATCAAAGCATTTGACGGCAAGCTTCCTATGGGAAATTGCCGGTAGCGGACAGTAAATTGCAGCGACGTTTTGCTGAGCTATTAACTTGTCACTTGACAATTTAAGAAAGTGGGGTATCTAGGGTGCCAAGGAAGAAGCACACGTCAAAGGAAATCGAGGCCGTCATCCAGGAGCTCGAAGAGCTGGGATGGGACCTTATTGAGGGCAAGGGGCACGCGTGGGGGATCCTCCGATGCCCGGCCAACGATAAGGATTGCCGCTGTGGCGAGTTTTGTCAGATGTCTGTCTGGTCGACCCCGAAGAATCCACAGCAGTTCGCGAAAAAGATCCGACAGAAGGCCCTGGCCTGCGTGAAGCTTCAGAAGAACGACGAAGGTAATGCCAATGGCTGAAGAATTCGAATTCGAACTGGTCTTTGCACTCCCCGACGGAGAGCACGATGCGTTTTCGCTCTCTGACGCGATCTTCGAGGCGGGTTTTGAAGATGCGCTCGTGGGCACCGGTCACGCCGGTCTTCTGGGTGTAGAACTGGAACTTGAAGGGGATGAGGCCGAGAGCGCGATCCTTGAAGCGGCGCGGGCTCTGATCAAGGCGCTGCCGCAAGGCACAGTCCTGCGCGAGGTCCGTCCCGACCTGGTGTCTCTCGCGGATGTCGCCGAGAAGCTCGAGATAAAGCGACAGGCGCTCCAGCAGCGCAAGATGCCCCTCCCCGTTGCGGGTGGCCTCTACCGCATCGATGAAATGATCGAGGTTCTGATGGAGGCCGCAAACCCGGCAAAGGGGCAGCGTCGTCCGCGCTTTAACCTGGCTTCCGCCGCGAAGTGGTTTCGTGCGGGCCCCGCGGCCCGCAGGGTGAACGCCCAGTTGACGATGCGTGAGATCGACCCTGCGACGATTGAGCGAGCCCCTCGACCAGAGCGCGACGACCCTGGCTTTCTTCACCCGTGACAATGGTCGGCTCAAGGCCGTGGCCACAAGACACCATCGCGACATTCTTTCGTGTCGCCCGCATGGCGGCTCAGCCAAGCCCGAATTTCTCGCCCGTCTCGCTGACGTTTGCTTCCGAACCGGACATCTCCGCCTCCAACCGCTCGAGATCACTCACGGCGTCCTGAACTCGGGCGACGTCGTTTTCGGACGCAGCCTCCACCTCCAGATCTGCCTGCCGCCCGAACTCCATCTCCATCTGCCGCTGATCATCCGCAAGAACAGCGGCGCGGCCGCGCCGAGGCGCTTGAGCCGGACCGGACTCAAGGGGTGCAATCCCTCCGCCTTCTGTTAGCCCCATCCTGGCCTCGAAATCACGTTCCGTGAGACCTGACCCCCGCGGCGCCGTGGGCATCGCCCTGACGCTCAGGGGCAATTCCCCCATCGGAGGGACCGGCCCCGTCGGGAAGGGTAGCTCCCCCTCCTGGGCGGCATGGATGCCCTTGAAGAATGGGTCCTCGAAATACACCACGCGCTTGGCCCGGACCGGCATCTGGGCGTCCACGACGACGACGATCTCGTCGAGCGGCAGGCGCCGCGCCTCATCCTCGGGCAGGAGCGACACCTCCTCCGTCCGCTCCGATTGGCTGCGGCCCTCGAACGGGTTCTTCCCGACCGCGCGGGACCGCGTGACGACGGTTTTCGTGGTCTTGCCGACCGCCTTGCTCAGCTCCTCGACGGTCTTCTCGTCGGAGGGCGTCAGGTAGAGCTTGATCCCGGCGTTGCCCTGCAAGGCGCGCCGCGTGTTCTCGCCGTAGATCTCGTCGATGGCCGGGATGGTCTGGGTCACCACCGCGAGATGCCCGCGATAGGCGCGCAGCACCTCGATGCTCTCGGCCACGATCGGCATCTTTCCGAGCCGGTTGAACTCGTCGAGCATGATCATAACCGGCCAGGGCTCGTCCGGACCCGGTTCCTTGTCCTGAAGCGCCGACAGCAGGTCCGAGAAGAAGAGCCGGATCAGAGGTGCGAGGGGTTTCACCATGAGGGGCTGGACGACGAGGTAGACGCTGAAGGGTTTCTTGCGGATCGTCCGGAAGTCGAAGTCCGAGGTCGCCGTCGCATCGTCGATCGCCGGGTTCTGCCATTGATCGAGGCCCGAGGTCATCAGGAGCGAGACATAGGATGTCAGCGTATCGTTGTTGGTGGACGCCAGCCGTGTGAAGATCAGCCGCGCCGCGGCGTTTTGGACCTCATGGGCGCGCGCGAGATATTCCTTCTGCTTCTGCCCGCCCGAGGCGGCGATGCGGTATATCTCGCCGAGCGTCGGCCTGCGGCGTTGGAACGCGAGTAGCCCGGCCGCGACGAAGAGATCGATCCCCCCTTTGAGAAGCCCCTGAACACGGTCGTTGTCGTTCTGCAGGAAGAGTGTGGCCAGGAGCTGCAACTCCATCTGCTGGCGGGCCGGGTCTTTGAGCTCATAGATGCGCAGAAGTGGGTTGTAGCGATGCGTCCGCCTGTCCTCCCAATCCGTGGGCGCGAAGCGGAACACTTCGTCACCCTGCGCCGCCCGGTGGCGGGCCGAGGCCTCGAAGCATTCTCCCTTTACGTCGAGCACCACCGCTGAGCCCTGCCAGGTCAGGAGGTTCGGAATGACGAAGCCGGTGGTCTTGCCGCGCCCGGTCGGCGCTACGATCAACGCATGGGGAAAGGTCTTGGAACACAGGAACGGCGCACGCGAGCTTGGCTTTCCAAGCTTGCCGATCACAAAGCCCGTGCCCGGCGCGCCGAAGAAGCCGTTCCGCTTCATCTCGCGGCGGGTCTGCCAATGGGTATAGCCGAACCGGGTGAGCGCCGAGCCCGACATCGCAAGGCTCATCATGAGGCCCGCCACCCCGGCCCCGCCCATGATCAGGTTGATCAGGCGGAAGTCGTCGGGACGGGCGGCCCCGATGGCGCGGTAGTTCTGCACGATATAGAAGAAGTCGATCTCGGCCCGGAAACCCAGGTCCCGGAAACTGATCACGGCCGAGGCGATGACATAGCCGATCGCGATAGCGACCAGTGTGACCAGCGCGACGCCGAGGGCGAGGCGGCCCTTCCCTACCCCTCCCATCAGTGCGTCTCCCCGCGCTCGGTCTCGCCATCGACAAGATCGGCGCGGTGGAGCTCGAACTCGCGGTCGGCGATCTCCTCGACCACGGCGCGGGTCGCCTCGCTGTTGGCGGTGGCCGCGTCCGACTGCAGGTAGGTCTTCGCGGCGTAGAGCCGATCGAGACGGTCTTCGATCTGGGTCTTCAGCACGTCGACATCCCCGTCCCGCAGCCGGTCGATCTGCGCCGCGTCGAGCTCGCGCTCGACGGCGTCGCGGTAGGTCAGTCGCTGACCGTCGTCCTGGAACGGCGACTGCAGATTGCCGGCCCGTTCATGGTCGACGACCCGCCGGATGTCCGGATCGGCGATCGGTGCCCCCTCGACAGCGTCCCCCTCGCGCGCGTCCGAAAGCCGCCCGTCGCGCAGGTCGAGCGCCACCTCCCGCAACTCGTTGTCGCGGCGGACCTGGTTGAGGGCCTCGGTGTCGCGCAGATCGGTGACGGAAGCATAGGTCGCGCCAAGCCCGCGGGCGAGATGCGACGGCATATCGGGATAGCGCGCGCGGAACTCGTCCGTGACGGCATCCGCAACGGGGGTCCGCGCGTCGCGACCTTCCATGATCCGGTCGACTTCGCGGGTGATCTCGCGGGCCCGGGCCTCGTCGGTGATGCGCTCCCGGTAGGGCTCGGACCGGTCGATCACGTCGCCCGGGCGCGCGAGCAGTTCGGGATGCGCATCGAGGTAGCTGCGTTGCTCTTCTTCGATACGCCGCTCCGCGCGGGAGACGATCTCCCACTCCCGCGCCTCGATCTGGTCTTCGGTCAGACCTTCCGAACGCATGTCCTGGCGGATGGCGCGCTCCATGTCCTCAGTGGCGTCCCGATGATAATGGACCCTCTCCGTCACGGTGCGATCTTCCACGACACCGTCCTCACGCAAGACCCCTGCCCGCTCCAGCGCGACGCCGAGCTGGACATGGGCCCGGTTGAGGGTCTCGCGCGCCGTCTCCAGATCCGCGCGGCGCTCGAGGTTGAGACCGTCCCTCTCGGCCACCCGCGCCAGATCGTCAGCGATCCATTGCCGCTCGAGCGCGGCGTTCTGCGCGCCGGTTTCCATCCGGGCGACCACCACGGACGAACTGATCCCGGTCCCGCGCAGCGCGGTGTCGACCTGCGCCCGCACCTCGGGGTCTCGCAACCGGTCGAGCCGGGCCGCA
Organism: Sulfitobacter alexandrii; assembly: GCF_001886735.1. Lineage (NCBI taxonomy): Bacteria > Pseudomonadati > Pseudomonadota > Alphaproteobacteria > Rhodobacterales > Roseobacteraceae > Sulfitobacter > Sulfitobacter alexandrii. The sequence goes on from NZ_CP018081.1 coordinate 206,095, forward strand.
TCGATATTGGTCTCGGAATAGACCCCGCCCTCCGAGGGCTTTTCGGTCAATGTCACGGATCTGAGCCCTAGCGGCTGCATATGCGCGAGCCGCGACTGGATCTCGTTGAGGCTGCGCTCGAGCCGCGGCCGTTCGGCCTCCGGCTTCGCATCGATCATGCCCTGGACGCGCGCGACCTGATCGGCATAACGGGTCCTCAGATCCTCGAACGATTGCTCCTCTGCCATGTAGACGCCTCCTTCCAAAGTCAGCTTGCCGCCCTTGGCCAGAAGCTCTCCCGAGCGGAACAGGGCATCGGCGATGTCCTCGCGGTTGTCCGCAGAGGCCTCAGCGGCAAGCGAGTGATAGATGATCCGGGTGTTTGCGATCTCTTCGAGGGCGCGATCAAGATCGGCCCCGACCCGTGGCCGTGGCTCCGCGGCCCGCCCCTCAACCTTGGCCGCATAGACCTCGCGGGTGCGCGGCGGGTAGTGCACGACACCCCGATCGAGCCGCCGCGTGGCCTCCAGACGCACGCCGAACCGCTCGGCCTCTTCCACCATGGCGAGGCGGAAATCGTCGTAGTTGAACCGGTGATCGCGACCCAGGAAGAAGAACTCACCCTCCTGCGACCGGCGATTCAAAACTATATGTGCGTGGGGGTGATCGCGATCCTCATGCACCGCGATGATGTAGTCGAAATGTCCCTCTTCGGACTGAAAGAACCGCTCGGCGACATTGGCGGTGATGTCGCGCACGTCCTCGCCCCGGGTGCCGATCGGATAGGACATCAGCATATGCGTCGTCTGTCCGAGCTTGGGCTTGAACCCCGCACTCCAGCGCTTGGCGAACCGCTCCGTCAGGTCCTTGATCTCCGATCCCTCAAGCCTCGTCTTCCCATCCAGGAACCCGCTGCTGTCCACGATATGCGAGGACTTGGTGGTGAGGTAATCAAGCTGGTTCATGAGCTGGGATTTGGAATGCGTGCCCCCGCCCCGGATCGCCTTGAAGACCGCCGCACGATGCCCCGCAGCGGCGCGCACGAGCTGCCTCTGCCGGGACGCCTGCAGCCCTTGCATCGAGCCCCGTATCCGGCTCCAGCCATCCCGGAAGATCTCTCCGGTGACGTCATGGACGGCATCATTCAGCCGCATGGGCGAACTCCCTCAGAGCGGCAGTGGCGGAGAGCCGCATCCCATCCCGACGACGGCGCAAAAGCAGGTCGATCTCGTCAGCGGAATCGAGGATGAACCGCGCCAGCGCACGCATCTGCACGAGGCGCAGTTCGGACAACTCTGCGTTCGGCGCGGAGCCTTCCCCCTGCCCCTCCCGGCTGGCTTTCATCATCTGCTTGGCGACCTGCACGACGCCGTTGCCGACCTCGTGCAAGGAGGCCCGGTAGCGCGCCATCTCAGCCGCCAGATTCGCGTCCGGAACGAACGTTCCCCCCGCCGCCTGGATCAGCCGCCGGACCCCCTCCGTGCGGGTCTCGATCCCCGCCGCGGACAGCACCTCATCCAGCGCAGCAAGCTCTTCTGGTGTCAGCTTCACCGTCACCGCGGCCGTCGCCACGGCCGCATCCTTCTGGCGTTCTTCGTCCGCCTTCAACGTGTACTGGATGGCCCGCGGCGTGACCCCGAACCGCTCCGCGAGCGCGGAAGTCCCCACACCTGCTGCGGCCTCACGGATAATCTCCGCCCGCTCCGTCTGTGTCAGTCTCTTGGTCCGGCTCATACGAAGAAAGCCCCCCTATTTCCTGCCACCTTCATTCAAGGTCGCCTTCATCATACGAAACTATATTTACCGGTCAATACAATATTATTGCAGATTGCCCCCAGGCGACCTTGAATTCCGCTTCGAGCCGAGCACCGCAGGTGCGAGGCCCGGCCCGAAGGGCCCAGAAAACCCGACCATCTCCAACCGCACCTCGGCCGCCCGTTGTCATGCCCGCGCCCGAGGGTCTGGCCGAACACGGACCCGTGTTCGGACGGAAGCGAGGGGCGGCGCATCCCTCCACCGACGGGGCTGACGGACAGGGTCAAGGGCGGCCAGATTTGGCTCGGCCCAAATCTCTGCCGGAAAAACCGGCGGGCGTAGCCCGACTGTTATTCCGGATGGCCCCCTTGAGGCTGGCCGGCAGACCTGTTCCAGGCGATCTCTGATATCCCCCGTCAGGACCGCTTGCGGTCCTGACGCCTTCCCGGGGACGCCGGCCGAAGGCAGGGGTTCCCGGGTACAGCGCAGCCTTCCCTGAAACAGGGAAAGGGCCGCCCCTAGGGCGGCCCATCTTTGAGGCGGACTATTCCTGCGGTTCCTTCGCGCTCGGCGGGAACATCACCAGCTCCTGGACCGCGACGGGGAAGTCGAGTTTGAGGCTGAAGAACTCCGAGCCGTCCCCGTTGCGAGTGTTGCGGAACATCGCGCCGACGCGCTGGAAGCGGGTGCGCTCCTGACCTTCGTTGTCGGTGAACTTGACGGGAACGGTGGCGACGTAGTGGTTGGTCATTTGGGTCTCTCCTTTTTGCGATGGGGATCACCCGGCACGGGGGGCAAGGGAGGTCCGCAAACACAAATGCGGAGGGTCCGCGCGCCCCGCGCGTGGAAACCGTATTTGTGTTTGCCGGAGCGTGAGCGGAGGGCACGGACCGCCCGACCCCGTGCGATCCACATCTATGAGCAAAGAGGGGAGACCCAAATGTGCACCCCGCTCCTCAGCCGCCATCGGTCCTGTCGAGTTATGTCAGACGTGACCAGGTCCGCCCCCGCTTCCAACGCGTCGGCGCGATGGTTCGCGTGCGCCCGATCGGCACGACCGCGATCGTCTGCCTCAAGCTCGGCTTCCCCGTCGCCTGTGTGGCGATCCGGGGCGGTGATACAGCCGCAGGTCTGGCAGCAGAGTTGTCGGCCCGGACGGGTCGCCGTCATCGGGCGGCGCGGTCGATGCGCTGCGCCCGCCCCAGCGATCTGCACCCGGACGGGCGGATCGCGGGGTTTCTGGCGCGCATGAGGGCAACCCCGCCGGCTGGCTCCGTCAGGAGACCGCCGCCGGGGTATGCCACTCAGCACGTCCAGGGGCCTCGTGTTCCGGGTGGAGGCCGGCACGGCCGGAACCTGCGAGCGCGGTGACGGCGGTGCAACCGCCGGCAGGGGCCCGGCATGACCGACGATCGATCACCACCGACCTTCATGTTATTTGCGTCTGACTGAGGGGCCACAGACAGTTGAGGAGCGCAGCAGCCCCGCCCGGCCTTAGCCGGGCGGGGCTGCACTTATGGATGGTGTCGCAGTCGTCGAGAGCGTGGAAGGGTTAGAGAGAGGGATCACCGGGCGACGGGGCCGCCCGATGAAAGGTACTGTTCAGGCGAAGAGAGACTCGCTGAGGTGCGAACAATGCGCACAGGCCTCCCGCCAGTGGAAATTGACGCTCCCGCCATCGATAGTCTCCCAATCGGTCCGCAACGCGTCTTTCCCGCAGGCGACGCAGGGGACGACATGGCCGCCAATATCGTGATGGTCTTTCCCGGTGGAAGTTCCGCGCTGCGACGTGCCTGTGCGGTCGCAGTGTCGGCAAAGGTCGTCCTCGGTCTTGTTCTCGTCGGTCATGATCTCATCTCCAGATGTTCGTGGACCACCACGTGAGTGTGGTGGCATGGCCGAATGCCTGGTTGCCGAAACTGTCCGGGTCAGGGACGGCGCAGCCGCCGGCGTGCCGGGCGCAAAAGTTTTCCGGGCGCATCGCCCACCACGGGGGCGTCATCGAACACTGGACCGCCCTCTCCTCCCCGGCCCCCCTAGCCGAAAAGTTTTGCGATCCTTGACGCGGACGGGTTCGGGGGCCATCCGGAGGATATGCTTCCGCACTCATGTGTGTGTGATTAACGACAGGTTTGCCCGACGCGAGCAGGCAAAGGGTGCTGCCCGGACGCGGGACACGAATGGAGCGGCGGGATCGTTTTGCCCCGCAAAACAGACCGGAGCGTAATCCGGTGGAGCGGCCGGGGCGCGACGTGCTCGCGAGACGGGCAAACCGGGACGCCGGGTGCTGCGCCGTGGTGAGGCCGCATGGCCGAATGCGCGATCGGCCTCAGGCCGATACCTCCACCGCGACTTGGCTTACTGTGCGGAGGAGACCGCCAGTTTACGGGCAGGCAGATGAAAACGACGAAAGGGCCGCCCAAAGGCGACCCTCTCTCATTCACGCGTCTGCCGTCTTCTTCGCCGGATCGGCGACCCGCATCACCGTCAGGCCTTTGGCTTCCGCCTTCTGCCCGAGGTTCAGTGCGACCCCGTTGCCGCCGAAGAGCACGACCCCGGTCGCGGCGAACTTGTCGTCCAGCATCTCGTCGTTGCATTTGAAGGGTGCTGCCCGCCCATGCGCGGACCAGCGCGGATCGAAGCGCGCCTGCGCGACGCCACGCGCCCGAGCCCACCGGGCGGCGATCATCTCGGCCCCGTGCTTGCCACCCTTGTGGCAGAGGAAGATCTCCTGGTTGCGGTTCTGCCGGATGCGCTCGCGAACCTTGTCGAGTGTCGTGAAGATGACGTCGATATCGGTCCAGTCGGTCGCCCCCGAGACGATCAGGGGAACCCCCTCGACCTTCGACTTCGCGGCTGTCTCGCGATCGTGCTGTTCCAGCAGCTGCCGGGCCTCGAAGACCGCTCCGGTCTCCTGAGCGCGAGCACTGGCGCGCGATCCCGCGGCCGGGATGAAGGCGTGGCCGGTCTCGACCTCGTAGCATTCCGCCGCCGCCTCGCTCATCACCTCGATGGCCCCGACGATCTCGCGGACCTGCAGGAAGCGGGCCTGCGCCTCTTCGAGCGCGGTCTCGGCGATCTCCGACCCGTCATGGGATTTTGCCAGGGCGCCGATCTTGTCAGCGGTGCGGTCAAGCTCCTTGCCCAGAGCGATCTTGCGGCGCTGCAGAATCGTGGCGAGCCCGTGCGCGAGCGGTTCGATCTCGGTCTCGAGACCGGTGCCGCGCAGCTGGCCAAGCAGGGCCTCGAAAGTCTCGCGGACGATGCTATCGGTCAGGACGTGATCCTCGGGGATGGGCAGCTCCGCGTCTTTCTCCGTCAGGCCGAAAAGTTCGATGGTCTCGTAGGCATTCGCGTTCTCGTATGTCATGTTGGTGTCTCCAGATGTTCGGGGAACCACCACGTGAGTGTGGTGGCATGGCCGTACGTCTGGTTCACCGAATCTGTCCGGGTCAGGGACGGCGAAGCCGCCGGCGCGCCGGGCGCAAAAGTTTTCCGGGCGCATCGCTCACCACAGGCGCGTCATCGAGCACTGGACTGCCTTCTCCACACCCGCCGGCCTCGCCGAAAAGTTTTGCGATCCTTGAGGCGGGCTGATTCGGGGGCCATCCGGAGGATATGCTTCCACGCTCATGTGTGTGTGTTTTGACGGCAGGTTTGCCCGACGCGAGCAGGCAAACGGCGCGACCGGACGCGGGAGACGGATGGAGCGGCGGGATCGTTTTGGCCTCTGGCCGAAACAGACCAGAGTGCAATCCGGCGGAGTGGCCGGGGAGCGACGTGCTCGCGAGACGGGCAAACCGGGGGCCTGGGTGCAACGCCGCGGTGAGGCCGCATGGCCGAATGCGCGATCGGCCGACGGCCGATATCTCCCCTGCGACACGCGCAGCCGAGCAGGGGAGGCCGTCAGGCATGGGTCGGTTCCCTCGGTCGGGGCTGACCGGCTTGCCAGATGCCGCGGATTTCAGTACTCTATTGGAGCACCAAGGAGTCCGCCATGAGCGTTCAAAAGCAATCCGTCAGCTTTACCGATACCGCCTACGCGTTCGCCAGGGAGCTGGTCGAAGCCGGAGAATATCCCAATGTGAGCGCGGCGGTTTCGGGGGAACTGGCGAAGGCCAAGGCAGAACGTGAGCGCGAACGGGCGGTGCTAGAAGCAGAACTTGAACGGCGTCTGGCTCTGCCGCTCGACCAATGGGAACCGGTCGGCGACGCCTCCGACGTCACCGCTGGCGCGCGGGCGCATCTGACCGCAATGACCCGCAAGGCCTGATGCAGTTCGTCCGGCATCCGTTCTTCGAGCGGGATCTCATCGGCATCGTCGATCACATCATCGAAGTCACCCAGGGCGACTCGGGAGCAGCTCTTCGGCGCCTGGATGAGGTCGATGCCTTGCTGCGATCCATTGCAGACAACCCGACATCTGGCGTGCGGCTTGAAGGAAAGCTCGAAGGCTGGCTCGTGCGACATGGCGGGTCCGGCCATCGTCTGACCATCGTCTTCAGGCCGGGTGTCGAGGCGGGTATCATCTACCTCACACTTGTTGCCTTTGGTGGACGGAACTGGATGAGGCTGGCGTCCACCCGGCACATGTTCCCGGATTTCTAGTCACCCATCATCCCGGCCGCCCGCATGCTGAACGCGTTCTTCTCCCGTCCGAAACCGACGATGATGTGATCGTGGATGACAATCTCCATCACCTTGCAGGCTTCAACGATCTTCCGGGTGAGATCGATGTCGGCCTGGCTCGGATGCGGATCGCCGGACGGATGGTTGTGGCACATGATGATGGCTGAGGCATCAAGAACGAGAGCCGAGCGGAGCACCTCGCTGACATAGACCGGAACGTGATCGATGCTGCCGCGGGTCATGACCCTGTCGCGGATCAGCTTGTTCTTCCGGTCCAACAGCAGCACCCGAAACACTTCGACGCGCTCGCGAACGGCGTTGAGCGCCAGGTAGTCGGTCAGCATGGTCCAGGACTGCAAGGCGGCGGTGGACCGGGCATGCCTGCGCAGGATGTCCCGCGCGGCGTCGATGGTGGCGATCTCGGCCTCGGAGAAGCCGGACCCCGGACGTTCGACGATTTCTTGGGGGTCATGCACGGTCATGCGGCATCCAATCGGTTGAGGGTTTCGCGGAGGTTCGTCCCGTCGGGACGCAGGGTGTGGCCGATCTCGTCTTCGAGAGCCATGTAGGCGGAAAGTAGGTCCGGTCGCAGCCGCGCCGCGCATCGCAGATCGGCCAGCGAGGACATGATGCAGAAGCTGCAGGACAGCCGCGTCATGCCGCGGCCATAGGCCCAATGTGGCTCCTGCCCCGCCGCGGCGATGGCGTCGAACACCTCGCGCCGGGATAGCTCATGAATTGGCAGCCAGTCGATCCAGGTTCGACCCGCCACGCTGTTGCGGTTGTTCAGCCTGACGACGTGACGGCTCCAACGCGCGGCGCTTTCCTCGGCGCGCATGCCCATCGCACTGACGATGCGTCCGGCGAAGCGGGGATTGGCCGCGAGATAGCGACGCAACTCCCGCTCGATCGGGCCGCGCTTCTGGTCGGAGGTGCATTGGCGGTATCGCGGGGAGGGGAACATGCCCCGTGCCCGGACCATCTCGAAGAACGACCGGCGCGGTCGTGCGATCACCGGCGGCAGCCCGAACGTGGTCTTCCGGATATGGCTGATCGTTCCCGGCCATTCCACGTCGCCGAGGGTGGCATGGACGATGAGCAGCTGGTCGCGCGGGATGCCAGCCTCAACCAGCCTGATCGACATGGCCTGACTGTCCTTGCCGCCGGAATGGTTGATCGCCACAAGGGCGCCGCGCTCGATCAGGTCGGTGATGTCAGCCGGAATGCGCATCGGAACCTCCGAACATGGCGGTCCAGTTGTTCCCGGCGGGTATCTCATCCCGGCGTTTCAGGACGGCGAGACGGTTCATCAGATCCATGATGACCGGCGTGGTCGGGTGATCCGCCCGATGGCCTCTCTGCGGCCGGGCGAGACTGGGATGTCCGTGTTTTAGGAGGTGAATCGCCGCCTCCAGCGATGGCATATGCGTCTCGCGGTTGGTGAGGTCGCGGGGCAATGCCGCCGCATGGGCGGCAAAGGCCCGGTTGCGCGCCGCACCGGGCCGGCGCCTGCCGATCCGGTGGGCCGCATCGACCCATTCGCCGACGTCGGACCAGGTAAGCCGCGTGCCGGGCGTCGTGTATTGATTATGTGTCATGGGAAGCCCCTCATCCTTGCCGCTCAAATCAAGCCAGCGATGACGAGGCCGGATTTCATGGTGGGACGACCGCAGGCCTCGCAGAAGCCGGCGCGCTGATCCGGTTCGAGATCAGCGGTGTGATCGCAATTGGGCGCCATGCAGATCGCGGGCACGATGCTGTCGAGCGCATAGTCCTCCAGGAAGTCCGCGACCTCGGCGTAACCTTCGGTCTCAGCGAGCGTGACCAGTTTGGGATGGGAGAGATTGAACATGGCTGTCGTCCTTCTGATGGGGTGAAACGAGAAGAGGGGAGCCGCGCTGCCGCGGCTCCCCTCACGGGACCTGCCTTTCGGGGACAGGAGGCGCGGGCCGGTCGGAGACAGGACCGGCACCGCCCCGTCAGGCCTGGTTTCGGAGGAGGATCAGGCCTGCACGGGTGAAAGGCGCCCAGGTTGCCCGGGACGCCCGTTCGGTGGAAGTCGTCGCGCGTCAGCCCACCAAAGCGAGGCCGGTGTTGTCAGACCGCTCCTGGCCGGCGCTCTCGACGAAGGGAATGATCGAGAAGGTCTGGCCGCCCCGCTGCTCCTCGTTCTGAACAGCGTTCACCCGCAGATCGCCATCGGGCGTGTTGATGAGGAGCGAGACGTAGTCGTTGCCGGTCCGGTTGCTCTTCGCCATCCAGGCCGAGCCCACGCGGATCGGGTGGCCCTTGGGCGAGCTGACCTCGATGCGGTAGTCGGGATGGGTCTCCTCGGTCTTGAACGCGTTCTCGACGAGGATGAAATCGAGGTCGAACATCATGTTGGCGATGTAACCGGCGAAGGCGTTGTCGGCATCCATTGCGGTCAACTCGCCCGAGATCGAGCCGGACTTCATGGCACCGTTCGACACCAGCGGGATGATCTCGAATTCACCGGTCATCGCTTCGCGCGCTTCCTTCGTCTGCACGGCGTTGACCCGAAACGGCCCGAGGCCGACATCGATCTGCATCGAGATGTAGGGATTGCCGGTGGTATTGCCGGTCTCGTTCCAGGCCGTGCCGATGCGCACCTTGCGGCCGGATTTGTTCACCGCGGTCACGTCATAGTCCGGGCTCCGCTCGGACATCTTCGTCCGGGTTTCGAGTTGGATGGCAACATCGAACCGGGTCGAATGGATTATGCCGGAATAGGCGGTGGCTGCGGTCTCGGCGTTTTTCGTCAGGGTTCCTGCGAACATGGGTCTTCTCCTTGGGTTTGCCGCTGCCCGGCTTTTTGCCAGAGCACGCGGGATTGCTTTTCGACCCCTCATGGGATCGCAAAACCGAAAGCCCTCTTTCCTTTCTCTCCTGACCGTCAGCCCGGCCCGGCGCTGGACGAGGTGTCCCACGTCGCCACGTGCGCGTCCCTCCCCTGCTCTGCCGCTGCACAGTGCATCGGCTCAGATATGAAGAAATCGGCCTCGGCTCCGTTCAGCCGTCGGCCGCTCCGGTCGGTCAGACCGATGGTGCTGCCGTTTGGCACAAAGGTGATGAGGTATTGGCCGAGACCATCCCGGTGAACCCGGTAGCCCTCGTTCGCCCAGTGGACGGATTTGCCGGCACCCACGGCGGCCTTGATCTCCGCAATGTTCATCTGGATCTCCATTTCAGTGTTGGCGGCAGAAACAAGAGAGGCCCGATCCGCGGATCGGGCCTCAGTGCAACTGCGATTGATCTACCAGTCAAAGGCCTCGAGATAGGGGACCGGCGGGACGTCCCGATCGAAGAGGACGCAGTCGCAGCCTGCATCCATCGCCAACGCCATGACCCTCTTGAAGGCGTCACAGTTGACGCCTTCCGGTAAGTCGGCGAGCGTTTCCGGGACGGAGAACAGCCAGCCATATTCGCTGAGCATGGTTGGCGATTTGGCGAAGAGCCCGTCTTCGATGGCCTGAGCGGTCTCCTCGGGCAAATGTGCGGTGCTGCAATCGTAGAACCTGCGGACATTGCGCATGATCAGCCCCTCCCTTCCATCCAGTCCTTGAGACCGAGGATCGTCCTGCCCGCTGCCACCTCTGCCATCCAGGCGACCCGCGGATCGCCGACGATATCTGGAGGATCAAAGTCGATCCGGCCATTGGCCATCCATGGCTCGGGCCGGATGCGGATAAGCCAGTCGGCGAGCGACGGGATGCGGCCCTGGCAATCCTCGCGGACATGCTGCTCGCCGATCCAGCGGGTCGGAATGACCCGGCCCGCACTGTTGGTCAGCGTTCTGCCGAACTGGCGCTCCAATTCGAAGATGCCGAGCGTGTTGTGCCTGTAGGCTCGGTGGACGAAGAGCGCGAGGTGCTCCTTGGAGACATCAAAAAACTCGTGCAGCGCCTGGTAGTCCGAAGGCTTGCCGCCGTACTTCCGGGCGGAGCTTTCGGCATGATGCAGGGGATGGGCCATATCAGAGCCCCTCGTCAAAGCTGTGGGAGCATTCGACATATCGGTCGGCGTGATCCAGCGTGATGCTGTCGGCGGTGACATCCCAGGTCAGCGTGCCATAGCCGCCCTCGTTGTTCTCGAAGCCCGGATGCTGGTGATAGGCGACGGACCAGGCGAAATCCTCGACTTTCGTGCGGAGGTCGTCGGGGAGTTCGATGCCCGCGGGCTGCACCGTCACGTCTTCGACATTGCCGGAATCGCCGTAGCCTTCGTATTCGGCGGCCACCTCGGTAACGCCGAGGGCACGCAACTGCGGGAGCAGTTCGCCCCTGGCAGCCTTGTTCGCGGCTTCGCGCTCGGCCTGCCATTTCGCCATCGTCTCGGCGAAGTCGATCTGGGGATCGGTCATGGGTCTCGTCCTTGTGTCTGGGATTTAGGGATGCGCCGAGGCGGTCGGAGACCGGCCACGGCGCCGGAACGCGGACGGGCTAGACCCCCTCCTCGTTCCCCCGACCCAAAGCCCACTTTTCCTTTCAGGCGGCGCGATCTGCCGCCGTTGGAGACCCTTCCCCCACGATCCGGGCCAGGATCGCGGCGGTATCAACACCCTCCCCGTGGGGCACGAAGACCCGGAGCTGGAAGGCGATGATCTCCGTGAAACACCCCATGGCCTTCAGCCCGTCGATCGTGCCCCGGTCGGCCCCGTCGATCTCGAGGCGGGCCGCGCCCGCGACCCGGCGGCGGGTGAGCGTGAGGCCCCGGCCCAGATCGACCGGCGCGGTGGACCCGAGCGCCGCCGTTAGCATCTCCTGCGGGGTTTTCGGGGTGCCGACCATAAAACGGGCTCTGAGCGCGGCCGCACCGTCCTCGCTGACTGTGCGGCCGATCATGCTCCCCTGCCCCTCGGGCGTGACCCGGTAGATGCGTTCGTTGCCCGAGGGGATGTCCTTCCAGATCGGCAGTAGCAGCCCGGTCAGCAGATAGAGCTTCGTCGTGGTCACCTTCGGCAGGCTATCGGCCTCCTCGTCCCAGAGGCGGCGGAACTCGGACGGCTCGATCTCTTCCCAGGCGGAAGCCTGGAACTTCCCTTCCTCGACATAGGTGGACCCGCTCGGCCGGGTCACCTTGCGCATGAGCGTGACAATCTCCTCGTCGTACATCTGCATCGGACGGGCTGAGATGAACGCCGCGCGACCCGACGCGCGGTTGATCATCGGCAACCTGTCGGGGTTCCGATCCAGCACCTCTTCTGCGGAGAGGATATGGACGGGGTCCGTCACCTCAAGTCCGATTATGCGCGTCACTGCTCTGGAGCGCGGACAGGTCCAGAGGTCTTCGGTCGAGACCTGCTCTATCCGCTCGCCACGCAGTGTCTCGACGCCGAGATCGAGCGTGCCAGCCGCCCGCGCCCGCTCGGTCTGATCGGCGATCCGGCTCATGAACTCGGCGAAGAGCGCGTTCTGCATGTGGATGGGCAGCGCCAGCACCCGGTTCAGGAAGCGTTGGATTGGTGGAAGCTCTTCGAGCAGCACGCCGTCCTGGTCGATCAGCCGCAAGGCGGTCCAATCGCAGAACTTCTCATAGCTCATGGCCCCGGCACGCCCGGCGGCCAGGTCGGCGTAATAGCCGCGCAGCGCACCCCTTGCGATCGGGCTCTCGAGATTGTCCTCCTCGCGGAACATGCCCTGCGAGCCGGTCTCGCGCTGGCCCTTGGTGAGCGCCCCCAGCTGATCGAGCCGCCGGGCGATGGTGGAGGTGAAGCGCTTCTCGCCATGCACATCCGAGGTGCAGACCCGGAAGAAGGGTGCTGACACTTGAGCCGAACGATGCGTGCGTCCTAGCCCCTGGATTGCCGCATCGGCCCGCCAGCCGGGCTCCAGCAGATAGTGGCGCCGCCGCTTCTGGTTCTTCGCCGTCTTTGCGGCATGATAGGACCGGCCCGTCCCGCCCGCATCGGAGAAGATGAGGATGTCCTTCTCGCCATCCATGAAGGCGCGGGTTTCCGAGGAATTGCTGTTGGCGCTGCGCTTTTCGATAAACAGGGCCCCGTCGCTGGATTTCAGGGATCGAATGGAGCGCCCGGTTACTTCGGCCACGGCCTCATCGCCGAAGGCCCAAAGGATCTGGTCGAGCGCGGCGGGAATAGGCGCAAGCGCCATCAGCTCCATCATCGCCGCATCGCGCAAGGCCTCGGCCTCGCGGGAGACGACCAGGGCACCGTTCGCATCCCGCAGCGGCTCGGCCACCATGTTTCCGTCGATCTCCACGAGCTTCTGGGCGTGGATCGGGAAAGCCTGTTCAAGATAGGACAGCACATAGTCGCGGGGCGTGAGCGCACCTTCCACCAGCTCGTCTTCGGGATCCATCGCCTCGAGGCGTCGTTTCAACAGGCTCTCGCCAGTCGAGACCACCTGGATGACGCAAGCATAGCCGTCCGCAACATCCTCTTCGATGGCGCGGATGACGGTCGGGGCTTTCATGCCCATCAGGAGGTGATTGAAGAAGCGCTGCTTGGTGCTCTCGAAGCGCGACTTCGCCGAGGCTTTCGCGGCAGAGGCGTTCGTCTGACCGGAGGCATCATTGACGCCTGTCGCGGTCAGCGCCGCTTCGAGGTTGTGGTGGATGGTCCGGAAAGCCCCGGCATAGGCATCGTAGATCTCGATCTGGGCGGGTGTGAGCGCATGTTCGAGCACGTCGTACTCAACACCGTCGAAGCTGAGCACCCGCGCGGTGTAGAACCCGAGCGTCTTCAGGTCGCGCGCCACGACTTCCATCGCAGCAACGCCCCCGGCTTCCATCGCCGAGACGAAGCTTTCGCGGCTCGGGAAGGGATATTCGGGCCCCTGGCCCCAGAGCCCGAGGCGGGAGGCATAGGCCAGGTTCTGCACGCTGGTGGCTCCCGTCGCCGAGACATAGAAGACCCGGGCCCGGGGAGCCGCGAGCTGCAGACGCAGCCCGGCGAGGCCCTGCTGGGAGGGTTTGACCCCCCTGCCCTCGTCGGACCCGGCGGCGTTCTGCATGGCATGGGCCTCGTCGAAGGCCAGCACGCCGTCGAACCCGTCGCCCATCCAGTCGAGAACTTGGCTGAGCCGGGTCCTCCCGCATTTGCCCGCCGACCGCAGCGTCGCATAGGTCACGAAAAGGATGCCGTCGCCCATCGGAATGGGTTGATCTGGCTTCCATTTGGAGAGCGGCTGGATGTCGGCGGGCGAGCCGCCGAGATCGGTCCAGTCGCGGATCGCGTCCTCGATGAGCGTGGTGGACTTCGAAATCCAGACCGCCTTGCGACGACCTGCGAGCCAGTTCACCAGGATGAGACCGGCGCATTCCCGGCCCTTGCCGCAGCCGGTACCGTCGCCAAGGAAATAGCCGAGGCGGTAGGCACACGCTTCCGGATCATCGTCGGCGCGGGTCATCCGGGTCTGGTCCTGGTCAATGGTAAACCGCCCCGGCAGGTCGCGCGCGTGGGCATCGTTCGCCATGAGGATGGTCTCGAGCTGGGCCTCGGAGAGATGGCCCTCCTCGATCAGACGGCCGGGCAGGCGCAGATCAGCGGCGGCTTCGCCGTTGGGTGCCGGAGGGGCAACCGAGGCCATGGCTATACTCTCGACCAGGGGGGTCGGATGTTCCCGGGCACCCTCAATCTCGATCCGCTGCGGACGATAGCGGGCATAGATGTCGGAGACGGGCGTGTTCTCGCGGGGGGTGTCGAGGCAGGTGAAGGCCAGCGGGATGGCGGCATGCGATTTGGGTTTGGCAGACGCCGCTTGGGCGATTGGGCGCTGACGTGCAACAGGGACACCGACCCGGCGCGACCCAGTCCGAAACTGCGCACCGGTTTGGATCGAGGGAGTGGCAGTGCGGGTTGCGGCGATATCATCGATGATTTGGCGCGCCGCGTCCAGATCGTCGACCATGGCGCGGACGATCTCGATCTCCTCCTGCACCTTGTCGAAGACCATGAGCTGGGTTTCGACGGTGGTGCCGAGTTTGCGGTAAACGTGGCCCGGAATAGTGAGCGCGAGACGGGGCTTTGCGATGGCCGAGGCCCGTGCCCAATGGGCCGCGTCTCGTTTTGGCGAAAATCCCATCGGCATGATCGCCGCGAGACGTCCGCCGGGTGCCAGCCGTTTGGCAGCGCCGATCAGATGTTTCGCCGCAATGTGCTTGTCGCGCGACCGATCGACCGATGAGGCGAAGGGCGGATTCATCACGATGACACCGGGAAGCTCGGGCACCGTCAGGAGATCATCAATATGTTCGGCGTCAAAGCCGGACACCTCGCCCCCGAACACCGCCTCGAGAAGCGCCCGACGGAAGGGATCGATCTCGTTCAGCATCGGTTTGCCACCCGCGCAAACTGCAAAACCAGCCAGCGCGCCGGTCCCGGCGGAAGGTTCGAGGACGGTTTCGCCGGGGCGGATGGCGGCAGCACGGATAGCCAGCGCCGCATAGGGCAGCGGCGTCGAGAATTGCTGGAGCCGGATTTGCTCTTCGGAGCGCCGGGTCTCCGTCAGGAGCCGTGAGGCGAGCAATCTGGCCGTCGCGAGCGCGTCCGAACCGCTGTCCCGCATGATCGCCGTCACCGTGGCGGCCTGCATCAGGTCATAGGCCATGCGCCACGACCACGCGCCGCCGGCATCGCTACCGCCGAAACTCTCGCGCATGATCCGAGCGAGCGATGAGCTCTTGAGCGGTTGCTTCTCAATCTCGCTGCCGATCAGGCGAATGGCCTGCAGAAGCTGTGGTTTCGATGGGAAATCGCGTGCGAGTGCCGGGCTTCGGTTGTCCATATCGTCTGTCCTTTGAGTCAGGTTGTGGGTCCGACAGGACAGAAAGCCGCCTCAGCGCTTTCAAACGCGCGGAGGCGGCTCAAGGCTGAACAGATAGCGATGTTGCCGGCGGTCAGGAATCGTTCCCGGCGAAAAACTCGGCCAGAACCGGACTCGCCTCACTCTTCGCCGAGCCGAGGAGCTCGGACCCGGCGAGCGAGGCTTTCGACAGGCGCACGAGGCCGCCTGTCTCCTCGATGCGGTAGCAGCGACGCTTTTGCCCTCCGCGCCGGTAATGGGTGGCGGTCACGATCTGGCAGGTGCTGCCATCGGTCAGCGTTACCGGTGCGGCCAGTTTGATCTTGTCACCCTCGTCGTAGTCCGGGATCGCCGCCCAGTCGCGGCAGCGCTGACGCCAGGCATGGGCATAGCTGTCGGGATCCTTCAACTCGGAGAGCAATGCCAGAAGGCTGAGCGGCGCGCGCGACTCCACGGGCCCGGCGCTCTCCTCCATGTCCTTGTAGCCCCAGCAGCCCTCGTCATAGCGGGTGAGGAACACGGCGCCGAAGGTGATCGACCCGTCGGCATCGGTCACGTAGGTTCTGTCTTCAACCGGCGCGCCATCGATGTTGGTGAGCCTCAAAGCTGCATACCAGGTCGACCCGAGTTTGGAGGCCTTGAGCAGCACTGTCTTGCGCGTATCCGTTTCGAACGTGCAAAGCCGGGCGATTTCTGCCTTCTCGTCCGCGTAGGTTTTGACGCGGCGGTCGGTGTAGAAGAGCCAACCCACTATGCCGCCCTCCGGTCATCGATTTCGATGAGCGCATCGAGCGGCACGCGGTAAGGCAGCATCTCGTCGAAATCCTCGCAATTGCCGCTATTCTGCACGAGGGCGTGGGTGTCGGTGGCGTCCTTCAGGATCACCCGGAACGTCCCGCCGAGACCGGAGGGCACGTCGTAGGTCCCGCCGATCAGATAGTCGGCGGCGCGACGCAGGAAGACGCGGATCGTGTGGCCATCGGTCGCCAGCCGAATCGTGTCATGACCACGGTCGATGAGCATTTGCACATCATCGAGAATGTCGGTGTAGAACTGGCCGGTCAGATCGCGGAACGCCGCCTGCCGCGCCGCCATCCAGCCCGGATCGCGGAACGGGTTGATGCCCTCGGCGAAGGCATGGGTGGGATCGGCGCGTTCGGTGGTGACGATCCGCGTCGTCGTGCCATCGATGCCGTTCGAGCGCAGATGGACGCCATTGCCGACGATCAGGATCAGGGCGGGTTTGCCCACCGGCCCGTTCCAGTTGGGAAGGAAGGTGGAGCAGCCGCGCGCATGCGCGATCTGCGCCGCGACGCTCGCCGCGGTGAAGCTAAGAAGTGCCATGGGTTTTACCTGTAAGATGGAGGGAGGGGTGCGACCCGCGCCTACGTTTCGGAGCGGGCCGCCTGTAGGGTCAGGCCGCTTCTGCGACTTCGGTTTCGTCTTCGGGTTTCTCGGCTGGCTCGACACCTGCCGTCTGCATCATCGGCGGGCACCAGGCCGCGACCGCCGCCCGCTGTGCATCCGTCAGCGTGGCGAAGGGCTCGGCGAAGAGCTTGTCGCAGAATTCGACGACTTGCTTCTTGGTCGAGGAGGCCAATGTCACCGCCTCCTGCGCGAGCCCCAGTTCCTCACCGAGGATCTTCAGAAGCCAGGCCTTCTTGAAGCGATTGAAGAGCGCCGCATTCGGTGTCCAATGCGCTCGGATGTCCGACATGATCTCGACTTCGAAGTCATGCATCAAGCTATCCCGCTGCCGGTCCCGTGAGAAGCAGGATTGTGTGGTTGCCGCCGTGGCATAGGCCACGAGTTTGGCCTTCTCGCCCGCATCGAGCGCCCGGAAGAGCGCGAACTGGTCTGCAGGGGATTTCGCGTCATCGGCCCAGGAGAGGTCGAGTGCGTCATGGGCCTCGGCCACCTGTTCAAGCGAGGTGCCGTCGATCTCGTCCATCTTGGCGTGGGTACGATACTCCTGGCGCGCATCGACCTTGATCGCTTGGGTGACGCCCAAACCGCTGGTCAGCACATCCGTGACCAATTTGAAGAGCGTGAGGTCGAGCGTCGCCTCTGGATGCATCGCCATGGCCGCGCCGAGCGCCATCGCCCGCTCGGTCTTCAGGTCCTCGGTGAGCGAGGCGGGATAGGTGATCTGATCGCCGTCTACGGCGCCCCTGTCGCTCGGTGCGCCGGTGCCTTTGCCAGACCGCTCCGCCTTGTCTTCAGGGCGCACCATCCCGACATGCAGGGAGATCTTGCCATGCGACCAGGAGGCGATCACGCCGGAGCGCGAAAGATCCTCGGTGCCATAGGCCTCCTGTAGGTCCCGCGCCTCAGCTTCCAGCGCGTCCACGCGTTCGTAGAGTTCATTGTACGCCTCTTCCTCGAGCTCTTCGTTCTCCATCTCGTGTTCGAGTTTCTCGAGTTCGGCGGCAATCTCATCGACACGCTTCTGGCCCTTCTCATCGGGCTCGACTGGACCCGGATAGACACGGCCATAGTCCGCCATGGCGGCATAGTCGTACTGGATGACCGCATCGGCCCAGGCAAAGCCGATCTCTGCCCGCGCCTCTTCGGCGGCGGCGGCGAGTTTTTCGAGCAGGATCGTTTCGACCAGCGCGGAATCCTCCAGCACGGAATGCTCGTCCAGGAGATCGGCCGCGATGGCGCCGCCACGCGCCTCGTAGTCCTTCCGCACGAAGGCGCCGATATCGTCGCTGACCTGCACACCGCGGGACTTCAGCGCGTTGCGGACGGTATGGGCCTGGACATAGTTGTCCTCCCTGGTGAGCGCCTCGAAGACCTCGCGTTGCACCTCCTGGCTCGGGTGATCGGCGAAGGCTTTCATCGTGTCGAGGGTGATCGATTTGGCGCGGGCCGCGGCACGGATGTCGGGATGGATGAGCCCGTAGCGCAGCCTGCCTTTGACGGCGGCGACGGTTGTGCCGAAGGTCTTGGCAATCGTCTCGGGAGTCTGGCCGTCGACCTCCATCATCCGCGCGAAGGCCTCGAACTCGTCGATGGCGTTCATCGGCGCCTGGGTGATGTTCTCGGCGAGCGACAGCGCGGTGGTCACATCGCAATCGTCAGGGACCAAACGGCAGTCGATCTTGGTGCGGTTCGTGAACCCTTTGGCGGTTTTGTCGGCGACCAGCTCCAGAAGCGCCGCATGGCGCCGGCCACCGGCGAGCACCCCGAACTTGCCACCGATCTTCTGAACGAGCAGCGGCTGAAGAAGGCCCAGAACGGCGATGCTGGCCTTGAGATGCGCGATATTCTCCGAGGCATAGGTCTCGGGGGAATTGGTCCGTACGTTCGCGGGATGCGGGCAGAGGTCGCCGATGGCGACGGTGGTAGTTTTGAATGTGTGAGTCATGACATGTCCTTCTCGACGTGTTTGAGAGGGCCGCGCGGGTCTTCGCGCAACCAATCCCCGGATCCGGGAACCAACAGGACAAGAGGCCCACTTCCGTAATGGGGCGGGCCTCTGTCAAGGGTATCGGGCAAGTCAAGAACTCCGGCGAAGAACTCATTCTTCACCGGTTGTAAGACACAGATTCAAAAGCCTACTTTTTCTTTTTCACTGCAACCGCACGTCAGTACTTAAGGGTACCCCCTGTCCGGGCTTCGCTCTTCCGTCCGTAGTCAGCCATCGGCCGCCACTCTATGCCTGGTTCAATTCTGCTCCCTGGGTGCCCATCTTTCCCGCGTATTCAGCGCTAGCTGATAACCAGCGGGCCTGCGGCATCTCCAGGAACCTCGTCCCGGCAAGGGACCTCGACGTACCTGTAGTCAGGTGCAGCTCATACCTCCGTCTCGAAAAGCCTTGGAACGTCTCGCTCAGGCTATTGCGCCGGAGCTCTGCGTGTAGCGAAACGGCGTTCCGTCGATCCACATGCGGTGCAATACAACTCCAATTCGTCGAGCGAGAGCAATCAGGGCTCTCTTCGATCCGCGCCTGTGTGCCACTCTACGTCCCCAGGCCTGGAGCCAGTTCGGAGCGCCTCGATGCATCAGGATCATCGCCGCCTGATACAGAGCCGTGCGTAGGCCGCGATCGCCGGTTTTGGTGATCTGTCCGACGATATCCATTTCCCCCGATTGAGTGCGCCTCGGCGTCAAACCCGCCCACGGACCGACGTCTTTCGATCGCGCGAAGCGGGTCGGGTCATCGATCGCGGATCTTACGGTCAGAGCAACGATTGGGCCGACACCCGGCATCGTCGTCATCAGGCGGCATACATCGTCGTGCTTTGCCAACCCAGTGATCATCGTGTCCAACGCCGCCAGCTCGGCCCGCAATTGCTCCCGTGCACGCAGAAGCGTCGACGCCGAGGCGGACAGGATTTTGTTCTCGGCAACCAGTTCTCTCACCCGGTCATCGTATCTGATTCGGGTGACGTGTCCGAGCTTCAGGCCAAAGTTCCTGAGAACACCTCTCATTGAGAGTTCGATGTTGATGATCGCCTGCTGAAGAGACTTTCGCGCCGTCAGCAGAGCGCGGATTTCCTGGGAGGACACAGATTTGCGGTGCACCGGCCGGTACCAACCCATTTGCAATAATCGAGCAATCCCCTGGGCATCGCGCCTGTCGGTCTTGATCGGCATTGCTTTCAAGGCGGCTTTTACCAACCGCGTTTCCATCAGGATCACGTCAAATCCGGCGTCTTCGATCCCTTTGCTCAGCCATTGGGAAAGCGGTCCGGCTTCAAGCCCGATGGCATCAATCGTGTACGGCAGCGAGCCGATTGCAAGCACCAAGGCTTCAGGCTCGCTGGCCGCTTGGAATTCTTTAACAACTTTACCCTGCGGTCCCAGCACACAAATCGCAGTGCTTGCCAGTGAAACGTCCAATCCGATAAATACATTCATGTCGTTGCCCTTCTATTCTCAGGAATTGAGGCGCATGGAGACATACGACCTCGTAGACGCGCTGCAGGCGCATCAAGGGCAACGGCACTTCAAGTCATCCTGACAGACAAGCGAAACGTGTTCGATTCGCCGACAGCCCCATTACGGCATCTTTCCCTTTCGGAGGGTCAGCGGGCCTGTCGGTGATGGAAGGTTGGGGTGCGGCCCGCCCTACCAGTCGCGCGCCATCATGACGGTCAGCACGCGCATGGTCGTCTCGGGATTGTCGGGTGCCTCGGCGCCATAGCGGAAGTCAGAGCTGGCCTCGTAGTGATCCAGCTTCCAGAATACGGTTTCGCCCCGGATCGTCACGGCCCCGAAGTCGTGCCAGCCTTCCGGATCATTGTCCGGCTCGAATGTATCGAACGCACCGGTGGCCTGGACGGCCTCTGTGACGAAGCCATCGCCTGCCTCGATCAGGGACTGGGTCACGACGAGGCGGCCCTGGATCTGCTGATCCGGGGTGATGCCAAGGCAGGCAAACCTGCGGAAAGCGTCGTTCTGGGATGCGATGACAGCCGCGTTCGGACGCGAATAGTCTGCGGGTTCAGGATGGCTCATGGGTCTGTCCTTTCGGGATGGGTTGAAACCACCAAACCCAAAGCCAGTTTTTCCTTTCACCACGCCCTACCAGCCCGGACAGCCCCGGCCTCAAGCGGCCTGTTCCCCCTGCCCCGCCTCCGACGCGGCGACGAGATAGTCACAGGCACGCTGCGCGTCCGCCGCATGTTTGAAGATCGCCCGCTTGTCAGACCGGAGCACGCGGACCCAGTTGTCGAGATAGGCCGCGTTCAGCTCCAGCGTATGCGCGGAGAACCCCAGCTTCTGACCCAAGAACACCGTGCAGAGCTCGGCCACAATCTCTTCCCGTGCGTAGGCGGTGTTGCCGAACCGCGCATCGCCATAGCTGCGGTTTAACCGATGCCGGGGTTTCGTCCAGTGGCCCAGCTCATGACCCCAGACGGCGTAGAAATTCCGCGGGTTCTCGAAGAGCTCGATCGGGGGCATGTAAATCTTGTCGAGATTCGGGACGTAACATGCTTCCCGACCAGAGAAGCTGACATTGGCACCGATTGCCTCGAAGAAGCTCTGCATATGCGGGATCGGTGCGCGTTCGGGATGAACTTCCGGTTCGGCCGCAGCGGGATGGAAGCGAGGGTCCAACCCCTCGATCTGATCGGCGTTGAAGACGCGGTAGGATTTCATGAAGGGGATGGTTTTGGGATCTTCGGTTTCCGCCTGGTCGCCGTGGGCGCTTTCGGCCTGCTCGCGCTCGGCCGTCCCGTAGTAGACGACCACCGACGATTTCGAGCCCTTGATGACTTTCGCATCGAGCTCGTTCGCCTGCCTCAACGTCATCCAGTAAGGCGAGGCGTATCCGGCCATCATGGTGCGCATAGTCAACAGGAAGTTATTGACGCCCTGGTAGGGTTCGCCGTTCAGGCGGAGCGGCACGGAACTGCCGCCGACCGTCCATGGCTTGCGCCAGGGCAGCACGCCCCGGTCAATGATGTCGATGAGTTCGTTGGTGATCGACGCTGCAGCGTCGAACTTGCGTTTGCTAGACTTGGACATGAAATATCTCCGATGTTTGGGGAGCGCGCGGCAGCCGCGCGCGGATCGGACAAGGGTGGTGAGCGACGCCGCGCGGGGGTACGGGTGCTGTCCGCATTCCCGCCAGACCCATCACTCCACCTCCGGATCCGACTTTCTCAAGGCCTGCTTTGACTTTCCGGAACCCGGTCATCCCGTGGTTGGATCGACCGTCAGAACGCGGACCGCCCGCCAGGAACCCGTCCTGATGCACCAACAGGAAGCCTTTCAGTGCGACGTAAGCGCTTCCCGCACACTTCGGCGGTGTCTCAGGGCAAAACCTGCTGATGGCGGGCAGATCGGGTTGCGGTGTCGGGCCGAAACCTTAGAAGGGCAGACGCGCGGGGCGCGTGCTATCTCGCGTGCGGCCCGGAACCGCTTCCCACCCTTAAACTCCCGGAGTATTTCAATGATCCGCCATGTAGTATTCTTCACTGTCCCAATCGACGGCAACCTCGACGCGGTTCGGAAGGGATTGCAGATCCTGACGCGGATTCCCCATGCGAAGCACCTCGAGATCGCTCTGAACCGAAAGACGGATCCGGCCAGCAAGGAAGTCGATGTTGTCGTCTACGGAGAGTTCGTGGATGACGCGGCGCTGGCCGCCTACAAGGCGCACGAGATCTACGCCGAATCCATCCGGCGCGTGAAACCCCTCCGCGAGATGCGCTTCGCGGTGGACTACGACACCTCTCAGGCCTTCGTAACGGCCGATGAAGAGGCCTGACCCCTCGAGGGTACCAGTAGAGGCCAAATCGGACGCTCACCGCCTCCTGCTGCGCGACGATTGGGCAGGCACCGAGATGCGGTTCACCGCACCTCGCGAGTTTATCTACGCCGACCATGTTGACGAGATGCCACGGGCCTTGGACCGCATGGAACGCGTGCGGACCGCGGGCCAATGGTGCGCGGGCTACGTGAGCTACGAGACAGGCTGTGGCCTTGATCCGCGCAATACAGTCCCTGCGCGCTGGAGGGACGTCCGCGTGACATCGACTGCGGGGCCATCGAATTCATAGATCCTTCTGGCCTGGTGCGCGGCAATGTCTCCATCCGTCCGCAACCTCGCCTTCCAAAAGGGCGATGAGGCCATTTTCAAAGTGTGAGGCGGCATCCTGTTCGATTCCGAGGTTCGCTCGGAATACGACGAATGCCTGCTGAAAGCCCGCTTCGCCTCTGGACCGGATCCAAAGTCTTGCCTGCGCACCGACGTCTGAGCCCATAATCGTATGACGGTGGCTTTCGGCACATGTTAGCGTGCGTCATTCAAATAAGACACCCCGCACACTTGCCCTTAGGTAAGTCGACCCGTAAACACCTCCCAGCCGACACCACCCGCGTGCGGTCGCGCCCTCCGCGGCGGCCCGAAATAACCTCAGGAACTCCGCTCTTGCTCGACCAGATCGCGCTGCGCGCCGAACTCGCCGATCACTACGATCTCTCTCCCTCCACCGACATCGCCCAGGCAAATGCTGACATTTTCGCCCGGATGGACCGTGTCGTGACGCCCCCAGACTGGGCGATCTACGCGCCCTATGTCGCGGCGATCAACAAGCTGAAAAAGGAACGCAACGCGGTTATCCTGGCGCATAACTACATGACGCCCGAGATCTACCACGGCATCGCGGACGTGGTTGGCGACAGCCTTCAGCTGGCGATCGAGGCGACCAAGGTAAAGGCAGACGTCATCGTCCAGTGCGGCGTGCATTTCATGGCCGAGACCTCGAAGATCCTGAATCCCTCCAAGACGGTGCTGATCCCCGACATAGAGGCCGGCTGTTCCCTGGCCGAAAGCATCACCGCCGAAGGCATCGCCGAAATGCGCGCCAAGTATCCCGGCGCGCCGGTGGTCACTTATGTGAACACCACGGCCGAGGTGAAGGCGGCATCCGACATCTGCTGCACGTCCTCCAACGCGGTGCAGATCGTGCGCGGGCTGGACGCGGACACCGTCATCATGACGCCGGACAAGTACCTGGCGCAGAACATCGCCAACCTGGTGCCCGAGAAGAACATCGTGTGGTGGGACGGTGCCTGCATCGTGCACGAACAATACACCGCGCAGGACCTGAAGGACTTTCGCGAATGGAACCCGGGCACGCGGATCATCGCGCATCCCGAATGCCCGCCGGATGTCGTGGCCGAGGCCGATTTCTCCGGCTCGACCAGCGGGATCATCGACTATGTGACGCAGCAGCGGCCGGAAAAGGCGATGCTTGTGACGGAATGTTCGATGGCCTCCAACATCTCGGACGCGCTGCCGGATGTGGATTTCGTCGGGCCCTGCAACATGTGCCCCTACATGAAGAAAATCACGCTGGAAAAGGTGCTGTGGTCGCTGCACACGATGGAAGGCGCGGTCGAGGTCGACCCGGAGATCGCCGACAAGGCCCGCGTTGCCGTTCAGCGCATGATCGATCTGTCCGCAAAAATGGCCGGCTAGGGCGATGACCCCGATCGAAACGCCGATCGAAACGGGCCGCGTGATCATCGTCGGCGCGGGACTGGCGGCGCAATATGCGGCGCTGAAACTGGCCCCGCGTCCCGTGCTGATGATCTCTCCCGAGGCTTTGGGGACGGGCGCGTCCTCGGCCTGGGCGCAGGGTGGCGTGGCGGCAGCGATGGACCCGGCGGACAGCGCCGATGCCCATGCCCGCGATACCGTCACCGCCGGCGCGGGTACCGTCGATCCAGGCGTGGCCTCTTCCGTCACCGCCGAGGCGCGCGATCACATCCTTGACCTGACCGGGCTGGGCACGCCCTTCGACCGCACCGCCGACGGATCCTATGTTCTGTCGCGCGAGGCGGCGCATAGCTTCGCCCGCGTCGTGCGGGTGCAGGGCGATCAGGCCGGGGCGGAAATCATGCGCGCCCTGACCGTCCAAGTGCGCGAGGCGGACCATATCCAGGTGCTCGAAGGCGTCATGGCCACGGCGCTTGAGGTATCGGGCGGCCGCGTCACCGGCGTAGCCGTCGTCCGCTGCGATCAGGGGCAAAGCGCCAGCGTCACCCTGCGCGGCACCGCCGTGCTGCTGGCGGGGGGCGGTTCGGGCGGGCTTTATGCCCTTACCACCAACCCGCCGCGCATCCGGGGTCAGGTGATCGGCATGGCCGCCCGCGCCGGTGCACAGATCGCCGATGCGGAATTCGTGCAGTTCCACCCGACGGCCATGGCCTGCGGCCTTGATCCCGCCCCCCTGGCGACCGAGGCACTGCGCGGCGAAGGGGCCGTTCTGGTCAACCGCCACGGCGACCGCTTCATGGTGGAGGCGCATCCGGATGCCGAACTGGCCCCGCGCGACATCGTGGCCCGCGCCGTCTATGCCCAGACACAGGACGGGCTGGCCCCCGCGCTGGACACCCGCGCGGCATTGGGCGCGAAGATCCTGACAGATTTCCCCGCCGTCGCCGCCGCCTGCCAGCAGGCCGGGCTGGACCCGGTGACGCAGGTGATCCCCGTGGCCGCCGCCGCGCATTACCACATGGGCGGCGTGGCGACGGATGCCGACGGGGCCAGCACCCTGCCCGGCCTCTGGGCCTGTGGAGAGGTCGCCTCGACCGGGTTGCATGGCGCGAACCGTCTGGCCTCGAACGGGCTGCTTGAGGCGCTGGTCTATGGCCGCCGCTGTGCGCTGGCGATCGACGCCGCCCTGCCCGCGCCCAGGGCGGCCGCGCCCGTCACCCTGCCCGATCTTCCCGCCGCCGAAACGCCCGACCCTGCGCTGGTCACCCGGCTGCGGCAGGCGATGACCGATGGTGCCGGCGTGATCCGCACGGCCGGCGGGCTGACCCGCACGCTGACCGACATCGCCGCGATCGAAGCCGCCCAACCCGGGTGCGAGACGCTGGCCAACATGACCGCCACCGCCACCCTGATCGCCGCCGCCGCGCTGTTGCGCCGCGAAAGCCGGGGCGCGCATTTCCGGTCGGACTTTCCCCACCCCGATGGCGCAACCGGCATACGGTCGCTGATGACCCTGACCGACGCGTTGGCGATCCGCGCGACCATGACCCGAAAGGAACCGGCATGAACCAGAGCGCAACAATGCCCCCCCTGCCCGACCTGATCCTTGAACCGCTGGTCCGCGCCGCGCTGATCGAGGATCTGGGCACCTACGGCGACATCACCACCCGCACCGTCATTCCTGCCGGCACCACCTATGCCGCGCGGCTGAATGCCCGCGAACCGGGCGTGGTTTCGGGTCTGCAAATGGCCGCGCTTGCGTTCCGGCTGGTCGATCCCGCGCTGCAGATCACCACGCACAAGGTCGATGGCGACGTGATCGCGCCGGGCGACCTGCTGATGGAGATCACGGGCGACGCGGGTTCGATCCTGTCGGGCGAACGGGTCGCGCTGAACTTTGCCGGGCGCATGTCCGGCATCGCCACGCTGACCGCCGCCTTCGTGGCCGAAACGCGCGGCACCGACGCCCGCGTGACCTGCACCCGAAAGACGACCCCCGGCCTGCGTATCGTGGAAAAACAGGCCGTTCTGCATGGCGGCGGGTTCAACCATCGCTTCGGCCTGTCCGACGCGATCCTGATCAAGGACAACCACATCGCGGCCGCCGGTGGCATCCGCCCCGTGCTGCAATCGGTCAAGGCGCGGGCATCCCACATGATCCGCTGCGAGATCGAGGTCGACCGCCTGGACCAGCTGGCCGAGGTCCTGGACGAGGGTGGCGCAGACGTTGTTCTGCTGGACAACATGGACACGTCAATGCTGGCGAAGGCGGTGGACATGACCGCCCGTCAGGTGGTGCTGGAGGCCTCGGGCAACATGAAGCTGGACCGCATCGCCGAGGTCGCGGCGACGGGCGTGGACTATATTTCATCCGGTGCGCTGACCCATTCGGCGCAGGTGCTGGACTTGGGACTGGACTTCTGAGTCCACAACCCATCACGCACATATATGGCTTTTTCTTATATTGAATCGCAATAATATTACGCTGCACTTGCGAAATAATGTCGAACCGGGTAACCCCACGGAAGCCTGTCTGAGGAGGACCGACATGAGCCAATCCGCCCCGCAACGCAGCCTCACCGCGTCCGACATCCGTGCGCGCAAGGGGGCCGATCCGCTGGTCTGCCTGACCGCCTATACGACCCCCGTGGCACAGCTGGCGGACGCGGACTGCGATCTGGTTCTGGTCGGTGACAGCGTCGGCATGGTGCTGCACGGGCTGCCCTCGACCCTCGGCGTGACGATGGAGATGATGGTGCTGCACGGCCGCGCCGTCGCCCGTGGCCTCAGCCGCGCGCTGATGGTCGTCGACATGCCCTTCGGCAGCTATGAGGAAAGCCCGGCCCAAGCCTTTCGCAATGCCGCCCACTTGATGGCGGAAACCGGTGCCGGCGCAGTCAAGCTGGAAGGCGGCGCGCA
Source organism: Sulfitobacter alexandrii (assembly GCF_001886735.1). Taxonomy (NCBI): domain Bacteria; kingdom Pseudomonadati; phylum Pseudomonadota; class Alphaproteobacteria; order Rhodobacterales; family Roseobacteraceae; genus Sulfitobacter; species Sulfitobacter alexandrii. Next base: position 233,125 of record NZ_CP018081.1, read on the forward strand.
TATGGAGGACACGATCCGCTTTATCGTCGATCGCGGCATCCCCGTCATGGCCCATATCGGCCTGACGCCGCAGGCAGTAAACGCGCTTGGCGGCTACAAGGTGCAGGGGCGCGGCGCAGATGCGGACCGGATCCTGGAAGACGCCCGTGCGGTGACCCGCGCCGGGGCCTTCTCGGTCGTGCTGGAAAAGGTGCCCGCCGCTCTGGCGGATCAGATCACCGCGGGTATCGACATTCCCACGGTCGGCATCGGGGCGTCCGCGGGCTGTGACGGGCAGATCCTGGTGATCGACGACATGCTGGGCCTTTTCGACGCCTTCAAGCCGAAGTTCGTGAAACGCTATGGCGACCTGGCCAGCGAGGCGCGTACCGCCATCCGCACCTACGCGGAAGAGGTCCGCGCCCGCAGCTTCCCCGCCCCCGAACATGTCTTTTCCCAGGAGGAACCAGGCACATGAAGATAATCCGCACCAAGGCCGAGCTGCGCGCCCTCACGCAAAGCTGGCGTCGCGCCGGGGACAGCATCGGTGTGGTGCCGACCATGGGCGCGCTGCATGCCGGTCATCTGAGCCTGGTCGACCGCGCCTGCGACGAGAATGACCGGGTGATCGTGACACTGTTCGTGAACCCCAAGCAGTTCAACAACCCCGAGGATCTGGCCAAATACCCCAGGACCGAGGACAGCGATGCCGAAAAGCTGACGCCCTATGGCGCGGATGTCCTCTATGTGCCCGACGGCCCGCAGATGTATCCCGACGGCTTTGCCACGACGATTTCGGTGACCGGTGTCAGCGCGGGCCTGTGCGGCGGGGCGCGGCCGGGGCATTTCGACGGCGTGGCCACGGTGGTGACCAAGCTTTTCCTGCAGTGCGATGCCGACCGGGCATATTTCGGGGAAAAGGATTACCAGCAGCTGCAGGTGGTGACCCGCCTGGCCGAGGATCTGGACCTGAAGACCGAGATTGTCGGCTGTCCGACCATCCGCGAGGAAGACGGCCTCGCCATGTCGTCGCGCAACCTCCGGCTCGGGCCCGGGCCACGCGAAATTGCGCCGGTGATCGCCCAGGTCCTGGACGACGCCGCGCGTGTCATCTCCCGCGGCGGACAAGTTGCGCAGGCCCTCGATAACGCCAGGGCGGCGCTGCTCTCTGCCGGGTTCGACACGATCGACTACCTGGAGTTGCGCAGCGATCCCGACCTCAAGCTGATGACCAGGGCAGACCGCCCCGGTCGCCTTTTCCTGGCCGCCTGGCTCGATGGCGTGCGCCTGATCGACAATGTCCCTGTCGCGGGTCTCGCAAGCGTCCCGACTCCCGAAGATCACCCGCTCGAACCGGCCTGACCGGGCCGCCGCCTCTCAGCCCTGTGCCCGCAGCCCGGACCGCGCGAGGGCGGCGATCAGATCCGTCCTGGTGACGATGCCGACGATCCGGCCCTTTTCAAGGACCGGCACCGCATCGACATCACCATCGGCCATCATCGGCAGGAGCACCCCGACCGGAGTCGCCGGTACCGCCCGAGGCCCGGCGACGCTCATGATGTCCTTGGCTCGGACCGGCTGCGTGCGACCCTGGTCGATCAGGCGCCGAAACGCCGCGAGATATCCACGGTCGAGCCGAAGCGCATCCTCGCGCGCTCGGTCGATCAGGTGCATCTGGAAGATCACGCCAAGATAACGCCCCTCGACCCCGGTCACCGGAAGCGAGGTAAAGCGATGATGTCTGAACAGGTCCGCAATCTTTGACAGCGGAGTGTCCGGGCCAATGGTCACCAGATCACGCGACATGACGTCGGTCGCCAGAAGCGGACCTGTCCGGTGCGCGGCGGCCTGCAACTCGGCCGCGCCGATCAATCGCGCCAGATCCTCGACACCCGAGTTGAACGACTGGCGATAGCGATCCAGAAGCTCCGTCAGTTCTTCTCGGGACAGCCCGATGCGCTTGGCGGGATCGGGATCTTCGGTGCGGTGGCGACTTGGCTCATCGAACTGGCGGAATGGATATCTGCGCCCCGTGAGCCGGGCGTAGATCGCAGCACAGACGAACAGCGCGAGGGTGCCCGTGGCGACGGGCGCGATCGCGAACCAGAGTCCAAGTCGCTCGACCGCCTCCGGGCTCATCGTCGCTGTCATGGCGACCGCACCCGCCGGGGGATGGATCGCGCGACACAGGATGCCGACCGTAATCGTCAGCCCGACCGCAAGGGCGATCCGCAGGACAGGGTCAGCGACCACGGAACAGACCACCACACCGACCAGTGCCGCGAGAGTGTTGCCCACCACCGCCGACCACGGCTGCGCCAACGGGCTGTTGGGCACTGCGAACAGCAGGACCGACGTCGCACCGAACGGGGCAATCAGGTAAAGGCCAAGCGTCAGGTCGACCACGGGCGACAACAGGAATGCGCCCGTCACCCCAAGCCCGATCAGGGCGCCGATCCCGGCGCGAAGGGCTCCGGCTGGCGAGGGGCGGCCAATAACCGGGCCAAGCGAACGGAACAGGGACTCCATGACTGCTGCCTTGTCTGTTTTGCCTAAAGTTTCAGCAAGCGACGGCAGTCGCAAGCACATCCGCACGGCATTGAACCGGGCGCTCAGCCTGATAAGCTGCCGCTCACCTAGGGGTGTCCCGACAAGGGGCTGAGATATCGCTGGCGATTGCAGCGCGGTGACCCTTTGAACCTGATCCGGATCATGCCGGCGAAGGGACAGGATCGCAGCGCTCTCTTGCCCTTGCCGGCCTCAGAATGACGAGGCCGCCTTGCCATATCAACCGACAGACCCGCGCCCGATCCCGGCGGCCATCGCCGTAGTCGTGCGCGACACCCAGGTCCTTCTCGTGCGTCGCGCCAATCCGCCCGATGCGGGCCTTTGGGGATTTCCCGGCGGCAAGATTGACCAGGGCGAACCCCTGTTCGACGCAGCCATCCGCGAACTGGCCGAGGAGACCGGCGTTTCCGCAGACCCGCTGCGGGTGATCACGGCGCTCGACGCCTTTGATCACGACGGCACCGGCACCTTGCGCCGCCATTTCATCCTGATCGCCGTTCTGTTCCGCTGGATCGCCGGGGTTCCGGTTGCCGCAGATGACGCGCTCGAGGCGCGCTGGATCGACCTTGCCGCGCTGACGGATGGCAGCCTCGCGCTCAGCCGCGATGTCGGCGCAGTTGCGGACCAGGCCGCAGCCCTGATGGCGGGGGCACCGACATGATCGCCAACGTCCTGACCATTGCGGGCACGGACCCGTCCGGCGGCGCCGGCATCCAGGCCGACATCAAGACCATGTCGGCGCTTGGCGCCTATGCCTGTTCGGTCGTCACGGCCGTGGTGGCGCAAAACACCTGCGGCGTTCGGTCCTTCGTAAGCGGCGTCTACGCCCCACCGGAGTTCAGCTGGACGGCTTGAAGTTCCAGGGTAGCAGCTCGTCGATCCGGTGCGCAGGATGGCCTGCCGCGATCGCCTCGAGCGTCGCCTTGAGGTAGGCGAAGGGCTCGATCCCGTTGATCTTTGCCGTGGCGATGAGCGAGGCGATGCGCCCCCAGGTGCGTCCGCCTTCATCGTGCCCAGCAAAGAGTGCGTTCTTCCGTGTCAGGGCGATCGGCCTGATGAGGTTCTCCACGGCATTGGAGTCGATCTCGACGCGGCCGTCCTGCAGGAAGGTCTGCAGCCCGTCCCACTGCCGGTGGATGTAGGCGAGTTTCTCTCCGAGGCGGGACTTGGCGGAGACCCGGCGGCGCTGGAGTTGCAACCATTCGCCGAACTCGGCCACCAGCGGCGCGGTGCGTGTCTGTCTCGCCGACAGGCGCTGTCCCGGTCCCATGCCGCGGATCTCGGTTTCGATCCGGTAGAACTCGGCGATCCGGCGCAGCCCCTCGGCGGCGATCTCCGATCCATCACGGTCGAAGACTTCCTTCAGCTTCCGGCGGGCATGTGCCCAGCAGTGCGCAACCGTGATCGGCGCGCCGCCCTTGCGCGAGGGGCGCGTCAGCCGATCGTAGCCGGGATAGCCGTCCAGCTGCAGGATGCCGTCGAAGCCCTGCAGGATCTGCTCCGCGTTCACGCCGGCGCGGCTCGGGCGGTAAGTGAAGACCACGCCGGGCGGGTCATCGCCGCCCCAGCCCCGATCATCTCGGGCCAGCGCCCAGAGGAAGCCAGTCTTCGTCCTGCCTCGCCCGGGCTCCAGAACCGGCGCCGTCGTTTCGTCCATGAAGAGTTTGCCCGAGCCCTTCAGGTGCTCGGCGAGCCGGTCGACCACCGGGGCAAGGTGGAAGGCCGCGGTGCCGACCCAATCGGCGGGCGTGCTGCGCCGAAGGTCGATCCCGGAACGCGCGAGGATCTGGCTCTGGCGATAGAGAGGCAAATGGTCGGCGAACTTGGCGACGAGCACATACGCAATGGCGCCCTCGGTCGGCAGCCCGCCCTCGATCAGGAAGGCAGGGGCTGGCGCCTGGGTGACCCCTTCGGCGTAGGCACGGCAGGCATACTTGGGTCGAACCGTCACGATGACGCGGAGCTGGGCCGGCACGATGTCCAGCCGCTCGCTGCGGTCCTCGCCGATCCGGTGCATCGTGCCGCAGCCGCAGGGACACTCCAGGCTGGCCGGCTCGATCATCTGCTCGATCCGGGGGAGGCTCTCAGGCAGATTGCCCCGATTGCGGCGGGCGACCTTGGATCGCCGCGGACCGGACGAGGCCGTGGCGTCTTCATCCTGCTGGGCCTCTGCCTCGACGACGGCAGTTTCCAGATCTTCGAAGGCCAGCTGCCGCTCGTCCTCACTCAGTTTCTCGGACCTTTTGCCATGCACGACCTGGTTCAGTTCGGCGACGAGGTGCTCGAGGCGCTTGTTGGCTTCCCTGAGTGCATCACGCTCGCGCAGGACGGCCAGAACAGCGTCACGCTGGTCTTCCGGAATGGCCGACAGGTCGAGGGATAGGGCGCTGGACATGGGGGGATCATACCCCGCTCCTGCGTTCGTCAGACCGGCTTTCCCCGCCCTGAGTCACTCTGCCACAGCGGGGGCGCGCGTCTCCAGAGACCGCACCCGCCGCCAGTCCAGCCCGGCGAACAGCGCCTCGAACTGGGCGCGATTCAGGGTCATCGCACCATCCCGGATCGCGGGCCAGGTGAAGGTGCTCTCCTCCAGCCGTTTGTAGGCCATGACGAGACCGCTGCCGTCCCAGAACAGGATCTTCATCCGGTCTGCGCGCTTCGCCCGAAAGATAAAGACCGTCCCGGTGAACGGATCTTCGGTCAAGGTCGACTGCACCAAGGCTGCCAGTCCATCATGCCCCTTGCGGAAGTCTACCGGCTTCGTCGCCACCAGGATGCGGACCCCTTGGGACGGCATCAGCATGTGGGCGCTTCCAGAGCACGCACGATCGCGGCGATCCGATCTGCCGACGTGTCGGGCGACAGCTCTATCCGGGTCGTTCCCTTGACGATCCGGATCACCTGCTGGGGCTTCGCGTCGGAAGGCTCGGGCGTCTCCGTCGGATCGCAAATGACCAGAGGCGCGAAGGCCGGCTCTCCGAGCTCCGCCGGAGGGAGAACCAGCTGCCCCTGCTTTGCCAGACGCCGCCAAGCCGAGAGCTGGTTCGGGCGGATGCCATACTGACCGGCAACCGCATTCACAGTCGCACCCGGCTCCAGGGTCTCTGCCACAGCACGAGCCTTCACGTCGTCCGGCCAGCGCCGATGACCTGACCCGTAGATCTCGACGCCCAGAGATCTGAGAAACGAATTTGTCGCGCACATTGCGAAACGCACTCCACATCATGAGATGGGTATCACCTCGCAGTGCCGGAGCTCATCTACAACGTGGGGTGCAGCCGCCGCTTACGGTCCTTCCAGGCGCTTGACCCAGATTTCGTCGCCAACCAGATCGACTCTGTGCTCGAGGACGTGCGCATCGACGCGGTGAAGATCGGCATGATCGCCAACGCCGGGATCGCCCGCGCGGTGTCCGACCGGCTGCGCCATCACGCGGCGCGCAACATCGTGCTGGACCCGGTGATGGTGGCGAAAAGCGGTCACGCGCTGCTGGATCCCGAAGCGGTTTCGGCGCTGCGCGAGGCGCTGGTGCCTCTGGCCACGGTCATCACGCCGAACCTGCCCGAGGCCGCCGTCCTGCTGAACCGTCCCGACGACTGGACCGCCGCGACCATGACCGCCGCCCTGCCCGAACTCCTGTCTCTCGGCTCCGAGTACGTCCTGCTTAAAGGCGGGCATCTGGAGGGCGCGCACAGCACCGACCTGCTGGCCGGTCCCGAGGGTATCCAGACCCTGCGCGCGCCCCGCATCACCACGACCAACGATCACGGCACGGGCTGCACCTTGTCCTCGGCCATTTCCGCGCTCCTGCCGCATCACGACATGGCCGAGGCCGTGACCCGCGCCAAGGCCTACCTGCATGCGGCGCTGGCCCAAAGCGATGCGCTGGACGTGGGCCACGGGCACGGGCCGGTGCATCATTTCCACGCGCTCTGGGCGTCAGACGGTTAGCGCGTCGATCCTGTCCCTGAGGGCGCGGGCGGCGGCCTCGGGGTCGGGCTGGCCGCAGATGGCGGAAACCACGGCGACGCCCTGCGCGCCGGCCTTCAGGACCTGCGCCACGTGCTCGGCCTTCAGCCCGCCGATCGCCACGGCGGGCACCGGGCTGGCAGCAACCTGCGCCGCCAGCCCTTCGAAACCCACAGGCGCCTTGTGATCCAGCTTGGAAGGCGTGGCAAAGACCGGCCCCGCACCGATGTAGTCGACCAGCGCCGGATCGACGGCGGCGGCCAGCGCGGGTGTCTCGACCGACAGGCCCAGCACCATCGCCGGACCGATCCGGGCGCGGGCCTCGGTCACGGCCATGTCGCCCTGCCCGATGTGCAGCCCGTCCGCACCAATCGCAACGGCGGCCTCCACGTCGTCGTTCACGATCAGCACCACGCCGGTTCCGGCCAGCGCCGCCTTCAGTGCCCGGCCAGTCTCGATCATCCGCGCGGTGCCTGCCGCCTTGTCGCGCAGTTGCACAACCGTCGCCCCGCCCGCGACGGCAGCGCGGGCGGTTTCGACCAAGCCGACCCCGGCGCACAGGCCGGGATCAAGCACGAGGTAAAGCGAGAGGTCAGGGCAGCGCCTCACGCGGGAACCGCCGCGTCGTAAATCGCCGCCCTCGACAGGTCCGCCGGGGTGACCGCCGCCAGCGCATCGAGGAACCGGGGCGCAAAGCTGCCCGGCCCCGAGGCGCCCTCATCCGCCTTCGCCCCCGCAACGGCGAAATGCGCAAGCGCAGCGACGGCGGCGTCGAAGGCGTCTTCGGCCACCGCAGCATAGGCCCCGCAAAGGCAGGTCAGCGAACAGCCCAGGGCGGTGTTCATCGGCATGAAAGGCGAACCACCCTCGACCCGCACTGCGCGGGTGCCGTCGGTGACATAATCGACCTCGCCCGTCACGGCGACCACGGCACCGCTGCTGCGCGCCAGCCGACGCGCCCCCTCTTCCGCCGCCGCGACTGGATCACGCCCGTCGACGCCCTGCCCCTTGCTTGCCTCTCCGGCCAGCGACAGGATTTCCGAGGCATTGCCCCGGATGATCGTCGGGCGTTCGGCCACCAGCGCCTGCACAACCTCGCGGCGATAGGCCGTCGCCTGGCAGGCCACCGGATCCAGCACCCAGGGCCGCCACGCACCTCGCGCGCCCCGGATTGCAGCGTGCATTCCGGCGACGAAGGGCGGCGACAGGGTGCCGATATTCACCGTCACGGCTCCGGCAATCCCGGCGAATTCCTCGGCCTCCTCGACGTCGAAAACCATGGCGGGGCTGGCCCCCGCCGCCAGCATCACGTTGGCGGCGATGTTCATGGCGACGTAGTTGGTTATGCACTGCACCAGCGGCGGCGTGGCGCGCAGCGCGGTCAGAAGGGTGTCCGGTGCCTGGCTCATGCCTTGTCCTCCAGCGGGATATACAGGTCTCCGCCTTGGCGGAACTTCTCGGCCATGCGGGCCATGCCGTCCTTCTGCGCCTCGGCGCGGATGTCGTGGGAAATCCTCATCGAGCAGAATTTCGGTCCGCACATCGAACAGAAATGCGCGACCTTATGGGCCTCCTTCGGCAGGGTCTCGTCATGCATCGACCGAGCGGTTTCGGGATCGAGCGAGAGGTTGAACTGGTCCTCCCACCTGAATTCGAACCGTGCGCGGCTCAGCGCATCGTCGCGGATCTGTGCCGCCGGATGGCCTTTGGCGAGGTCCGCCGCATGGGCCGCGATCTTGTAGGTGATGACGCCCACCTTCACGTCGTCGCGGTCTGGCAGGCCCAGGTGTTCCTTCGGCGTCACGTAGCAAAGCATCGCCGTGCCGAACCAGCCGATCATCGCCGCGCCAATGCCGCTGGTGATATGATCGTATCCCGGCGCAATGTCCGTTGTGAGCGGCCCGAGCGTATAGAACGGCGCCTCGCCGCAGACCTGCAACTGCTTGTCCATGTTGGCCTTGATCTTGTGCATGGGCACATGGCCCGGCCCCTCGATCATCACCTGGCAATCCCGCGCCCAGGCGATCTGCGTCAGCTCTCCGAGGGTCTCAAGCTCGGCAAATTGCGCCTCGTCATTGGCATCCGCGATGGAACCGGGGCGCAGCCCGTCACCGAGCGAGAAGGACACGTCATAGGCGCGCGCGATCTCGCAGATCTCGTCGAAATGCTCGTACAGAAAACTTTGGCGGTTATGGTGCAGGCACCACTTTGCCATGATCGAGCCCCCGCGCGACACGATCCCCGTCACCCGGTTCACCGTCATCGGGATCATGTGCAGCCGCACACCTGCATGTATGGTGAAGTAATCCACCCCCTGCTCGGCCTGTTCGATCAGGGTGTCGCGAAAGACCTCCCAGCTCAGGTCCTCGGCGATGCCGCCGACCTTTTCCAGCGCCTGGTACAGCGGCACCGTGCCGATCGGGACCGGCGAGTTTCGCAGGATCCAGTCGCGGATGTTGTGGATGTTGCGCCCCGTCGACAGGTCCATGACCGTGTCGGCGCCCCATCTGGTCGCCCAGACCATCTTTTCCACTTCCTCGGCCATCGAGGAGGTCACCGCCGAGTTGCCGATATTGGCGTTGATCTTGACGAGGAAGTTCCGCCCGATCGCCATCGGCTCGGCCTCGGGATGGTTGATGTTCGCGGGGATGATCGCGCGGCCCTTGGCGATCTCGTCACGCACGAATTCCGGCGTGATGAAATCCGGAATTTCCGCACCGAAACTTTCGCCGTCGCGCGCCAATGTCTGTGCATGGGCCTCTGCCTGCGCCTTGCGCCCGAGGTTTTCGCGGATCGCGACGAATTCCATCTCGGGCGTGACGATGCCCGCGCGGGCATAGGCCATCTGGGTCACCGCCCGACCTTGCGTGGCGCGACGGGGCGCGTTGCGAACGGGAAACTCCGGCGTCAGTCGCGCGCCTTCGGCAAAGCCGTTGTCAGCCGGCTGCACATGGCGCCCGTCGTAGGTTTCGGTATCGCCACGGGCCGCGATCCAGCCCTCGCGCAGGCGCGGCAGGCCCCGGTCGATGGCGACCGTCGCCTCCGGGTCCGTATAGGGGCCCGAGCTGTCATAGACGGTGACGGGCGGTTCCCCGGCCGTGGGGTGCAGCTCGATCTCGCGCATGGGCACGCGGATATCGGGGTGACGGGTGCCCGCGTGCCAGACGCGGCGCGACGCGGGCAGCGGGCCCGTGGTGACGGTTGGGGTGAGATCTTTCATCGGTCGGAGCCTCCATAGCTCAAAGCGTTGGAGACCCAGTTCCGCGTCGAATGGGATTGCCGGTGTGGGAATAGCCCTCCACGAAAGTGGTCGGGGCCCGCGCGGCCAGTGCACCATCCCTACGCCAGTGTGAACTGGATCAGGTTCATCGGGTCACTGCGCTGCACGGGTGCCAGCAGTATCTCAGCCTCTTGTCGAGACCCCCCGGGTGAGTGCCCGCAGGCTGTTCTGGGCGCGCGCAAATGTCAACGCATGATAAGAGGGGCCATTATCGTTACCACTCGGGCGGGTGATTTGAGACTGTCCGGAATCCGCGCGCCTCGGTATATTGCTCAGACTTGTGCCACGCCCGGGCGGTTTCGATATCGGGGAATTCCACGACGACGGTGCGCAGACTGTCATCCTCGCCTTCCAACTTTTCTGGCGTTGCCCCCCGAACAACGAACCGGCCCCCGAAGGCCTGCACCGCCGGACTGGAACGGGCTGCGTATTCCTTGTAGGCTTCGGCGTCACTTATCTTCACTCTTGCAAGAACCAGTGCCGGCATTTCGCCTTCTCCGTGTTTTTGTTGTCTAGTTCGCGGTCACCAGCGCCCCATCATACAGGATCTGCTGACCAGAAATATAGTCGTTGTCGTCCGACAACAAAAACGCGGCCATCCGCGCGTAGCCTTCGGGCGTTCCATACCGGCGCAATGGAACCGTCGCCAAGGTCTGCGCGCGCACGTCATCGACACCGATATTGCGCTGCTTCGCGTAGGAGTCGTTCCACTCGCGAATACGGCCTGTTTCAACATATCCCGGCGCCAGGGCGTTGAGCATGATCCCTTCCGGCCCGAGTTCAAGTGCCGCCGTCTTGAGCGCATTGACCAGCGCGGCGCGGAGACTGTTTGACAGGCCAATACCGGCATAGGGCGACTTGACGGTAAAAGACGACACCGCCACAACCCGTCCGCTTTCGGCTTCCTGCATTTGCGGCACCAACGCCCGCAGCACACGCAAAGGGCCATTCACCATGATTTCGACCGATTGTGACCAATCCTCATCCGTGATGGCCATCAACGGCTTGACCGGCGGTCCGCCGTGGTTGAGCAGCAAGGCACTGGCCCCGCCCAGACCGCTGGCGGTTTCTGCCAATGCAGCCGCGACCGCGGGTTCGGCAACACTGCCGGGCACAATTTCGATCCGCACGTCATGGCGAGCGCGCAGCGTATCGGCGGCCTCTTTGGGATTGCGCGATGAAAGCACCAGATCATACCCGCGTTTTGCCATTTCCTCGGCCACGGCGAATCCCAGCCCGGAACGGGCGCCGACAACAACGCAAACCTGATTTCTGCTCATATCAAATCCTCAGTTCGTGGCTGGCTCAGGGCCTCAGGCCGTGCACACAGTCCCGCCAGGTCAGGACGGTGTGTTTCCGATTTCGGATTCCCTGTCGTTCACCCGGCGCCAAGCGATAAGATCCTCAATCGAGATCAACTTGAGCCCATAACGGCGGGAAAAGGCCGCCAGGTCGGGGAGTCGAGCCATTTCGCCGTCGGCCAGCGCAATCTCGCAGAGCACGCCGCCGGAGTAGCGCCCAGCCAAACGCGACAGGTCCAGCGATGCCTCGGTGTGTCCGGGACGTCCAAGCACCCCTTCGGGGTGTGCGCGCAGCGGAAAGACATGGCCGGGACGGTTGAAATCGCCCGGCACGCGGTTGGCGTCGGTCAGCGCACGGATGGTTTTTGCCCGGTCAGACGCCGAAATTCCCGTGGTTGTCCCTTCGCGCAGATCACAGGTGATTGTGAACCCGGTGCTGAGAAACTCGGTGTTGTTCCCCACCATCTGCGGCAGGTCCAACTGCTCCAGGCGCTCGGCGGACAGTGACACACAAATCAGCCCCCGCCCCTCGGTCGCCATGAAGTTGATGTCGGCAGGGGTGACCGCGTCAGCGGCCATGATCAGATCGCCCTCGTTCTCGCGGTCAGCGTCATCAACGACGATCACCATCTCGCCGCGCGCAATCGCGGTGATCGCATCCTCCACCCTATCCAGCACAATCGGCGAAACGATCTCGCCTTCCAGCAGATTCAGGCTGACTACATTCGCCATCGTGTTCATTGGGTTACCTCGGCAGTTCCAGTACAGTAGCTTTGGATCGTCTTTCCTGCGATTTGGGTCATTCGCTTTCCTTCCCTTTAGATCGCCCGGACTAGCCCGCCATCCACAAGCAGGCCCTGGCCGGTGATGTATCCGGAGTCCTCGGAAAGCAGGAAGGCAATCGTCGCACCCATTTCATATTCGACTGCCGCATATCGCCCCATCGGGATCTTCGCCAGCGCCTCGGGTTTGCTGGGATAATTGTCGACGAAGCCGGGCAGCACGGCATTGATCCGCCAGCCTTCGCCGCCGTGGCGGGCGACGCAGAGCTTGAGAAAGCCTGACAACGCGGCCCGGAAGACCGCCGATAACGGATAGGTCAGTTCCGGTTCACGTGCGGCATAGGTCGAGACCGATACCGCCGCTCCCGACTTTTGCCGCGCAAAAATCGGGGCCAGGTGCCGCATCGCGCGGACCGTCGGCATCAGGATGATTTCCATCGCAGTGTGCCAGTCGTCGTCGGTGAGCTCCAGGATTTCTCCCTTGGGCGGATGGCCGGTATTGATGACGGCGCCATCAATCCGTCCGTGAAGATCCATCGCGGTCGAAATGAGCCGGGCGATGTCGTCATCGTTGGTCACGTCTCCGCGCAGGGCCGTTGCGCCCAGTTCCGCGGCCGCGGCTTCGATCTTTTCCGAACGCGACATCAGCACGAGTGACCAGCCGCGCGCCGCCAATGCGCGGGCCGCGCCCAGCCCGATGCCCGAGCTCGCCGCCGTCACCACGGCGACCTTGGCCCGCTGCGTTTCCCCGCCATTGGTTACATCGCCCTGCATCGCCGCCTCCTTGGTTGGCGCGGCAACACCAGCCGCGCCGGTCACATGTTTTCTCAGATGTCGGGCATCCACAAATCTGGCACGTATTCGTACCCCGATCCATTGCGCACCACATGACCAAAGCCCGGGAACTCCAGGTGCATCCCGCCGATGGCCAGACGGTCCGCAGAAATACGATCCAGGATACGATGCCGCGTTTTGCGGGCAAGGTCGACGTCCACGTCAAAAGCCAGACCGACGTCGGGACGGGCAATCTGCACCACCGGCACGTGGGTAATATCACCCCAGATCAGCAGTTCTTCGTCACCGCTGGACAGGTGATAACCGCTGTGGCCAGGGGTGTGGCCCGGCAAGGCTTCGCGGCGCATGCCGGGAATGATCTCTTCCTCGCCGATTGCGTGCCAGCGGTCGCCATAGGCCTTGCGCAGCTGTGGCGCGTAGGAGTTGACCTGTTCGGATACGCCCACTTCGTCGGTCGGCGGCTCACCCCCAAGCCAATGTTTCTCTTCGTCTACCGACAGAAAGACTTCGGCCCGCGGGAAGATCGCAGCCCCGTCGTCGTCCAGCATACCGCCGGCATGGTCAGCGTGGATATGGGTCAAGGCAATGCGGTCGATCTGGTCAGGTGTCACCCCAACCACCGCCAGATTGTCCACCACCTTTCCGAGCGTCGGTCCCATCAGATTGCGTGCACCGGTGTCCACCAACGTGCGCGAACCGCCCTTCTCAATCAGATAGGCACCGATGGTAATATGCGGATCGCCGGGGCGAAAGCGGCCTTCCAGGGTTTTCTTCACCTCGTCGGGCGCCATGCCGACCATTACCTCGGCCGGCACCGGAACGATACCGTCGTTGATCGCCGTGACCACAAAGTCGCCCACGCGCCTGCGGTAAATGCCCGGCGCTTGCCGGATCGATTGGTCGTCAGTCATTTGCGTCTCCTCCGCGTTGTGTCTCTTATTAGTTTGCGAAGACGCCAAGCCCCCGCGTCCGCGCGATCAGGACAATTCGGCCGTCCGGTTCAAGACCGTTATGATACGGCTGAAGCACTATTCTGCATCGCCATCGGGTCCGAATATACCCATGAAATACCTGACGGGAGTCAGCATCCGATCTCCTCGCGCCCCTGCGCCGCTCATCGCAGTGGCGCGAGGGACTTTTTTCATTGCCTGAAGCCGGAGGGTATCAGAGCGGCTGATCGCGCCAAGTGCCCTCGCGCAGTTCTTTGCGGAAGGTCGGCTTGCGCTGTTCCAGCTTGATGCCGAGCTTCGGCAGAACTTTCTCTACCAGCAACTCGTTCGAACGCAGCAGTTTGTCGACCGGGCCCGGTCCAACGCCGATCCAGGGCACGATCATTTCCATGCCGTAGGTCTCGATCATCTTCTCCATCTTGGCGGCCACGGTATCTACCGAGCCGGCAATCGCGAAGCCGCGATCCACCATCGATTCATAGGTGTTGGGGATCGGCCCCTCTTCGCCCGGGCGCCGCAGCGCCTCGTTGAAGCCAAAGTGATCGTGCCAGCCGGTCCAGATATAGCCAAGCGCGTCCTTGCCGATATTGAAGGCCTCTTCGTCGGTATCGGCGACAACGATGTCGCGAAAGTGACCCACGTTCTGACCCCATTTGACGTTGGGGTCGCGGCCCACTGCCTCGGAATGGTAGGCATCGAGGCACATCCGCAGGGTCTCGTCGATGGGCGTGAAGACGATCGGCCAGGCCCCTTCCTGCGCCGCCCATTTCATGGTGTTGGGGCTGAGCGTGAAGGGCACCATCATTTCGATTGTCGAGGGATCCTGAAGGGTGTTCGGCGCGATGCCGATCTTTTTCAGGATATCGCCATCAACCATGTCCGGCGCCATTTTTTTGGTCTTCGGGTGATCCCACTTCACGTTTTCGGGCGGAATCTGCCAATGCTTGCCTTGATACGAGAAGGTCCTGTTGTTCAGGAGTCCTTTGATCACGTCATAGGATTCCTGGAAGAGTTCCCGATTGCGCGCATCGTTGGTGGCGTAGTCGGGATCGGTCGCAAAGGTCGCCACGGCGCCGTTCTTCTGGCCGATCGTAGTGACGTGACGTGCCTGATAGCCCCGCGCAAAGCCGGTGAACATGCGGCCTTCGGAGAAATGATCCAGCATCGCCAAATCCTCGGCCACGAGGATCGGATTGCGCGCCGGAAGCACGGTGGCCATCTGGCCGATGCGGATGCGTTTGGTGAAGCCGGCGGCCCAGGAACCCAGCAGGATCGGATTGTTTGAAATCTCCAAGCCTTCCAGATGAAAATGGTGCTCCGAAAAGGCGACGAAGTCAAAGCCGAGGTCTTCGAGCTGCTTGATCACGCGGGCGTGTTCGTTCAGCGACCGCTGGTAGTAAGTCGGGTTGGCTCCTGGGTACTGCTCTGATTGTAACTCATCGTGTTTCGCGGCCGCAGCCGGTAGCAGAAACGCTCCAAATCGCATGTGTTTTCTCCTTTCTTGATTTACGTATCAACGCCGGGGCGATGTCTTTCCGATGTTCCCGCCCTCCACCTCCAAAGCGAATCGGGCGGGTCATTCAACTCTTGCGAATGGCAAACTCCGTGACCTGATCGGCGATTGTGTCGAGTTGGAAGCGCACGGCGGCATCCACACAGACACCCGCGTCATCGAAGACTTTTTGGGTGGAATTGATCATCCCGCCCATTGGCGTCGGCCAGCCGCGCAGCGCATGGACAATGGCGCGAAGCGCGGACAGCGTTTGACCAGCGGCCTGCCAACCTGCGCCGCAAGCGATCGAGCCCACCGGCAGCCCATCGAAATACACGCGGGCATCGCGGTTCATGTCTTCGGTATAATCGAGCGCATTCTTCACTAGCCCGGAGACCGAGCCGTGAAAGGCGGGAGAGCACAAGACCAGCCCATCGCATTCGCGCATCAGCGCGATCATCTCCTGGGCGGCCGCGCTGCGCTCGGCAGACTCGGGCGAATAAAGCGGTAGGTTCAGCGCCTGCCCGGAAATCAGTTTTGTGCGGGCACCGCGCTCCTCGGCTCGTGCAAGCACATGGTGCAGGGCTTTTTGCCCGGTGGACTGATTCCGCAAAGTTCCACCGACCCCCAGAATCAGGGGGCGGTTCTTTTCTCTCATCATTGAAGATGTCCTCCCTAGGCCTTCAGTCGAGCCGCCGCCTCACTCTCTCTGGCGTTTCGCAGCATCGACAAGAATGAGGTTATTACTCATCCCGACAACATCGCAAAACTAACTGTCTTCTGTTCACTCAGCGAACGCTCATTCGGTGCCCTGCCCTGCCCGCAGCAGATCCAGGGCCACGTCGACGATCATGTCTTCCTGACCGCCGACCATTTTGCGCTCGCCCAACTCGACCAGGATTTCGCGCGAATCGAGACCGTAGGTCTTGGCGGCGGTTTCGGCATGACGCAGGAAGCTCGAATAGACCCCGGCATACCCCAGCGCGATAGTTTCGCGGTCCACCTGCACCGGCCTGTCCTGGATCGGGCGCACCAGCCGGTCAGCCGCGTCCATAAGCGCGAAAAGATCGCAGCCGTGGTCCCAACCGGACCGCTCGGCGACAGCCACGAAGGCTTCGATCGGCGTATTGCCGGCTCCTGCGCCCATCCCGGCCAAAGAGCCGTCCACCCGGAACGCGCCCTGTTCCACCGCAACAACCGAATTGGCCACCGCAAGCGACAGATTCTGATGCGCGTGGATACCCACCTGGGTTTCCGGATTCAGTACATCGCGATAGGCGCGGATACGGTCCCGTGCGCCATCCATCAGCAGCGCGCCGGCCGAGTCGGTGACATAGACGCAATGGGCGCCATAGCTTTCCATCAACAACGCCTGTTCGGCCAACTCCTTTGGCCCCAACATGTGCGCCATCATCAAAAAGCCCGACACATCCATGCCGATCTTGCGGGCATGGGCGATATGCTGGGCGGCGACATCGGCCTCGGTGCAATGGGTGGCCACACGGACTGAGCGCACCCCCGCATCATAGGCGGCCTGAAGGTCGTGAATGGTGCCGATCCCCGGCACCAGAAGAGCTGTCAGTTTGGCGGTTTCAAGCTTGTCGGCGACGGCGGCGATCCATTCAAGATCGGTGTGGCGCCCAAAACCATAGGCAAAGCTCGACCCGGCCAGCCCGTCGCCGTGGCTCAGTTCGATCGCGGCCACGCCGGCGCGGTCCAGCGCCGTGGCGATGTCGATGCACTGATCCAAAGTGTACCGGTGGCGGATCGCGTGCATCCCGTCGCGCAGGGTAACATCCTGTACGTAAAGCTTGGTCTTGTCCGAGTCGGTCATCTCACGCGGCCTCCGTCAGTGTCCGTCGCGCCAGCCGTTCGGCGGTTTTCAACGCAGCAGAGGTCATGATGTCCAGATTGCCGGCATATTTCGGCAAGTAGTGGCCCGCGCCTTCGACTTCGAGAAACACGCTGACCTTCAGCCCGGTGGCGTGGTCGTCGACGCCCGGGATGCGCACCGCGGCGTTGTTGCCGATGGTCTCGAACTGGATTTCCTGTTTCAGCCGATAGCCAGGCACGTAGTCCTGCACCTCGGCGATCATCGCTTCGACCGAGCGGCGCACGGCTTCACGATCAGTCGTTTTTGCCAAACAATAGACGGTGTCGCGCATGATCATGGGCGGCTCTGCGGGGTTGAGAATGATCACCGCCTTGCCCTTTGAGGCGCCACCGACCTCGCAGATTGCGCGCGATGTGGTCTCGGTGAATTCGTCGATATTGGCGCGGGTGCCTGGTCCGGCCGAGCGGGATGAGATCGAGGCGACGATCTCCGCATAGCTGACTTCGGCGACTCGCGACACCGCCGCCACAATCGGGATCGTGGCCTGGCCACCACAGGTCACCATATTGATATTGGTCTCCGCCAGGTGGTTGTCCATGTTCACCAGGGGAACAACATAAGGACCAACGGCCGCCGGGGTCAGGTCGATCATGATCTTGCCCGCGTCGCGGACAATCTGGTCATTGCGCTTGTGCGCGCCCGCGGACGTGGCATCGAAGACAATGCCAATCTCGGACCACACGGGCAGCCGGGTCAGCCCCTCGATGCCTTCATGCGTAGACGCGATGCCAAGCCGTGTGGCACGGGCCAGACCATCGCTGTCCGGGTCGATCCCGACCATGGCGCCCACCTCCAGAACGTCCGAAGTCCTCATGATCTTGATCATCAGATCGGTGCCGATATTGCCCGAACCGATGATTGCAACCTTGATCTTGCCGGTCATGCTCCCGCCCCTCCGTCGTCGAAATTCACCTGGATTGGCGAGAACCCGGAAATCTCGGCCAGATATGCCTCGCCCGGTCCCACCGGGACCATCGGCCCGAAAGCCCCCGACATCACGATGTCGCCTTCAGCCAGTGGTTGGCCCAGCTGCGCCATGCGGCGGGCCAGCCACAATGTCGCGTTGAGCGGGCTTCCCATGCAATCTACGCCAAGCCCGTGTGAAACGACGCGGCCATTGCACGACAGGATGCCGCCGCAGAGTCGCAGGTCGAGATCGGTCAGCCGACGCGCGCCAAGGCCCAGAAGGAACCCCCCGCCCGACGCGTTGTCGGCCACAGTGTCGACCAGTTTGATGTCCCAATCTCGGATCGCGGTGTCGACCACTTCAAGCGCCGGAACCGCATAGGCGACACGGCGGATCAGTTCGGCCATCGGCGCCTCGGGATCGTCGAAGCCGCGGTCCATTACGAAGGCCACTTCCAACTCGGCCTTTGGCTGCATGAAGCGGCCGGTGTCGACGACCTCGCCATCGGTGAAGAAATAGTCGGCCCAAAGCATCCCGTAATCGGGTTGGTCGATGCCCATCTGAGCCTGAACCGCCGGCGAGGTCAGCCCAATCTTGCGACCAACCAACCGTCGTCCCTGGCCAAGCCAAATCTTGTTTGCGGCGTCCTGCACCGCATAGGCGTCCTCAACCGTGTCCAGCCCGTGACTTTCGCGCAGCGGCGGGATCTGTTTCAGCTCTGTCCGGGCGTCCACCAGCGCCGTGGCCATGTCGTCGATGCGCCCGCTCATGCGGTGCCCCGAGGCTGGCGGGCGTCTTCGTCAATCGGCAGATAGTCGCCCCGCCAGTGCAGAAGCGGCGGCTCGGGAAATGTGCGGGCCCGCAACACGCGCCCTACCAGGATCGTGTGATCGCCGCCGGGAAGCGTGGTTTCGAGGCTGCATTCGATCCAGGCCGCTGCACCTTTGATCAAGGGCAACTCGACAATTCCTTCGTCAAGGTCAAGATCGGCAAAGCGGTCAACATCGGCGGTCGCAAAACGCCGCGACACCTCTTCTTGATCCGCCGCCAGGATATTCACTGCAAAGCGTTGCGCGCGCAGGAAAACCGGCAACGAATAGGCTTCATTGCGCAAACTCCATTGCACCAGCGGCGGGTCAAGCGACAACGAGGAGAACGATGTGGCCGTGACGCCATAATGCCCCTCCTCGTCATCATGCGTCGTCATGACCGTGATGCCGGTGGCAAAACGTCCCAGCGCATCGCGGAACGCTGTCGGCGCCAAGGGTGGTGTCGTTTTGGCACTGACAAGGCGTTTTGCCTGTGTGTTTATCGTCATGACTTTGCTCTCCTTGTCTCAGGGTCGGTTGGGCCGATGAAACCACGTGTTTCCGTTCCGGGTCGCGGTCAGCGGCCCAGCAGGAAGTCGATGTGAATCCGATTGAAAGTTTCGGGATCTTCGAATTGGGGCCAGTGGCCGCATTCGTTCATCACTTCGAAGCGCGCATCGGGAATCGCATCCGCGATCTTGCGGCCTTCTTCGGGCGCTGCGGTGGGATCGTGCGAGGTCCACAGAACCAGAGTCGGCGTTGTGATCTTGGCACTGTCCTCGGGGCTGAACATGTTCCGCTGACGGATGTCCATTTCCTGCAGGCACAGGATGCGTTCCATGATGTCGGCATAGCCGGGCTGTGCGTAGATTGCCCGGCGCACTTCGACGAGATCGTCATTCACCTTGGAATGGTCGTGCATCAGAAATTCCAGCCGCGTTCGAATCCGCTCAGGCGACGGATCGTTCACCGCTTCCATGGTCAGCCGCTTGATGCGTTCCATCACCTCCGGATAAGCGGTCCAGCCGCCGGCCGTGTTCAGTACAGTGCGGTCGAGCCATTCGGGATGATGAACCGCCATCCATCCGGCCACCCAGCCGCCAAGGGACTCGCCCGACACATGCGCCTTTTTGTGTCCGAGCGCCTTGATCACATTGATCACGTGCTTGGCATAGTCAGCGATTTCGTAATCCAGCTTCGGCTTGTCGCTCCAACCGTGGCCGACAAGGTCGATTGCATAGGTGCGGAAATGCTCGGCATGGGCGGCAAGATTGCGGCTGTAGGCCTCGGCGTGGCCGCCGGTCCCGTGGATCAGGATCAGCAGCGGTTTGTCTTCGTCACCGGCCGCCAGATAGCGGGTGCGGACGCCGCCCGCATCCAGATAGCCCTGGGTAAAAGGCACCCGCGTCAGGTCGGTCCAGATGGATTTGTGTTGGGACGTCATTGTCATCTCATACTCCACGTTTTTCACTCTGCTGCGTCGCGCTGCAGGCTGCGCGCGGGTTCAGGATCACCAGCCAGCGCCAGCGCATCGTTGACCAGGCGCATCATCTCTTCGTCCTGCACCTGAAGATAGTTGGAGGCAGTGGTCCGGATCGGATCGCCCGCATAGTAGCGCTCGTACTGAAGCAGCCGTGAGCCAAACGCCTCACCGGAAAGATCCCAGGCAAGCTTGAAAAGCCGCGCCCGATCTACCGAAGACATTCCGCCTGCGCCCTGGTAATAAAGGTCCGTGTCTTCAGACAGTTCGGGGACAGTGAATTCTGCGCCCGAGGGCATCATCATGAACCCGCCGGCGGCAATGGTCTGAATGGTCTCCACCAGCTTCGGGTAAGCGGTTGGCAGGAAGGTGCGCAGCGCCTGCAAAGGGGCCAGAGCCGGGCGCACCGTATCATGGCCGGTTTGCTCACATTCCACTTCGGAGCGCACCAAGCCGCTCTTGAGAAACTCGATTCCGTTCAGGGCCTCGCCCAGCATTCGCTGCACATGCAGGAATTGGTCGGCGCCAATCGAACGCGCGACAGCCATGGCCACGCCCACTCCGAATTGCAGTTTCACCAGCGCCCGCGTGTTGGTCTGGTGCGCGGTGTAGTTGCGCAGCGCCGTCTCGGTATAAAGCGCGTTGTTGAGCGCAACGTCGCGATACATGAACACCCGTTCCCATGGAACAAAGACATTGTCGAAGATCAAGAGCGAGTCGTTCTCTTCGAAGTTATTCGACAGCGGATGATCAAAGTCGGACCGCTGCCCATCGACGGTGTAGGGTTCGCGGCAGATCTGCTTCACGCCCGGATCGGACACCTTAACTGCGAAGGACAACGCGTGGTCGGCGTCACTTTCCGGGATGCCGGGCAGGCAATACATCAGCATTTCGTCCGCAACCGCGCCGAGCGTGGCCACCATCCGCGCGCCCTGCACGTAAATGCCCTCATCGGTTTCCTTGACCACCCGCATGTGCAGGTTTTTCTGTTCGGAAGACGATTTGGTCCGGTCGTTCTGCGGCGAAATCAGCGCGTGGCTGAGAAACAGATCGTTGTCGCGGATGTATTTGTAGTAATTGACGATATTGTCCGCAAAGCGGTCGCCGCCGCGGGCGAAAACCTCGCGCGCTTCGGCAAATGCAAGCAAACTGGCGTTAAGGAAGTCCGGGGAGCGCCCCATCAGGCCGAAATTCATCGACGCCCAGAGGTAATAGGCATCGCGGCGGCGGCGCAGATCTTCGGACGTTTTCGCCGGCATAAAGGCCATGCCGGCCCGCTGACCGGTTTCGGGGACTTCATAGGTCAATGTATTGCGGGTCGCCGGATCGACCTGGGCTTCATAAAGCCGGGCCAATTGGCGCACGATCCGCGAGAAGGCCGGATGCGTGGTGACATCCTCGACCTTTTCGCCGTTAATCCAAACTGCGCGCGGGTTGGCTTTCAACCCGTCGATGAATTGCTGTCCGCTACGGACTCCCATGTCTCACTCCTGCTTTTCGTGTCGACTTTCGCCAAGCGCGTCGGCCGTCTGGTTGAATCCGTGGCGTCAGGCCGGTGTGGCCGTCATGATGCCCATGCCCGTAAGCCATTCCGGAATAGGTTCGTAGAACAACACGTCTGATTTGTAGCCCTGACCCAGGGCCGCCAATGCAGCGATCCAGCAACGCACCTCATGGCTGCCCCGGCCACCGGTCTGCGAGATCGTTTGGTCGTCTGATGAGTCGAGCGTGGAGAGATCACCAGCCGCGAAGCCGTCCAACAACATCTTGTCCCAGTCAGCATCGAGCGCTAGCAGCTTCGACTGCCCGGCGGCAAAGCGCGGCCCCTCTCCCATCACGTTATTCTGTCGTGCCGTGCGCGCCGAGTGCGGCAGCGGGCCGCCGTCAATCAGCCGTTGGCGCACTTCCGGCGTTGCCGTGTCCAGCGAGGCAATTGGCGGATCGTGCGACAACCCGCCGGAACCCACGATCAGCACCCGTTCAGGGCACGATGCTGCCCAGCGGCCGACCGCCTCGCCGAGAGCGCGGACCCTTGCCATCGTCGGCCGCGGCGCCAGGGCACAATTCACGAAAATCGGGATCATGCGCGTCAACGGCACCTTTGCCGAGAGCAATTCGATCGGCTGAACACCGCCGTGATCCACATCCATGCGGTAGGAGACCGCAACATCGACGCCTTCTTTCAGCGTGTGTTCGGCGCAGGACCAGGCCCGGCCTGCGGGAATATCGAGCTTGCCCGCAACGGTGCCGAAATCGCCCACGGAGTCGCCTTCGATTCCGATGCAGAAAGACGGCAGAAGTTTGTAGAAGAAACCGTTCACGTGGTCCGGATGAAAAATCACCACCAGGTCCGGATCGGCTTCAGCAACATAGTCGCTCGCCTTGTCGATGGCCCTCCAGAATCGTTTCTCGGCCTCAGGTGCCGCGCGGTTCCGATCCATGATAGGGCTGTGCGACATGCAGACGCTTCCAACAATCATTTCGTCTCCTCCTCTCCGAGAGGCGTCCGCTTCTGCCCCGTGTCAGGGTGAGCGGTTTCGCCGAATGCCGGACAAGGTCTGTAACCTCCCGACACTCAAGAAATGACGCCCCCCTTGATTTTCCACAACGACCACCTCCATACTGTTCACGTGGCGAACGGGAGTAGGTCATGACAATAGCTGGCGATTCCGATACCGCCTCCCCCTACAAGGAGATACGTGCGGTCACGCGCGCTTTGGATCTGCTGGAGGCTGCGGGTGATCTGGGGTGGGCAAAGGTCGGCGAACTTGCGACCTTCACCGGAATCGACCGCGCCACGCTGTATAGGCTTATCCACACGCTTGAACTCAAAGGTTATCTTATGCGCCGCGCCGAGGATGGCTCGGTGTCGCTGACCGAGCGGGTACACCAACTCAGCGATGGCGTTCGGTACGAAGATGTCGCGACGCAGATCATGTCGCAAATGCTGCACGAACTCACCGAGCAGGTCATTTGGCCAAGTGATTTTGCGACGCTGGTTTCCGGGCAGATGGTGATTCAGGCGTCCAGCCACAAATACAGTCCTGTTTCGGTTCACCGTAGGCTGGTGGGCAAGACGCGGTCCGTTCTCCGTTCGGCGCTGGGGCTTGCCTATCTTAGTTCGCTCGGTCGCTCAGACTTGGCGCGCACTCTGGACATATTGCACCGAATCGGCACGCTCGATGGCCAGGACCTTGCGATTCTGGGCAACATTGATGGTCGGCTTGACGAAATCCACCGGCGCGGTTACGCGCTATCGGTCGGGTTGATCGAAGAGAACATCAGCGCCATCGCCCTGCCCGTCAAACTCGGGCGCAAATCGATCGGCGCAGTCAATATCGCCTTTTTCCGCACGGCGATGTCGCCCGCTGAAGCGGCTGCGACTTGCCTCCAACCCCTGCGCGAGTGCATTGCCCGGTCCGAGGCGGCTCTGAAAGCGCAAACGCGTTATTGAGTCATCCAAACGAGGCATCCAATAAAGGATGTTCGCCAAGTGAATACTTTAGACTTTGCCCTTCAGGATTTCTCTTTGTGCCTCTAGCGATAACGAGGCGGTGAGGGGGAGACTTGCAGTCTCGCGAACCGCCTTTTGTCGCGTCAGAACGGATGCCGCGGCATCTCAACAAGGTAGGGAGGACCTTAATGTCCATTTCAACGATCTGCCGTCGTTTTACGGCGTTAACCCTTGGTGTCGCTCTGTCGACCACCATTGTTTCTACGGCCAACGCGCAGGAAGTTACGCTCCGTTTCGCGAGTTTTACCGGCCCAACAAACTTCCTGAATACCGGTCTCTTCGAGCCCTGGTTCAAGAAGCTGGAAGAGGAATCGGGCGGCAAGCTCAAGGTGGAATTCCTCACCGGTGGCTCGGCTGCCGCTCCAAACGAAGTGTTCGATTCCGTCGAGGCGGGCCTGATTGATCTTGGCTGGAGCATTACATCTTATAACTCCGGTCGGTTTAAGTCGGCGGGCGTCACAGAGCTGCCACTTCTTGCCAGCGGCTCTTCCGAGACATCCGCAGCCCTTGCAGCCCTCTATGAGGACGGCCTCATCGAGGGATTTGAGTCCGTGAAGGTGGTTGGCATCGGTACCGCTGATATTGCGCGTTTGCACCATTCCGGCGAGATCACCGGGTTGGACGATTTCAAGGGCGCCAAGGTGCGCGCTGCGGGCAGCGTTCTCTCGGCCATGATCACCGCCGTTGGCGCCACTCCGGTCGGACTGCCGGCTCCGGCCATCGCTGAAGCGCTGTCCAAGAATGTGGTCGATGCGGCCGCTGCCGACTGGTTTGCTGTCGAAGGGTTTTCGCTGCTCGACGTCACGCTCGGCCATGTCGACATCCCGCTCGGTACGACGCCGATGTATATCGTCATGAACCAGAATACCTACGATCGCTTGCCGCCGGATATCCAAAAGGTCTTCGACGACAACCCGCCGTCCGCCTTCGCCGCATTCTGGGGCCCGGGTCTTGAGGACGAGAGTAATCGTGTCCGGGCCGTGGTGGAATCAACGCCAGGCCATCACATCATCGTCCCGAGCGAAGCGGAAATGGCCAAATGGTCAGCGGCCGCCGACAAGGTGATCGCGGAGTGGGTCGAGGCCACGCCCAACGGGGCGACTGTGCTGGACGCATACCGCGCTGAAATCAAAGCCTGGCGCGAGAGTCAGTAACGCAGGGGAAGCGGATGTCTGCCGCCACAGCCAACGTTACCGAGGTGGCTGGGGGTGGGCTGCGCGAGTTCGCGGCCCGCCAGCTGGCCAACGCGGCGGGCCTCATGCTGCTCGGGTTGTCGCTCGCCTTCACCCTGGATGTCCTGCTGCGCTGGAGCATTTCGGCACCAATCCTCGGATTGTATGAAGTTGCAGAACTTTGCTTTGCGGTTGTTATGGCGCTGGCTCTGGTCTGGACGAACACGCGACAATCGCACGTTGCAATGGGTATACTGGCCCAGATCACAGGTCGTGAGGCCGCTCCGCGCCTGATCGCGGCGGGCCTCGGCTTGTTCGTGTCCTGCCTTTTTGCATGGTTTCTTATCCGATACGCCATCGGGAAAGCGTCACATGGCGAGACGACGCTGGTTACGGGGCTGCCCAAGGCCCCGTTCTGGGGTGCGGCCGCTGTTATGATCGGGCTCGCGGCGCTGGCACAGCTTGCGGTCTTCGTCTCGGAACTTGCCTCCTATCTTCGGAATCCGGGCAAACGGCTGCGCGATGTGGTTCCGCCCACGCTCATGGTCGCCGCCGCTTTCGCGGTGATGCTGAGCACGGCGTATTTCGCACCGACGCTTGGGGCGGGGCCAAAGGTCCTGGCCTCCTTCGCTATTCTTTACCTCCTGGCGCTGGCGCATGTCCCGATTGGCGTGGCATTGGCGATTGCCGGGCTTGGCGCTGTCTTGCTTCAGATGGGGTTTCGCCCGGCCCTGCTCATCGGCACAAATAACCTGACCGGAAGCCTGTCCAGCGTCGATCTGGCTGCGGTGCCGTTGTTCCTGATGATGGGAAACCTCGCGGTCGCGGCAGGTTTTGCCGATGACATCTTCACCGCTGCGACGGCGGTTTTTGGTCGCCTGCGCGGCGGCCATGCACTCGCCGCTGTCATGGGCTGCGCTGGTTTCGGTGCCATCAGCGGCTCGTCGGTGGCCACCACCGCCACGCTTGGCGGTGTCGCTTTTCGCGAGATGCAATCACGCGGCTATGCGCCGGGGCTCTCGACTGGCAGCATCGCCGCCGGCGGCACACTGGGCGCGCTTATTCCGCCCTCAGTGGTCCTGATCATCTACTGCGTCATTTCCGAAATTTCGATCGCCAAGGCGTTTACGGCAGCGATTGTTCCGGGGATGCTGGCCCTGGCGCTCTACGTCGCGTCTGTCCTTATCCAGGTCCGGCTGCGTCCCGATGCGGCGCCGGTCCCCGACAGTTCCGAAACTTTCGCCCCGGTCTACGCGCTGCGCATCGCCTGGCGCCCGATCACCCTGTTCCTGGCTGTGCTGGGGGGGCTTTATGGCGGCGTCTTCACCGTGCAGGAGGCCGCTGCGGTCGGAGCCGGTTTCTCCTTCGTGGCTTGGCTCATGTCGGGCCGCGCCTCTGTCAGCGGCCTGTTCGAAGCCTTGCGGGATGCTGCGGGCACCAGCGCCGGACTTTATCTATTGATCATCGGCGCCAATATCTTCGGTAGTCATCTGAACTTTGCGGGTATGGCTCAGGCTTTGGAGGCCGTGATCAACCCGGATACCCTGCCCGCCTGGGCGGTTCTGACCTTGCTGGCCATCATGTACCTGGTGCTTGGAAGCATCTTCGACACAGTGGCCGCCGTGGTCATCACCGTGCCCTTTGTGTTGCCCATCATCCTGTCAATGGGTTTCGATCCGATCTGGTGGGGCATCGTCACGCTGACACTTGTCGAAATCGGCATGATAACCCCCCCGATTGGAATGAACGTGTTCGTGATGAAGGCAGTCGTGGGCAATCGCGTCCGGCTTTCCACCATCTTTGGTGGGGTATTGCCGTTTCTGGCCGCTGATTTGTTGCGCATGGTGCTGCTTATCGCCTTTCCCGCGATCTCGCTTTGGCTTGGCGGGGTGTTGAGTTGATCGTCCGGACCGCCTTCGTCGGCTGGGGTCATCCAGTCACATCAGATATTCGAACGGAGCCTACCCCATGACCAGCCTCCAGGACCGCGCGGCCCTTCTCGATAATGCCGCTTTCGCAACCCGGCCCGTGCCGCAACTCCCTCCGGACAAGGCTCTGTCCGTCGAGGACGCCTATGCCATCCAGGCGATTGTGGTTGCGCATCGACTGGCGCGGGGCGAACGACTGGCTGGGGTGAAACTCGGCCTCACCAGCGAAGCGAAGATGAAACAGGTTGGCGTGAACGAGGTCATCCTCGGTCAACTCACCGACGCGATGCACCATGACGAAGGCGACAGTTTGGACCTCGGCCCGCTGATTCATCCCCGTGTCGAACCCGAAATTGCATTTGTGCTGCGCAGCCCACTGCCGCCGGATCCGACACCGCAGGAAGCTCTGGCCTGCGTCGAGGCGGTGGCCCCAGCGCTGGAGATCATCGATTCCCGCTACGACGGATTCCGTTTCGACCTTGGCGATGTGATCGCCGACAATGCGTCCTCTGCCGGCTATGTTCTTGGCCGCAGGTTCCCGCCTGAAACCGAGATTAGCGATATCGCCATCTCGATTGCCATGTCGGACGGGCCGGAAGAGACTGGCTCAAGCGCCGCAATTCTCGGGCATCCCCTCAACGCGTTGGCGGCGGCCGGGCGCCTCGCCTGCGCGCGTGGTATCAGCACATCGGCAGGCGACGTGGTCTTGGCCGGGGCCGCCACCGCCGCCATTTCGCTGTCTGCGGGTGCCGTTGTCAGTGCCGAATTTGGCCCGCTCGGCCGGATCGAGCTTCGCCTCAGCCCGTCACCAACGCTTGAAACCTGAGCCACACGTGAAGGAGAGAACCCAATGCCGATAGCAGAAATCCTGATCTTCGAGGGTCGAAGCGACGACCAGAAGCGCGCGATCATGCGCGAGGTCACCGACGCCCTGGCGCGGTCCATGGATGCCGAGCCGGAGCGCATTCGCGTGATCCTGAAAGAGATCCCGACAAATCACTTTTCGGTTGCGGGCGTCTCCATCGCCGACAGCCGCGCCGCCGGAAACCCACCAGGAAAGAAGTAGTTCGACCATGCCCCATTTTACCGCTTCGGACGGCGCTCGCCTGTTTTATCGCGATGGCGGTGACGGGCCGATCCTGGTTTGCCTGCACGGCCTGACCCGGAACGGGAGCGATTTCGAACTGTTGCGTCCGCTTTTTCCGGACCACAGACTGGTTGCCCTCGACGCACGCGGGCGCGGCCTCTCCGAACAAACCGGCGCGGAGACTTACACCGTGCCCCGCGAAGGTGAGGATGTCCTGAACCTGCTCGATCACCTAGGGATCGAGGCCGCGCCATTTCTGGGTACATCGCGCGGCGGCATGGTGACCATGGCGCTGGCCGCGCATGTCCCGGAGCGCGTCCTGGGCCTGTGTCTGAATGATATCGGCCCCGAAATGGAGCCGGACGGGCGGATGCGGATCACCACCTATGTCGGGCTCCAGCCCAAAGAACGCAATATTGACGCGCGCATTGCGGCAATGTCCACGCATCATCCGGGGTTTTACGGCGTGCCCGATGCGCGGTGGTGCGAAGAGGTGCAGCACCATTTCGCCGAAACGCCGGACGGGTTGCGTATTACCTACGACCCTGCCCTGCGCGACGCTTTCATGGCCACGCTAGACCGGGCGCCGAACATGTGGCACGGATTCGACGCGCTTGCCGGGCGGCCGGTGGCGGTGATCCGTGGGGAAAATTCGGACATCCTATCCACCCGCATTGTCGAGGAGATGGCGCTGCGGCGGCCAGACCTGATCCGAACCGAAGTACCCGACCGGGCGCACATGCCATTTCTGGACGAGCCGGAAAGCCTTGCGGTGTTACGAGCCTACCTCGCTGCGGTGGCGGCAGCGGAGGGCAATTCCTGACCCGATGACAAAGGGAGTGTGCCGATCATGGCTTTGGTGGGCCCCGTCCGTGACAGCGCTTGAACCAAGTGACGGCTTCGATCAAGAACAGGATCTCCACAAGCCCCTGTGGCTTCGCGATCCGTCCCACCAACCGGAATATTCTTGATGATCCTGTCACTTAGCACTTAAAGCTGATAATGCGCTCTCCCTGATTTCAATAGCTTAGCTTTGCACTTAAATATGAGAATTGGCACTTAAATTGATGATGGAGACTGGACTTTAGCACTTAATTCAATAATCGTGGCTCCGATTTTGTCGGGTTTTCACTGTGACCGAACCACTTCCAGACGAGGTAGACGACGCCCTGTGGGCAGAAGCGTGCCGCCGTGCGGCCGCGATACGCAGGTTCCTGGAGACCGCTTCCGGTCAGTCAACCGTGAACGCTATTGCCGATCTTGCTTCCGAACTGCAGGTCAGCCAAGCGACGACCTACCGTCTGCTAAGACGCTTTCGGGCGGACGGAACCGTGATGTCGCTCGTTGAGACCAAGCGCGGACGCCCGGCGGGCCATCGCGCTTTGGATGCTCGACGCGAGGAGATCATCGAGAAGGCAATCCGCAAATACTATCTGAAACCAACCCGGCCGACGGTCTCGCAGTTGGTGCGGGACATTGAAACGGATTGCGATGCGGAAGGATTGAAACCGCCGCATCGTCGAACAATCGAGCGGCGTCTGGGCGACCTGGACCTGCGCCACCGGGCGCAGCGCCGGGGCGAAACGCGGACCGTAAAAGCAACGACGCCAGTCCCGGGAACACTGAGCACCACTCGACCCCTCGAGATTGTTCAGATCGATCACACGAAAGCCGATATCTTTGTCGTCGATGAGGAAACCCGGGAACCGATCGGACGACCTTGGCTGACCCTGGCCATGGATGTCTTCAGCCGAATGGTGACAGGGTTCTACCTGACCATGGATGCGCCATCCCGGCTTTCGACGAGCCTCTGCTTGCTGCATTCGGTCTATGACAAGACGGCCTGGCTCAAAGCGCGCGAAATCGAAGAGCCCTGGCCGGTGGCCGGCCTTCCCGACCGAGTTCATGTGGACAACGGCGCGGATTTCCGGAGTCGCGCCTTCAAACGTGGCTGCGAGAATGCGGGCATCGCGATCGACTGGCGACCGCCGGGGACACCGCGCTTCGGCGGGCATATCGAGCGGCTGATCGGCACCCAGATGGGACGGCTGCACCTTTTGCCCGGTACGACCTTCAGCAACGCTCAGGACCTCGCGGAGTATGATTCAAAGAAACATGCGGCGCTGACCTTGCGGGAGTTGGAGCGCTATATCGCCCTCGACATTGTCGGGTCCTATCATCAGTCCATCCACAGTTCGCTGAGCCGCCCTCCCCTTGCGGTCTGGCGGGACCACGAAGGTGAGATCCCGCTGCGGCTGCCGGAAGATCGACTGCAGTTCTGGGTCTCTTTCCTGCCGGAACAGGAGCGGACCTTGCGTCCGACCGGCATTCACCTGTTCGATCTGCGCTACTGGTCAGCCGCACTCAGCGCCGATGTCGGCCGGACAGAGCGGCGGCTTCTCGTGAAGTATGATCCGCGTGACATGTCGCGCGTGTTCGTGCGGCGGCCCTCGGGCAACTTCGTCGAAGCCCGCTACGCGGACCTGACCCTGGCACCCATTTCCCTGCACGAGGCTTTGACGGCGCGGCGCACCCTGCGTGAGAAAGGGCGGCGAGAAGTCGATAGCCGCGCGGTTGTGAGGACCGCGCTCGAACAGCGGAAGTTGGTTGACAAGGCCGTCAAAAAAACCGCGGCCGCGCGGCGCGGCAAGGCTCAGCCGAGGCGTGCCGACGACCTCCGGGACACGGGCACGCTCCGTGGTGTCGACTCCAGCAAACCGGTGCCTTTTGTTGAGGACATCGAATGAGCTGGAGCCAATATGACGAACGATCACCCTCATCTGACCGCCGACGCGGCGGCCCTGCTGTCTGAACCCCAGGCAGGACGCATTCGCGCCATCAGGTCCCGCCGTTGGGTTCTCTACCCTCGCGCGAAGCAAGCCCTCGATCGCCTTGAGGCGCTTCTTGATCATCCGAGAGGCCCCCGCATGCCGTCTGTCGCGATTTACGGCGATAGCGGGATGGGAAAGACCATGATCATGCAACGCTTCCGTGACCAGCATCCGCCACATCTCGCTCGCCGGACCGGCATTCTGATGACACCGGTCCTGGCCATGGAAATGGTCAGCCGCCCCGGCGAGCGGCGGTTCTATGGTGAACTGCTTTCCCTCCTCGGTGCACCGCAGGCACCACGGGCCGATATTGCCCAGATGGAACAGGCGACGCTGCGGATCATGAAGGCCATCGGCACCCAGGTTCTGGTCATCGACGAGGTCCACAACATCCTTGCCGGGACCTATCGAGAGCAACGTATCGTGCTCAACATGCTGCGCTTTATCAGCAATCGGCTCCAAATCTCCCTGGTCTGCTTCGGCGTGAACGACGCCCGGGAAGCCATCGGCGGCGACGTTCAGCTTGCGCGCCGCTTCGAGCAACTCACCCTGAACCGTTGGGCCGCCAATGAGAACTTCGAGACGTTGATTGCGTCGATCCTGCGCAATACGCCATTGCGGCGACCTACTGTGCTGACGCCTAAATCCCTGCGGCGCATTCTGCAGATAACGGACGGCATCACGGCGAACATCTTCCAGATGTTGGGCAGTCTTGCGATCGAGGCCATCGAAAGCGGGACCGAACACATCACCGACGGCGCCGTCGAGGCCTGGGTGCCCGCGTTTGACACCGAGGCAGCCTTCGCATGACAGGACCCCTGCCCGTCACCTTGTCACCCCTGCCCGGCGAAGTCCTGTCATCCTGGATTAATCGCCACGCGGACTTCTATGGGGTCACACCATTGACCATGCTGCGCCATGGGCTACCGGAGGCGACATCGCATGGGGCAATCGACCTGTCGCTGACGAAAGCGCAGACGGACCGGATTGCGGGGATGTTCGGCGTGGGCCCGAAACTTGTACGCAGCCTGAGCTTCGCAGACGCCCCGAAAGCCGCTCACCGCTTCATTTCCAAGGGTCCGATGCAGCGTTGCGCGCGTTGCACTCATTCTGGTGCTGATCTACTGCCAGTCCTTCGAAGCGAATTGCAAGGTTGGAGGATCACTTGCCCGCACTGTGGGGAACACTACCAGGACAAGACCACCAGCGATGGCGATCGGACACTTGCACCATATCGCGCGGCAGCACGTCGCGGTGAGGCCTTGTTGGATAACCACGCAGAACGCCGCGTGGAAACATGGCTGCCACCGCTGGAGATTGCGCGACTCTTGCTCATGCGCCGCATCCCCTGGCCACCCCCTCGCGATTGCGATTTTTGGCGCTACCGTCTCCTTGGCGCCATCGTTCCCGATTTCGATGACCTTCTAACCAAAGAGACCGCGTTCCCGTTCTCGCCAAAGCACCCCATTCTGCCGCTACACGTCCGTCCCGCGCTCTTGGCAGGCGTGGCGATCATCGACCGCGCAGGACCACCGATGCTGAAGATGCTGCAAGGGCACATGATGGGAGAAAACAAGAACCGATTTGTCATGGCAACTGACCATTTGGTCGCCCCAGCTCTCGAGTGGGGACCGCCCCAACAGTTCCAATTGATATGAGAAACGGCCAAATGATTCTCATATTAAAATGCCAAGAATACTCGGAACGGCCGCATTCTCACATTTAAGTGCCAAGTGACAGACGGATCATCACGTGACCTGCGTTTCGGCAGGCATTCCATTCCGGCGATCTCGCGCCATCCCAAGATTTCTTCTCTGCACTTCCGAATGTAACATATATCGCGTGGCGATATTTCGCGCATCGTGTCCGTTTCAACGGCATGAACTTGCGGGACCGTGTAGCACTAAACATCCAGGAATTGAGACGCGCCCGCAGCCTCAGCCAGGAGGAGCTTGCTCATCGGGCCGATGTGAGTCGCGGCCATATGGGCAAGCTCGAGAACGCCAAGTTCGCGGCCTCCCTCGACCTTCTCGAACGTATCGCCAAAGCACTGAACGTAGATCCAGCAGAGCTCTTCACAAAACGCTAGCCAGTTTTTGCCAGCCCCTGATGCGTCCTGGAGCGGAACGTCTCAAGAGGTAGTCAAATGGAGTGCAGAGAGTTCGATGGGTAAGAAGAAGACAGGCTGGCCCTTCCAGAACGGGTTTCTGAACGACGGTGCGCAGGAGATTCACCTGTTCACCGATTACCGTTGGAATGATGGCTCGGTGAGCCGCCGCTGGCATGTCGATCCAGAACGCTTTGATGCTTGTCTGGTCGAGCTTCGCCCAGTTTCCCTGAAGGCATCAGACCGTTCGGATCAGTAGGAGAACCACTCCGAGTGGCCCATGTTGCCCTCGTAGTCGCCGTATTCAACCATGATACTGCGCAAATAGAAGTACGAGGAACCTCCGCCGGTCGGATAGGCGATCTCCTGACCGCCTTCCGATACGAATGCCTCGGGCCAGGGCGTGTGGGATCGGTAGACCCGCTGGATGTACCGGCAGGTGCGGTTCTCTCGGTCGCAGGAACGGAGAGACCAGTCCCAATACTGTTCACCTCCCCTTTCTCTATAGGCTTGACCGGTGAACCAGATCACATGGGTGCGGTTCAGCCATTCGTATTCGGGCAGAGTGGTGTCGAGCTCGCCCTCCCCGCCGGGCCCGCCCAGCTCGACCGGCACATGTGCGAAGGTGCAGACCCCGAAGGGCGGCAGGCTCGGCCAGGGCGTGATGCGGCGGATCATAGTGCGATAGGCCCGTGCACAGACTGCGCTCGGGGGGAAGCCGCCAGCCATGCAGAGCATGATGGCGCAGTCGATGTCATAGGCCTGCGCCTTCCCCGGGGCTCCGAACACCGCCATCACCCCCATCGCCGCTGCCATCGCCTGTCGCTTCATGTCGCTCTCCCGCAAAAGTTGCGCAGACTATCGCGCAATATGTATTTATCTGCAATATGTCGTATTGACTCCATATGACTTTATGGATTTAAGCGCAGGAAGTAGAAGGGCTCTCGTGGGGAGAGTCCGAACATGCCGATAGCGCGCAACCAGATCCTGATCACCATCGATGGTGTCAAAGACCTGTCCGAACAGGGCATCGCGTTCCGCTGCCGGTATGAACTCGTGGGGTTCACGGACGATGGCAAGCCGCGCTACCA
Source organism: Sulfitobacter alexandrii (assembly GCF_001886735.1). Lineage (NCBI taxonomy): Bacteria > Pseudomonadati > Pseudomonadota > Alphaproteobacteria > Rhodobacterales > Roseobacteraceae > Sulfitobacter > Sulfitobacter alexandrii. The sequence continues at coordinate 267,061 of NZ_CP018081.1, forward strand.
GTGCATCTACCTGCGCGAGGGTGAGCCGGAAGCCATTCTGGTCTCGACCCGGATCACCCCGCACGGGCCTGAGCCGCGGTATTTCAACATATGGCCAGGGCTCTTCAAACATCATCTCGAGTTCGGTGACGGGCGCGATCTGCGCTTTGGTCCTGACTACAGCATCACCCTCGAGGAGCGCGGCTGACGTTATCGCCTTCGGCCGCGACGGCACAGCCCGGACTTCGGGCTGGACCTTTCACGGTGAGCGCCCTGCCTGGGCTGGTTTGGAACATAGCGCTGAAGCCGAGGTCGTTCTGGCCTCGTTGGACGCCACGCCGCCTTCCAGTCGCGACGACACCCTCTCCCTGATCCGCACGACTGCCGTCCGCCACCAGGGGAACCGTGCCCTGCGGCAGGTCAGCCTTGATGCGGACGACTGGCAAATTCTGTTCCGCGCCCTGGTCGAGGCTGAAAGCAGCTACAACCCGACCGCCGTCAGCCCGAAGGATGCCTATGGTCTTGGCCAGCTGATGCCGGATACTGCCCGTGCGCTCGGCGTCGATCCGCGCGATCCCTCCCAGAACCTCGACGGCGCGGCGCGGTATCTGCTCGCACAACTCGGAACGTTCAAGGACATCGACTTGGCGCTCGCGGCCTACAATGCCGGACCGCACCGGGTGGTCGAGTATTCCGGCATCCCGCCTTTCATCGAGACCCGCGACTACATCGCGCGCATCCACCGGATCCGGTCCCGACTTGCGGGTACACCTGTTTCCGCGCCGGACATCCGCGTCGCAGACCGGGTTCCAGCCCGCGCGCCGGTCCTCATCGATCTTCAGTAAAACAAGGGAACTTCGCATGCTCAGACATTGCCTCAGCCGCCTCTTGCCCATCGCCACAACCTTGGCGGCTCTCGCAACGCCCGCTCTCGCGCAGGACTTGTCACCGATCCAGACCATGCTGGAAACCGTCGAGGCCGCGCTGACCGGTCCCATCGGGATCGCGGTTGCCACGCTCGCGGTCATCGGCACCGGATTCATGTGCATGATGGGGCGGCTCAACTGGGGCTGGTTCGCCTCGGTCATCATCGGGATCGTGCTGATCTTCTCGGCCGGTACCATCGTCGACGGCTTCTCCTGAGATCCGAGTAGAGCAGTGGCAGAACGATCCCCCCTTTTTCTGGGCCTCGCCCGTCCGCCCAAGTATCTGGGTCTCCCTGTCGGATACCTCGTGGTGCTGACGACCGGGGTCGTTCTGCCGTTCATCTGGACGAAGTCGATGGTCTTCTTCCTGATTGGTCTCGTCGCCTATCCGATCCTCTGGTTTGTCGCCGACCGCGAGCCGCATTTCTTCGAGGTCCTGCGCGTCTCCTATGGATCAGTGCGTCCGACGAAGAACAGGGCCCTGCATGGAGGCGACAGCTTTGGCGCTTGATGCGGGCACACTTTCCACTTTTGGGGCCGCCCTGCATCAAGCAGGCGGGGGGGAGTTCACGCGGGAGAGTTATCTCGCCGAGCACCTGCCGTATTTCGCGCTCGCGGCTGACGACGTCATGGTACTGCGCGAGGGCGACCTTATGGCGACCCTCCGCCTCGACGGGCTCAACCCGATGACCACGGAAGATGCCCGGCTCGACGCGCTCAAGCGTGCAGTCGCTGCCATCGTCGCCCAGACCGGCAACGCCTTCGGCTTCTACATTCACCGCATCTCCGTGCCGCAGGATCTCGGAATGCGCCCCCTCGAGGGGGACAGCTTCGCCGCCGCGATCGATGCGCGCTGGCAGGCCCATGTCAAAGACCTGCGCCCGGCCAAGCGCCAACTCTATCTCAGCGTCATCCGGCGGCCCGATATCTCGGCCCGCATTCCCCTCCTGCGTGCGCTGGCCCGCAAGGCCTGGGTCAAGGACCGCGCGACACGCCTGCAGGAGTTGAACGAGGTCATGGGCTTCTTCGAGGTAGCGCTTGCCTCGGCCAACCCCGTCAGGCTCACGAAGTCGGGCGGTGAATGGCTGGGCTACCTCAATACGCTGAACGCCGGCAGCTTCTCCCCCATCGCCTTCGGGCAGAGCGCCCTACCCCTCTCGCACACCCTGAGCAACTGTCGCGCGACCTTCGACGGCGATGTCGTCACCCTGACCGACGCCGTGACCGGCCAGGTCAAATACGGCGCACTCTTTTCGATGAAAACCTATCCGGCGCTCACGGACGTCACGCTGCTCGACGCGCTCGACCTGCCTCTCGACATCGTGCTGACCAACTCCTTCAGCCCGATCCCGAACAACATCATGGCCGAGCGCATCCAGCGCATCATCCGCCAGATGCACGCCTCCGACGATGCCGCCGTCTCTCTGCGCGAACAACTGGGCCAGGCCGCCGACGATCAGGAGGCGGGACGGATCGCCTTTGGCGATCATCACCTGTCGATCGCCGTCTATGCGCCCGACCGCGATACGCTTGAGCGCGCTGCAGCCCAGATCAAGCGCGTGGGCCAGGAAATCATGTCGGTGATCGTGCGCGAGAACATGGCGCTGAAAGCCACCTACTTCGCACAATCCCCCGGCAACTTTGGCTATCGCGCTCGCAAAACTCCGATCTCCTCGATCAACTTCGCGGATTTCGCCGCCCTGCATGGCAGCGTCGAGGGGCGCGGCCCCAACCAATCGCCCTGGGGCCAGACCATCTCGGTCCTGCCAACCGTCGGCACCTCGGGCTATCGGTTCAATTTTCACGAGGCGGGCAACCCGGGCAAGGAACCGACCGTCGGCCATACGCTCGTGCTGGGGCGCACCGGCACCGGCAAGACGCTCACCACCGCCTTCCTCGCAGCCCAAGCGCAGCGGGTCGGCGCGCGGCTTTTCTTCTTCGACAAGGATCGCGGCCTCGAGATGGCGGTCCGCGCGCTTGGCGGGCGCTACAACGAGATCCGCGCTGGCGTGCCGACGGGCCTGAACCCGCTGATGACCGAGATCGACGAACGGGGCCGCGCCTGGCTCTCGGACTGGCTGGCGACCCTTCTTTCCCGGGGCGGAACCCTCACGGGCGAACAATCCCGCCATATCCAGAGCGCGGTCGCGCAAAATGCCTATGCCGAGGGCTCGCTCCGGCGCTTCGCGAGTTTCGAGACGCTGTTTCAATCGCTCGACGACGATGGCGAGCTACAGTCCCGCGTCGCCGAATGGGCCCCGGGCGGCCGCTATGGCTGGGTCTTCGACGAGCCGGAACATGGTGCCGGGCTCGAACTGGCCTCCGACATCATCGGCTTCGACATGACCGAGATTCTCGACATGACCACCGAGCGGATGGCGGTGCTCTCCTACATCTTCCGCCAGATCGAACGTGTGGTCGAGGATCGCCGCCCCACCATCATCGTCCTCGACGAGGCCTGGAAGCTGCTTGACGATCCCTACTTCGGCGCGCGGCTGGAAAACTGGCTGGTGACGCTGCGCAAGATGAACTGCGTCGTGATCATGATGACGCAGTATCCGAGCCAGCTGCGCGATAGCCGCGTCGGCAAGACCATCGTCGAGACGGTCCCGACCCAGATCCTCTTCCCGAACGACCGTGCCACGATCTCCGATTACGACTTTCTGCGCGTGAACGCCAAGGAGGCTGCCCTCCTCGTGCAGCCCACAATCGGCCAGCGCATCGCGCTCGTGCGCTCGGCGGGCGACAGCGTCTTTGTCGATGCCGATCTCTCCGCCCTCGGCACCCTCCTCCCCATCCTTGGCGGCGGCGCCACCGGCGAGGCCCGTGTGCCCGCCGATTGGCGCGCCAATCCTGATTTCTGGAGACATGTTATATGAATTCGAAACCTCTCCTCGCGCTTTGCGCCGCCGGAAGCCTTCTTTCGGCTTGCGAGAAATACACCGAGAAATCCTCGCCCTGCTTCGGACGCAATGGCGAGCCGCAGGTGACAAGGTCCGCCCTGTCCTTCTCGACCATGGGCGCGCCGGCTCACGCAATGGCCAAGCCCGACTGCACCTTCGAGCCCCTGCCCCGTCCGGAATGAGCCGCGTCGCGATCATATCCGCCGGTTTCTGCCTCGGCCTCAGCACCCTGCCCGCGATCGCCCAGGGCGTGCCGACGCAGGACAATTCCGCGATCGGGCGCGCCATCGCCCGGGTGGCCGCACTGGCCGAGGATCTGGGCGTCCAGCAGGACAAGGATCGCACCGAGACGACCCTGGCCGATGTCCAGGCTGACCAGTTGCGTGTGCTCGAAGAGATGACCACAGCGATCACCGGTCCCGGCGTCGATATCCGCGCGCTCGAGGGCAATGCGGATTTCGGAGTAGCGGCGGTCTACCCGAACACCGACCCGAGCCCGATGAACAGCCGCCTCTTCGGCGACGGTCGCGAGACGGTCGAGATGATGATCGTCGAGGTGGCGGGCGAATTCGCAGGCGCGCCAGGTGTGGCCCGAGCAGGTCTCTCGGCCACCCAGTGGCGCTGTCTCTTCCAGGCCCTGATCAAGCAGGAAAGCCGCTTCAACGTCGCCGCCGAAAGTCCGGTCGGGGCTTATGGGTTGACCCAGCTCATGCCCGGCACCGCCTCCGATCTTGGCGTCGACCGCTATAATGTCAAAGACAACCTGCGCGGCGGCGCGCGCTACATCACCACCCAGCTCAATCGCTTCGGCAACATCCCCCATGCGCTCGCGGCCTATAACGCGGGTCCGGGACGCGTGATCGAATATGGTGGCGTGCCGCCCTTTGCCGAGACCCAAGGCTATGTGCGCAACATCTCCAAGTTTTACAACGAATACCTTGCCGTGGTCGGCGGCGCCGATGCGCTCGGCACGCTCTCGCCCTCGGACTTTGCGCTGGCCGAGTATGCCAGCATCTCCGAGGCCGGCGTCTATTACGCCGCCGACAGTTCCGCCACCACAGAGCAGGTCATCAATCGCCTGCGCGCGATCATCCTGCAGATCGACGCGCAACCCAATGCCAAGGCGGCCTGGGAGCTCAACACCTACGCCAAGGCCGAGATCGGTCGCATCCTCAACCTCCGCGTCCGGCTGATGGCGGCAAACCAGCAGCGCGAGGCGGCCTATGCGCAGCACCTCGTCGCTGACCGGCTGGCCGAGCGCGACTTCATGCAAATGGGAGTTCCCGAATGAGACAGCTTCTCCTGACCGTGGCTGCGGTCACCACGCTTGGGTTTTCCTCGCCCGCAGCGGCCCAAGGTGTGCCAACCTTCGATGGTTCGCAGCTTGGACAACTGGTCGCGCAACTCGAGCACATGGCCGAAGATCTGAACGTCCAGATGCAGCAGCTCGCCACCATGCGGCTGGAACTGGAAACCCAACTGTCGCAGCTCACAAACCTCGAGGCGCAACTGACCTCGCTGATCGAGGGCAGCGGGTTGGGTGAGCTCTTCGCCACGGTCGAAGAATTCCGCGCACTGCGCGGCAAGTTGGTCGCCCCGCTCAACACCGCGCAATCTCTGGCGAGCGGCGATTTCCTGAGCGGCTTCAATCCCGGTGCGGAACTCACAGCCTCGGTCGAGCGGGTTTTGTCTGGCAGCGGTTTCACCTCGGAGCGCCTGAGCACGCTTTCGGGCTCCGATCAGCCCGCCGACAACCGGATCGCCACTTCGGCCGGGGCCAGCGCCATGCTGTCCGTCGCAGCCCAGGAAAGCCATGAAGAAGCGGGCCAAAGCCTCGAGCGGCTCGAGACCATGGTCGGGCTGATCGACGATCAGGACGGGCTGAAGGCCGCCGTCGATCTCAACACCCGCGTCACGGCAGAGCTCGGCATCATCCTGACCCAGATCTGGCGGCTGGAAGCGGCCCAGGGCGTCAGCGCCGGCCAACTTGGCGTCGTCGATGCAGCCACCCTCGCGGATGAACGCAAGTTCCGCTCGATGGCGGTGGATCCATGAGAATGTCCAAGCGCACCCCGAGCCGCTTCACATTGATGGAAGCCGGTCTCCTCAGCCTTTCACTTGTCATTCCGGTCGGTCTTCTCGTCTTGCCCGACCCGGCCTCGGGTCAGGACCGGCCCTTCACCTCGATGGAGATCGTACGGGATGAAGAGGACGAATGCCGCGTCCCAAAGCCGCCTGTTGATCTCGCCGAGACCGCTTACTTGCGCAATGGCTACCGCGCGATCCTGCGCATCCTGATCGCCGAGGAAGCCCTCGCCTCGGAGAGCTGCACCTGCCTGCTGGACCAGTTCAGCTGGGATCAGGCCTTGGGCGCCCTGCCCCGGTTCAAGACCTCGGACAATCCGCGTCTGCCCTTCAACGTGCTGGACCTCTACGCCAAAGCCGACGCGCTCGAGGCTCAACTTGCAGAAGGTTGCGCAGAGTAAATGGGCGTTATTCGCGACATCCTGGGACAGGTCGACGCCGCGGTGAACACCGTGGCGCAGGACGGCTTTGTCTCCTCGGCGGCCTCGGTCGGCAACGTCATCTCGGCGGGCGCGACCCTCCTCCTCGTCCTTCTGGGCATCAACGCGGTCATGCAGCTGCGCCCCCTGCCCTTCGGCACCGGCTTTGCCTTCGGGGTGAAGGTGGCACTGGTAGGGATATTCGCGCAAAGTTGGGACAATTTCAGCGTCATCTATGACATCGTCACACGCGTGCCCGACTCCGTCGGCGCCTCGATCCTGGCCCTCACCGGGTCCGGCGACGAGGCCGGGGTCTATGAGAGCCTCGACAACATGGTCGCCCGCATCACCGCCTATGGCGATACGATCGGGGACCGTGCGGGCTGGGTTTTCGGCGCGGTCCTGGGTGCCATCTTCTTCGTCCTCTCCGCCGTCTTTGCCGCCGTCACCGCCGGGATCATCGCCTTCGCCCGCATCGTCTTCGCGCTGATGATCGTGATCGCCCCCTTCATGATCGTGACCTCGCTCTTCAAGCCGACCCAGTCGCTCTTCGAGGCCTGGACCCGCGCTACCATCGGCTATGCGCTCATGCCGGTCGCTGCCGCAGGGGCCGCCGGCATCATCGTCGCCATCGCCGAGGCCATCGGGGACGCCTCCGCCGATCCGGGCGATGTCGAGACGGTCAGCCTCATCCTGCCCTTCCTCGTCATCCTGATCCTCAGCGCCGGGATCATGGCCTCGGTCCCCTACATCGCCTCCAACCTCACCGGCGTTGTCGGCATTGCCTCCAACGCCGTGGGTCTGACCGGCCTCGCACGCCAGGGTTTCGTGAACACGCGCCAGTACGGCACGGGCACCACCTCCCGCCTCGTCACCGGCAAGTCGCCGCAGGAGCTGAACCAGATGGCCAATGCGGGCGTGGTGAAAACTGGCGAGTTGATCCGGCAAAGCCCCGGCGCGCTTCTCTCCGCCGCCAAATCCTTCCGCAAACCCTGATTTGAAAGACGACTGACTTGAAGACAACCGTAACCAGTTCTGCGAGCCAAGACTGCGACGCTTTCGAGGCGGATTTCATCTTCGGGCCACGGCGGCGCGAGCGCTTTGCCTGGTTCGTCGCGGCGGCGGGCGTGCTGGTCGGCGTGGCCGGCATGGTCGCGGGCGCGAGCCTCTTTCCCCTCAAATCGACCGAGACCTTCGTGGTCGTGGTCGACAAGGAAACCGGCGAGATGGACCGGGTCGCGGCCGTGCAGGCGCTGACCCTTTCCGAAAGTGACGCGATCATCCAGGCCAATCTCGTGGCCTATGTCGATGATCGGGAAACCTATGACCTGACCGATGGCGAGCAACGCATCAACTCGGTGCTGGACCGCTCGGACGGTGACGCTGCCCGCACGCTGCGCGATCTCTGGTCCTCGACCAACGAGGATTACCCGATCACCGTTTACGGCCGCGACGCCAAGATCGAGGTGGTGATCAAATCCGTGAATCAGATCGAGCGCGGCGTGGCGCAGGTGCGCTTCACCCGCACGCTGCGCCGTCCCCGCGACACCCGCACTGTCACCCGGTCCTATGTCGCCACCGTCGGCTACGACTTCCAACCCGAAACCCGCCAGCGCCTTCAGGACGTCTGGGCCAACCCCTTGGGCTTCGTGGTGACCTCCTACCGCGTCGATGCCGAGACCCTGGAGAACTGACCAGTATGAAATCCCTGCCCGCGCTCCTCCTGGCGCTTGCCCTTCCTGTTGCCGCCCTTGCCGAGGCCACGCCGCAAGGCGGCCCGCTCGATATCCGCATCCGCACCGCCGTCTATAATGAGAACCAGGTCTACCGGATCGAGACCGATCTGCGGCATTCGACCACGATTCATTTCGGGGCGGGCGAGCGGTTTGAAGCAGTGATTGTTGGCGACACCGAAAGCTTCCAGGTCGATCCGATCCCCGAGCTGGGCAACGTGCTGACCATCAAACCGCATGTGGCCAATGCCTCGACCAACATGACGGTGATCACCAACCGACGCACCTATTCGTTCCATCTGCGCGAAGGCTCGATCCCGAACCGCACCGGCATGTTCTTCGAAGTGCGCTTCCGCTACCCCGACGAGGAGCGCCGCGCGGCGGGTTCCACCCAGCCCAAGGGATTTGAGGCCCCGCGCAATTACAACTACCGCGTCTCAGGCGAAGGCGACTTCCGCCCCAGCCATATCTACGACGACGGGCGCTATACGTATTTCGTCTTCCCGGAGAACGGTCGCCAGCCTGCCTTCTTCAAGGCCGATGACCAAGGCCGTGAGCGCACTGTGAACTGGACGCAGGCAGGCAACACCGTCCGCGTGCTCGGGGTGAACACCTACTGGACGCTGCGCATCGGCGATGAGGCGATCTGCGCCTGGCGCGACGAGAGCGCGATCTACGTGAGCAACTGACCATGGCCGATCAAACCCCTCCCGACCTGCAGGACCGCCTCGATCAATTTAGCCAGCGCGGCAAATCCAAACGCCGGGGCAACAGCCTCGGGGTCGGCGCGCTCGCCGCCGCCCTCGCGCTCGGCGGCGCCGGGGTCGCGTATTTCCTCGCAACCGGGTTGCAGGAAGGTGACAGCGCGCTGGAGACCTCCGATGTCGAGACCTTTCAGGACCGCCGCCCCGGCACGGGCGGGCGGTTGGAGTTTCCGCCAGATGAGGCCGAACAACGGATCAATGACGCGCTGATCGCTGTCGAGGAGGCGCTCGACGTGCCCGCGGCCCCTGCCCCGGAGGCAAGCGCCGAGGTGCTGGCCGAGATCGCCAAGCTGCGCGAGGCACTGGCCGCCAGCCAGGCCGCCCGCAACTCGGAAATCCAATCCGCCGTTGCTGACCTGCGCGAGGCCTTCGACGAACAGAAGGCCGCACTCGAATCCATGCTGGCAGCAAAGGAGGCCGAGCTTGCCAACCTGCAACGCCAGACCGAGTCCCGTATCGCCGGGTTGCAAGCCATGCTCGATGCCGAGAGGGCGCAGCGGGAAGGGCTCGAGGCCGAGCTCGACCGCGAAGGGCTGATCGCTGACCAGCGCCTGCTCGAGGAACGCCGCAGGCAGGAAGAGGAACAGCGTCAGCGCGAGGCCGAGCGGGTTGCAGAGGAGCTTCTGACCGCGCAGATCAAATCTCCCGCCGTGGTATATGCCGACGGGCCGCGCGGCAGCGCGAGTGGCGCGGCAGTGGCCGAACCTACCGCCGCTGCTGGTGCCGGGGGGCCGGTGCTCTCAGGCAATGAGGCGTTCCTGCAGAGCGCGCGACCGCTCGAGGTGCAGGAGGCCACTCGTCTCACCCATCCCGAGCGCACGCTGACCCAAGGGTCCGTCATCCAGGCCGCGCTTCAGACCGCCATCAACAGCGATCTGCCGGGCTCCGTTGTCGCGGTCGTCTCCGAGCCGGTTCCGGCGTTCTCCGGGGACCGGGTTCTGATCCCCCGGGGTTCCCGCCTTTTTGGCCAATACCGCTCCGGCATCGAGATGCACCAGAAGCGCATCCTGATCCTCTGGACCCGCGTCCTGACCCCGGACGGCACCTCGATGGAAATCGCCGCCGTCGGCGGGGACCAGCTCGGCCGGTCGGGCCTCACCGGCCTCGTCGATACCAAGTTCGCCGAGCGCTTTGGCGGGGCGGCTCTGATTTCCGTGATCGGGGCGGCGCCTGCGGTCGCGGCCGAGAGTGCCAACAATGAAACCACCAGCATTGTCCTGGGAGATGTCGGCAGCGACCTGCAGGACGCGGTCGGGTCGGTCATCGCCGATCAGGTCTCGATCGCGCCGACGATCTATGTCGATCAGGGGGCCTCGGTCACCGTGCTCGTGGATCGGGATGTGGTGATTTATTGACCCGGACAGAAAGCCCAGCCTCCTATCTCGAGCGATATCTCGATCCGTTCCGCGACCTTCTGCGGCGCGACGACGTGGTCGAGATCGCGGTCAACCCGGACGGCAAGGTCTGGCTCGAGGTCGCGGGCGACGCCACGATGCGCCACGAAGGCCAGACCGTGGATCGCACCACCGCCCTCAACATGGCCCAGACCATCGTCGGCGACGCCAAGGCCCGCGTCTCTGAAAAGAACCCGCTCGTGTCCGGCAAGGTGGAATATGCGGGCCGCCCCCTCCGGGTCCAGGTCGCCGTGCCGCCCGCCATCGACCGCGGTGCCTCGATCACCATCCGACTTTTCGCCTCGGGCAGCGTCCGGGACTACGCCCCGGCCTATCTCTTCGGCAAGGCCGTCTCGCTCGATGCGCTCCGCGCCGAGAAGATGAAAAACATCGCCAGTCTCGCAGAAGAAAACCTCGAGGTCGCGCTGCAGACCCTCGTCGAGGCGCGGCTCAACGTCCTGATCAGCGGCGGCACCTCGACCGGCAAGACCACTTTCGCCCGCCATCTTCTGACCCATATCACTGAGCACGAACGCCTGATCACCATCGAGGACGCCTTCGAGCTATTCCCCGCCCAACCGAACACCGTCGCCCTCCTGGCCGACCGCGGAACCGGTTCGCAACGCAGCGCCAATGCCCTCCTTCAGGCCTCCCTCCGCATGCGCCCCGACCGGATCATCGTCGGTGAGTTGCGCGGGGCCGAGGCCCTGACCTATCTCGAGGCCATCAACACTGGCCATGGTGGGTCGGTCTCCACGATCCACGCCGAAACCGCGGAACTCGCCATCGACCGGCTGGCGATCATGGTGCTGCAGGCCGGCACACCGCTGACCTTCGCTGAAGTGCGGGAGTACATCCGGAAATCCATTGATGTGATCGTGCAGCTGGGGCGGGCCGAGGGCAAACGGGGGATCACTGAGTTCTATCTGCCTGGAAGCAGAAACCAGCCGCCGCCTTGAGGCTCGTTAGCAGAACTGGGTCTCCGGAACCATAATGCGTGGGCACTGCTGATGTCATAGTACTTTAGGCGGTTTCGGCATCTTTCCCCGTCGAAAACGGAACAATCTTGCATAGCGAACACAGGTTCACTCGCGGCTCAGCCTTACCCTCAGTCAATCTTTCAACTGAAGTTTCCTTGCCGGCCATCAGGTCTGAAACCGCCAACATGAAAGCATCCTTGTCGGCTGCTTGCATCGCTCCACGGGCACCTTCAAATCCGCAGTTCAACGCCGCCGCCGCTTGCCCTCTTCGAAGTGCGTCAGAGATTAACCTCGGCGTCCAGGATACAGGGTTCATACTGCCCTGGTTGCCAAGTTCACTCAACAGTATTGCGGTACACCAATCACCTGAACCTGCCGCATCAAGAAAATATGGCGCCTCGAAAGCATCAAGTTCGAACCAATCCCAGCCAAGGCGAAATTCCAAGCCTCGCGGTCCTAAGGTTTGAATGATGAGATTTGGCCCAGTGAGATCACGGATTTCATTGATGTGACCGAGCCTATCTTCGGCAAACTTTAGGACGTGACAAACATCTATTGCCTTTTGAAATTGGCTCTCATCCCCTATGGAAGACGGCTCAAAGAGGACTAGACCTCCACTTTCGCGTACCCAAGAGGCAAGCTTCAGGGCGCTCGGAGACACGCGGTCAAAGAAAAAGATATCGGGAACGCAATCACTATCCAATACCGGCTGGATTTGTCGGATCGTCGTTGATCTGAACCTTGGAAGCCAACCGCCGCAATCCGGGCAAGTCAACACATAACGATGTGACCTGTGGCCTTCAGCATCTACCTTGAATTTCTGAACGACAACTGGCGTGGAGACCGACTGTTCTTGCCATACAAAGTCAGTTTTAACGCCGTCGAACTGAAGGTCGTGAACAACGAAGTCTCCCGGTTCATCACATCCAAGTCGCGCCACAGGAAACGAATCCCAACCCAGCCAGCTCAACAAGGCCATAACATTCCCGCACGAACCGCCTGCCGAAGCAAAGGTCGCCTCAAGGCCCTCCACAACATCCATGGCCACGAAGCCTGTTCCCATGGCCCGTAACCCGATGGCTTCCTGTTTCTTGTCGTCGATCATCGTTCCCAGTCCCCACGAAGCCACATAGATGAGAGCTGGTACTCCGTGTCTGATTCTATGACAGGATCGGAGTAGTCTGCTGTTTCTACATACAAAACACCCACTGACATACGATCTCCTGCGATAGCCCCGTACCTATGGTCATAGCACGCCAACAAGGCGCCGACCGATAAAAGCTTGGAAGATAATGGTGACACGAAAGCCTTGCAACCGCCAAGTTCGCTCAGTGCCCGCCGATACCGGTCCATGGCGGCAAATATCTGCTTGTAAGCTTCGAACGGATTATACTCTGATGCTCTTAGAATGTTGCCTGGTTCGACTTGGAACTCTTCGAACAAGAGTTGCCGATGCTCCCGAATGATCTCGTCTCCGCGTCGTGGTTCTCTAGTTGGAAAAGGGATCACGGGGCAAATCTCGTCAGGGTTCAATTTGTCTCGGATGCGCGACAGCCTAATTCCTTGCTGTTCGCCGAGCACCGGAAACCATACCCGAGGAATCTGATCGGTCGATTCACTATCAAGCTGCCCGCCAAAACCGATCACGTTGGTGACGTCATCACGGAGCGTACCTCGCGCGGCGCCGATGTCAGCCGACACGCTCTCGGCGGTCGTCACATGGAGATTTACGTCCGGTCCATCTACACTCATTTTGTCAAGCTCGTGGAGCAGAGATGCGACCGCCGTTAGCGCCACCATCCTGGGCATAGCGCTAATGTCCACCACAACGTCAGTATACACGCCCAAAGAACCCGCGGCGCGCAATGCCTGCCGCACGTTCCTAGAAGTGGCGTTACCTTTCCCGGAGCGTCCGAGTGAGACCTCAATCTCGCGAATCTTCGATGCGCCGACCAAAGCTTCGAGTTTTTTAACGTTTTCGAGAGTGAGCTGGATTCTTAATTCGCTGTCTTGGAAGCCGTTGTCGAAGGCAAGCAACCAAACATCGACTTCCCCACCAAACTCCACGATCTTATCCAAAACAGATAGAGCCCTCGGGTCGTACCCACGCCCAAGCACAAACAAGAAACGCTTGGAAGGTTCATTTGCGTATTTCTGCCAAAAGGCATCAAAATCCTCACCCTGACGGAAGATATAGGGGTCCCAACGCATGATAGTGACCTCGCTAGACAAGCCTCGGCTCCCTGTCCGACTGCTCCCCTATGTCGCCGAGCTCCATCCAGCGATGAAGTGTTCCAAGCGATTGCTCACGCCAGCCCCCATATCCAAGCGGCAGGCCAAATTTCACACATAGCAATCTGTTCAGATAGAAAACCATGTAGGATTTTCCCTTCGCCTTCCGATCCAAATGCGGGGTAATCAAGTTATGCGCAACTAGGGAAGTGACGACATTTCGCAATTGAAGAAGATGCTTGATCTTTTTTTCATCTTCATTTGCCAGCGTATTTCGATCCTGCATGGATATCGCAAACCCGGTGACTCCCGGCATATAGGGAGCGGTTGGGCGAAAGGTCTGATCACGGCAGTATTTGCCAAGAGCTTCCAGAAATCTCTTTGCATCGTAGCCCTGGGGCAGGCGCCGGACCAAGCCTTCCCATCTTAACTCGGCGACTTCACGAATTATCGCATCCTGTCGTTCTGCTGACAACGAACGCGGAATGCTCCTTGGACCGGTGATCTTTGCAGAAATCTCTTCGAACAACGCTCCAGCTACCTCAAGATACTGATCGATGTTCGAACTCGCCACTGCCGCTAGCGTGTCTTTTCCAAAGTACAGCGGAGTTTCCATTTCGGTTCTTAGGAAATGCTCAGCGGCCCTCGAAACGGCCTTTTCCTTTTCATCGAGTTCATCAGCCGGCAGAACGTCGAATGCGAATGACGCCTGGCTCCGCCTTAGGTCCCGCTCGATCAGGATCTCTGTGGACCGCCACTTAATAGCTGATGAAATCGCATCTCTGCGATCTTCTCGAGCGGCAGAAATCCATTCTTCATAGCGGCTATCACCGGCGGTCTTCTCGACAAGTCGCGTCTCGATCTCGGATGACTTCTCGCCGTATCTATTCTCACCTTGCGCCAGCTCTTCCTCGTTTGCTACCAAAGGGAAGAACTCTCTCCCTTCAAAACCGTCCGCCTTGGATGCCCTGAGATTGGCAATTTGCTCGGCAAATCGCGTGAAACCAGATGACCGCTTTCCGGACCACTGTGTTTCAAGCTGGATGACGGAGTCGTAATCGCGTTTCTCCAAGGCACCTTCGGTCAACAAGTCTTGGTGGCTCATCGCATCGAGGCGCTCGGCAATCCAAATACCGCAGGGCTCCCGTGCATTGGTTACAAGGTTTATCAGACTTTTGCGTTGCGCATTGTCCAAGAATTGAAGTTCGTCGAAAAGGAGAATTCGTCGGGACCGAACCTCTCCGCGCCCATCGAACATTCTCGCCCGGGCAAACCACTTGAGACTGTCGAGCCTTGTATGGCCACCTTGGAGTGCATCTGGCTCCCCTAGATCATCCATCGTGTCATAAAAATTGCGTTCGATCTCAGAAGCCCATTCGAACAGCTCTGTTCCACTCGCGGATGCAGGCACAGTTGCTCCAGACTCTGGTTCCCAAGTGACTCGCAATGTTTTCAGATCATCCGGATATAGTCGTCCACTTTGATCAAGGAGTGATCGGAGCGTCGCGATGACGATTCTAGAATCCAGAAGCGATCTGAATAACCCATTGCCGCGATCGATCTGCGCCAAATCTTGATACTCTGTCGAGAACGAAATCATGGCACCAAGCAACTTGGCTCCGTTTTCATCTACGGCACCGAGATTACTCAAGACATCGAACGTTGGCTTGACCTGCTGATCTTCCCGCAACGACACAACGAGCTCGAGCGGGCGCGGCAGCATCATTCGCAGCAAGGTTGTCTTTCCGCCCCCAGGAGCGCTTCGAAAGAAGACTAGTCCGGAAAACGGATCTTCTTTGTCGTCGACGACATCCAAAGCTCCAGGCCCGAACAGTCTGACGAACTGTTCATCACTCACCGAACGCTGGGATGCTCTTATGCGGAATGGGTTTCTCACAGCTACTCAAACTTTCTATGGCGACTGACACGAGGGAACAAACCGCGTACCCTGTGCACATCTTCTGCCCACAAAAGGAAGATGGAGTTGTTGGGTGTATTGTGTGCCAGAACTACCGGCAACTTACACCCTGCATAACCGAAACGTTTGGACGTGCCACCAACCTTCGAATGTTCATCGTCTGCATCGGGGTCAAAGTAGCGGTCTTGGTTGGCAAGAGACAAAATTCCATCGTCCGTCGGCGGCACCAGCTTCACGCCGCAGTTGAGGCGATGAACAACCTTGAACTCGATTGATCCTTTCGAAAATGGCAGCTGTTCCAAACGCTGCTCGATGTGTTCTATCGCCTGATCAGCCGCGATGTAGATCACGACGAGCACCGAAACTCCGGATTGAGCCACGAGACTACCTAAAAGCTCATCGCTATCGAGTTCGCGGATAATTTTTGCAATTTTTCCGTCCCAGTCTCCGTTCTTTCCCTCTCGAAGGTAGCTGGTCCCACTCGCTGTAAAGTCATCCAGCAATACTACATACTCGAACTTAGCTTGATCTTCCGGTACTTCCGCGCCAGAGATCGTTGAGAGATCCTTTTGTAACTTTTCCGTGAACCCTTTGGCCTTTGGCGAAGACATATCATATGCGTGGAACACTTGCTCATGGGTGATGTCTTGTGGATGCGCCCTTCGAAACTGGTCAGTACGGGCACCGTCGCTCAATCCAAGAAACAGTGTCTTTCGTAATCTTGCGCGATATTCCTTGGATTTAACTATCGATTTTACCCGATGGGCTTCCAAAGCCGAATGGCTCTCCGCGGTATCAGCAATCAACTTTGGGCGAACAAAGGTTGGAAAAGCCAACCCAACAAGACTGTTAATTTCCGCATTTGAAACAAATATTAACCGTTCCTTGACGAAGGAATAGGCAATATCTCGTTCACCCTTGGTTTCAAACTGCTGCAACCACAGCGCTAGGCTCTCCAGAAAGCGGCGCCCAGGAGCGAACTGCTGATACTCGTCGTATTTGTAGGACGCAAAGCTTTCCAGCAAAGCTCTTTCCTCTGCCTTCTCGGCATCGGACCACCCCATTATCTTGGTAAGAAGTGTTTCAGCGAGTTCTTTCTTCAATTTGTCAGACCTCGGTCGGAGGGCTTAATCGCCATAGCCCAAGCCTCTTCAAGCTTTGCCAGCCTCTCAAGGTAGAAGACCGTCGCTTGTACACCACGGATACCTGCGGGAGCCAATGCCCAACCTGTTTTCGGATCTTCGCTCGCCCGATCGACACTCAGACCAAGTGGATGATCCAAAAGCTGAAAATCGTTCCCGACTGGATCGGCGCGGTCACCAATGCGTAAGACCGCGCCACTGTCTATTTTTGCATAGTTGCACAGCTCTTCGACCAGCTTAAGCTTGCTTTGCCCCCCGATTAGGACATCGACCGAGTGGCTCGAAATTACAACTTGCTTATCAAGTCCACCTAATCTCAACGCCTCACGAATTTCTGAGACCGCCCGAGATACGTCTCGTCTTCTCCGAAATTTTATTGAAATCTGTTTCGTGTTCGCTCGAATTTCGCAAGAAGACAGAAATGTACCCTTACGCAGTTCCTCGAGCATTGGATCAACCGCATCCAATTCGTCTAACAGGGGATCACGATCGTCGCTCAAAGAACTAATTACTGCGCCATTATAGTACCCCACAAGTACTCGCCCCCAGAGCTCTCGCTTTATGCTCGACCTTAGAGACACGCCCGCACTTGGTCCCCGACCCGTTGCAATACCTATGGGCAGCCCGCCTTCAAGGAGCCTATTCAGTTCTTCGGCTACCTTGGGCCGAAGGCCAACTTTGAACCGGTCGCGGTCATCAGAGAGCGTCCCGTCATAATCCATCACCAAACCCTGAATGGAAGCATCTCTGACAAAATTAATTGCGCTAGAATAATGCTCAAACCAAGTCTCCTTGTCTGCCCCTGAGAGATTAACTCCCTTCCGTGCGAGCGCAGCATTCAGGTTCAACTCCTTCTGAGATTCTGCAGGAAGCATCGGACCGATCCGATAGAGCCGCCTTCCGAATTCCGGCACTCCTGGCTTGGCGGGGTCTATTTTTGAGGCCTCGCCAGCTCCAAGGCTCAGATGTAAACCTGCTACGATTCCTGCAATAGCCTGTAGGTGTCTGGGTCCGCGAAAATCTATTCTCAGTCGCGGAATTTCTCGCGGTAAAGCCTCAAGGGTCTTGGTTGCGAGCTGCTCCATTCCGTCGCCCACCAAACAAACGATACCCGTGGACGCCTTATGTTTATGCATCCAGAAATGTCTTCCGTGCCCAAAATTTCGCAAGTCCGCAGCATGTAGGTTCCCCAGACCAGCTTCAACGAAACGAGACTCAAGATCGACAGACGTTGCTCGCAAGGAGTTCGTGAACAATAGGCTAACAGTCCGATTCAAGCACAGATCTTTTGCTTGACTGGCGATGTCCTCCGCGCTCCATCCGCAAATGATTTGGTGCATTAGTTCCTCAAGCGACGAAGGCAACTCCTCGCTATCAAATCCCGACGCTTGGTACGCTCGCAAAATCAGGACGGAAGACGCAACCAAAGATGCGACTGCCAAGAAACCGTCTTTAAAGCTTTCAGACTGAAAATCGACAATATCTGCGTACTGAAACCTTCGCCCCAAAGCGTGAAGTGGGCTCTCATCTTTTAAGACCAGCGCGGAAAGCGGCAAGAACTCCCGTTGAGCTGCGGCCTTGAAAGCCACACCAATATCTCGGTTTCGTCCACTTGCCGAAAAGCATGCAATACCGGCATTCGTAGTCGGGCCGGAAATGATTTCGAGCGGTGTGACAGCTTTGGCGGTTTCGCCTTCCATCAATTCATGCATCTGAGCCGCGAAGCTAGCCACAGAGTAAGATCCTCCAGAGCCAACCATCATCATGGGGCTCTCTCGCCAACCGTCCACGACTCGACAGAGTTCGGAGATATCTGCCTTCATGGCTGACTGATACGCGTTCTCAGCGCTGCGTAGTTCCGCTCGGTATCTCTCAGACACTGCAAGCCTGCCTTTTTTCTGTTTTTGCCCCCAGGGCTCCGTTGTGCGATCACCATCGAACTTTCGGCCGAATGGAAGAGCTCTGCTTGAGGGAGATTGCGGGGTTGAATGAACACCCACAATCCTTGTTTGCGACAGTTTTTTCAACCGTGTATCGCACTGGATCTTCAGACATTTGCAGGTCAGCTTGTGATGGAGTGACCGACAACCACGGGAGCGAAACCGCCAGTTCTCTGACTAGCACTGAAACACATTTCGGTCATTACCCTCCCAACAACTCCGCGATGAAATCCTCCTGCCGATCGAGCGCCGCCTCCCATTCCTTCGGCAGCGCCGCTTCCCGCTCGAGCGTCTCGGGCACAGGTTGCCCGCGCCTGGCATCCATCGTCCTCACGCTCATCGCGCGCGCTTCGCGGCGCTGTGATCGATCCCGCACAGGCGCGCGTTCGACTGGTTTCACCAGCTCGTCAGAACTTGCCTCGTCACCACCGTCGCTACCCCAAGGCCCCACACCCTGCACGCTCGGCGGATAGGGGAAGGGCTTGCCCTCCTGTCGTGCCAACATGTCCTTGAAGAACGGATCGTCGTAATACTTGATCCGGCTTGCCTTGATCGGATGCTGCGGCGAGGCGAGGATGATGACCTCGTCGGGGTCCATCAGGCGCGCTTCGGTCTCGGAAAGCAGCGGCCGTTCCTCCAGCCGCGCTGATGTTGACGTCGCGCCAAGGAAGCCCTTGTTCCGGCCATACATCCGGGTCACGGCCTCGCGGGTCGTGCTGCCTACTGCGGCGGATACCTCCTTCACGGTCCGCTGATCGCGGGGAGTGATATAGAGCTTAAGCCCTGCCCCGTTTTCGAGACTTTCGCGGCCCTCGGGCCCGTAGATCCGGTCGAGCGAAGCCAGCGACTGCGCGATCATCGCGACGCGGCCGCCATAGCTTGCCAGCGAATGGATCGCGCGCTCGAGATAGGGCATGGCCCCCATCTGCTGGAATTCGTCGATCATCATCATGACAGGCCAGGGCTCATCCGGGCCGGGCTCGTTCAGCCGGATCGACGCGATGAGATCGGCGAACATCAGACGCAGGAGCGGGGCGAGGGTGGCGATGTGATCCTCGGAGACCGCGATGTAGAGCGACTGTGAGGTCTTGCGGAAGGTCGAGAAATCGAAATCACTCGCCTCTGTGGCCGAGCGCACCGCCGGGTTGTCCCATTGCTTGAGGCCGGCCGTCATCAGCGCCTGAATGTTCGAGGTCAGCAGGCGCGATGAGGCCGAGGCCGCGTTGGTCCAGAGCTCGCGCAGGATGTCTTCCTCGGCCTCGTCTGCATAGGTCTTGTATTGCGCGTTCTTGTACTCGCCCCCGGCGACGATCTTGTTCACCTCGCCAAGGTTCGGTGTGCCGCGCTGGATCGCCAGCAGGCAGGCCGCGACAAAGATCGACTTGCCGGCCTCGGAGAAGGTGTCGAGCGTCTTGTTGTCCTTGTCGAGGAAGAGGTCGGCCAGGATCGAGACCTCGGTGAAGCGCTGCGCGAATGTCGGGGCCTTCGCGATCCGCGCAAGCGGGTTGTAGCGATGCGTGGCATTGGCCCAGTCGAAGGGGCTGAAGCGATAGACCTCGTCTCCGTTCAACGCCCGGAGCCGTGCAGTCTTCTCGAAGTTCTCGCCCTTCACGTCGAGCACCACGACCGAGCCCGCGAAGCTCAGAAGGTTCGGGATCACGAAGCCGACGCCCTTACCCGCGCGGGTGGGCGCCACCATCATCACATGCGGGATCGTGGTCGAGGATATGAACTCGGCTTTCAAACGCGGCGCGCCAAGCTTGCCGCAGACGAAGCCCTTGCCCGGCGCCTGCAACATGTCGTTCTTCTTCAACTCCGCCTTTGTCTGCCAATGGGCCGAACCATAGTCGTCTCTCTCCTTTTTCCAGGTCCAGGCCAGCGCCAGGGCGCCAAGCCCGATGGCTCCGAAGCCGACGGCGCCAAACCCCACCTTAAAGGCCTCAGGATGTGCCGCGCGTGTTGCGGCGCTGGCCTTCCAGAGCGCCAACATGTCGAAACTGCCGAAGCCGGTTTTCAGGGCCAGGGTCAGGTAGAAGGCGGCAACGATGGTGCCGATGACAGCGCCGCAGATCACGCCGAAGAGGAGCGCGGCCCAGAGGGGAAGTGTCTTGGTCATAGTGGTCATCCCCCTCAGAATTCCATCTCGTCATCGAGACCGCGGTCCCGACCGAGATCGCGCCCCATTTCCTGCGCCTCTTGCTGGCCGCGCATCCGCGCGACCTCGGTCGCCTTGTCCTGCTGCAACACGGCAGCGCGGTCGGTAAAGACCTGGTCGCCGGTCTCCTCGAAGGTCATTTCGAGGAACTCCTGCGTGACCGTGATCTGATCGAGCTTGCTCGGCAGGGCCGCATCCAGCACCTCGTAGTTGCCGCGGCGCAGCTCGGCCAAACCTTCTTCGCCCAACTCCTTGAAGAGCTCGGATTGCAGGGTTCGCTCGATGGTCTCCTCCTGTGCCTCGGTGAGCTTGCCGTCCCGCAGCATGTCGGCGAGGTCCTGCAGGTAGGGATTGGGCGTCCGGTCGTCTTCGTCGATGAGGGGCAATGTCGCCTCCTCCTCGTCCGCGAGGGTTCGCCCGATCTCGACGCCCAGTTCCTTCGCCCGCTCCATCAGCGCGTCCATCACCCCGTCGACCTTCTCGAGCGCGGCATCTAGCTGGTCGTCACTCGCGGTCTCAACGCTGAGACCGTCTTTAGCCAGCACCGCGTTCATGTCCCGCTCGACCCAGTCCTGCGCCATACCGTAGTTGCGCGTGCCGCCCGCCGCGATCCGGGCCACCAGCTCCTCGCTGTCCATGCCCGCCTCCTCGGCGCGCTCGAGCACATCGCGCAGCCCCTCATCCTTGCCGGACCGCAGCGCGTCGATCAGCACATCGCTGCCCGCCCCCGGCGGATAGGGTTCTTCGAGATGCTTGCCAAACCGCGCGCGCAACTCCGGGTCCGGCACCATCTGCGAGAGGTCCGCGATGATCGGCGCGGCCTTGGCTTCAAAAGCGGCGCGCTCGGCCGGGTCCAGTTCCTCGGCCTTAAGCCTCAGCGCCTCGATGGTGCGCTCGGAATAGTCGATCGCGTCACCGACGGTCTTGATGTCCTTCATGTCTATCTCTCCTTCGGTGAAGTTCCACGGCGTGCCGGAGCCAAGCCCGTCCGCCATGCCGCGTACGGCGCGCGCCATGTGGCGCTGGTCCATCCGGTCCAGCAGGTCGGCGAGGTTCTTGTAGTCCTTGGCGAAGCCCACCACCTGCGCCTGCGCGATGGCGGATTCCTGGGCCGTCATGACGATCTCGCGCGGCAGGCGGGCCTCTTCCTTGGCACGGTAGATCTCCTCGATCCCGGCAGGCTTCTCGAAGATGCCGCGCTCGAGCCGGGTGGTGGCGTCGAGCATCACGCCGTAGCGTTCCGCGATTTCAGCCTGCTTCTCGCGCATGAGCTGCGGCGACATCACGCCCTCGGCCCAGCACGAGAACCAGGTGCCCTTCTCGACGCCGCGATTGTTCAGGATGACGTGGGCGTGCTTGTGCGCCCGGTCATCATGAACCGCGAGGACATAGTCCCACTGGTCGCCGTATTCGCCGCTCTCGAAAAAATGCTCCGTCCAGTCCATGGCGATGTCGCGCACCTGATCGACGGTTACGTCGGTCGGGAAGGACAGCAGCATGTGCGAGGTGAAGCCGAGCTTGGTCGAGCCGCGCCAGGTCCCGGCCCAATCCTCGATGATGTCTTCTTTCTGCTCCTCAGAAAGCACCGCCGCATCGGTCAGCGCGTTGGTCATCGTCGAGTAAGTGTAGACCGCCTTGTCGTTGATGTAGGAGATTTGCGCCTCAAGCGAAGCACGCGTTTTGCAGCCCCCTGCCCGGATCCGCTTGAAGACCGCCGCGCGGCTCTGGCCCGACGCAGCCTTCAGCGCGTTGCGCGCCGACATGGATCCGACGCGCGCGAAACTGCGCCCCTGCCGACGCCCCGCCAGACGCGCGTCGATCTGCGCCGCGGCCTGACCCCGGATGCGCTCATCCTCCCAAAGCCGCCCCATGACCGAGGCATAGAGGGCGAGGGGATCAGCCATTTCGAGAGTTCCGGTTCTTCAGAAAATCATCGGCTATCGCCGTTCGCGTTCGCGGCTTGCCGAGAGGCAGCGAAGGGCGATGCAATTCTGAACCGGAACTCTCACGCACCAGCCTCAGACCGCTCCCGATCGCGCGCGGGTCATCCTCCAGAACCGCGCTCTCCGTCCCCTGCCCTTCTTCCTTTTGCGGCCACTCCTGATGACGCAACGCCTGCGCCGCATCTTTCATCCGGCCCATCTCACGGCTCATCGACTGCGCCAGATCAACGAGTTCGATCAGCACCGCGCGGTCCGCCTCTGAGACCTCCAGTCGGCCGCGATGCACCGCCTTGGCGAGGACCAGACCGGCGTCGCTTACATCCTTCGCCTGCCGCCACGCGGCGCAGAATTCCGCGACCAGATCACGGGGTACATCGAGGAAACCGCAGCGTCCGCGCAGCACCGCATTGAGCGCCTGCGAACGATTGGCAAAGCCCCGCGCGCGCCACTCCGCATCAAACGCTGCAAGCTCGGACTGGCTCGCCCGAAAGGCCACTGTCTCGCTCGGATCGCGCACCGCGATGCCCTCGCCCGCCTCCTCGTTCGCGAGCCGGTTCACATGACGCGGAGAGATGCCGAACGCCGCCGCCAGGTCCTTCGCGGTCTCGCCCGCCGCGAAGCGCCGCGCCACTTCGATGCGCTCTTCAAGCTTCAGGTTTCTCGCTGGCCTCGGCACGGGTCAGACCCCTCGGACAAAATGTGCAAACATTGGCCATATCCTGCCAACGTCTTCCTTCTCTCTTTTGCTTATACTTCAATACATCACATTGCGCAATATTACGTTTTGCATGATGTGTTTTTTTGCTTGCGATGAGGTGCACTCAAGACCGCTGGGCAGCGCGACATGGAGCGGTGCCGTCCTCATCGATGCGCGACAATCTGGTCGAATAAATCTGCTGAAACTTGCGCTGGAGCAGCACGCGATGTCAGGCAAACCGAGCGCCCGAGCCGGTCACGGATCGGGCGCCAGAAACACGAAAACGGCCCGCGCGGGATGGCGCGTGTCACGCCCGTTTGGGGCGTCACAATGTTGGTAAGGATCAGTGTCAGACCCCTGCGGATCCGAAGACCCGCAGGGGTGTCTGGGTCAGTGACCCAGTCCCTGACTGCGCAGATCGTCGTAGCGGCTGCGGGCGATCAGAGCCTCGGTCTCGAGGCTGTCGAGTGTCTCCGGATGGGCGTCTTCATCAAAGGCGGCGAGGTAGGCATCGAAAGCCATGTCGGCTTGCAGTTCGGCGAGGTCGATGGATTGTTCGAGTGTCATGGTGTGATCCTTTCCGTTGATCGTCGTTGGACGGATCGTGGAAAAGACCGGGGGCATGAGAGCGGGCTGCACCCGGCACGGGGCGGAATGAAATGGAGCACGCTGGGGGCAGGTTTGTTGTGAGCGATGCCCCGCAGCGCTCAAGGCGCCAGCCGTCCAGAAACCTGCCCCCGGCGTTGCCGGCCGCTCGACCCCGGGCTAGCGATCTCTAAGGCCAACAGGTCGACGGAAAGGCGCGCGGCGGTGACTCTGGCGTGAGACGTTGCCCCGGGATGCATGACGTTGATTTGCGACTTCCACCCTCGCGGCACAGGGTGAGTTCGGCGCCCCTGGTAGCTTCGCCAAGACGACCTAGGCGCGGGTTGTTCGACCGACGGAAGAGGTGCGCTTGGCTCGCTCAGTTGGCTCCCAGTTCTCCCTGCGGTCATTCGGTTCCGCCTCCATCGCGCGTGATCCACGCTGTCACTGAACTGAAAGATCGAAGCCGCGCCCGCGACCTATCCGGTCTGACGACCCGCCTCTGCGTCCGCTTCCGAAATATGCCGCGTTCTTCGGACACCGATAGTGCACCGGTCGAGGGCAAATTCCCCCGGAACGAGAAAAAGCCAGACCGCCGGAGCGGTCTGGCCTTTGGCTTAGGCGGCGTCTTTTGGGCCCCAGGGGATCACGGCCTGCAGGGACAGATCGTCCTGGTTCGCGGCCTTGCCGAGGTTGGCGTTGAAGCCGTGGTCGCGGATGGTCAGCGTGTAGTAGTCGGCGCCGGTCTCCTTGTTCTGCTTCTTCCAGATGCCGCCGCACTCGACAAGCTTGCCGCGCGGGGAGCGTCCGAGGACACGGTGCGTGGGGGCCATCGGGTTCGCGCTTGCGACGGGTTCGACCGTGATGTCGAGGTCGAAGGTCAGGGTCGAGATGGAGCCGACGCCCTTGGCGGTTTCGATGTCGGCGCTGGTGAATTTGATGCAGTTCGTGGTCATTGCTCTTCTCCTTGTTTGCGTTGCAATGATGGTCACCTTGCAGCTGGCCAAGGCCCGGTCACACCGAAGGCGAAGCGTAGCGGAGAGGGGCAGGCGCCGGTCTATTTGCTCCGCGCGGAATGGCCCGCAGGGACAGGGGAAAAAGATCGGCGACAACCTTTGTGGACGGGTCGACAGCTGCGACCAGCATGTCATGCAACTCAGACACCAGGAGAAGTGCGGTGGCCGCGAAGAAAGGAGGGTGAACAACCGAATGAGAGAAATGCCTGTGGTGGCGATATTTCTGTCCTCTCGCACCGAGCCGCATCCCGGCCAGTCAGAGCTTTGCTGACCCTGCCTCACGTGCCGCGACGGCTGGTTTCCGTGGCAACCCGATCTGTGTTGTCTGGAAGAGCTGCAGGGAGATCGTCGAAGCCTCGACACCGTTCCGCCCCCCCCGGATTTCGAACGGTCCCTCCACGGCACCCCGTAACGTGCGATCCGCGCAGCACGACCATCACCGGCCTGATGCCAGCTGCGGTCAAGGCAATCCGGCGGTCGTAGAACGCCGTTTGCGACCTATGATGACGGGGCGGCACGGCACGTCCGGCAAAGCAAGGAGCAACACCGGCCGAGACGCGAGATACGAGATCGATGTTGTCACGCGCCCGCCCAAGCGACCGTAACCGGAACGGCCGAGATGAAGCGTTGCCACGACCATGCGACGGCTGGCCGGGCTGGCTCCGGAGGAGACTGCACCGCCAGCAGCACGTCGCAGCGAGAGGCGGCGTTTCAGCTCGGGGCGGGCGGCTGCGTGCAGCCGACCGAGTAGGGCGCGGTCCTGACCAAAGGGCAGGAGGGGCCAATGTTCCCCTTGAATGCTTCAACTTAAGAATCAAAAGTTACTTCAACGGCAGGGCCATTGAGACAGGCGGAACACATTTTGATTGAGCTGAAAATCGAACTTGTTGGCATCAAACCACCCATCTGGCGCCGGATCCTCGTGCCGAATGACATCAGCTTGGACATCCTGCATTCCGTTCTCCAGGGCGCTATGCCTTGGCAAGACTATCATTTGCATGAATTCGAGATTGGCGAAGACAGGTTCGAGGCCCGCGACGAAAGTGACGACAGCTGGGACCCAAACGATGGCCGGAAGGACGAAAAGAGCTTTACTCTTGGCGAGCTGGTCAAGAAAGGCAATCAGTTCATATACACTTATGATTTCGGCGATGGTTGGCGGCACCTCGTCACTGTCGAGAAGGTTGGCAAACCAACCGGAAGGCCAGATCAGGACTTTCCTGCCTGTGTGGCCGGAGAGCGCGCATGTCCGCCAGAGGATAGTGGCGGGCCCTATTCCTACGAAGAATTTCTCGACGCGCTGACCGACAAACACCACCCGGAGCATCGCGCTACAAAGCAATGGGCCGGCGCGTTCGAACCGGAAGTGTTTAGCGTGCAGCAAGCCAATGCTGCCGTCGGTGCGATGTTTGTTTGGGCGAAAGAGCGCAGCCGTCTAAAGTGAAACCTGAAGCTGGTTTGGCGCATGATCCATATGGCGAACCTCGCAACCATTTTGAAGAACTGAGATCGAGGTACCGACGTGGCTACAAGATCGACCATCATGCCGCCGTTGGTGAAAGCATGGGTGGATCAATTCGAAGAAGCGGACCGGGCGGATGCTGCGATCCTCGCGTCCCTCATCCGGCTTGTCCCTGGTGATGCTTTTCGCCGCGATTTGACGCGGGTCCTTGAAGACCGCCTGAGGATCGGTCCCAACCCCGTGGCGCTTTACAACGAAACAGAGCGTAAGAAATGGAAAGGGCAACCCAACCGTTTGTTTCCCGAGACGTCCCGCGCGAGTAAAATGCAAAAAGGGAAGAAGACTGTGCGCGCATATGGCCGCGTCGGACCGCCGCTGGTGCCTCGTCAGCGACAGGTCGCCGAAGAAATAGGCAGTGAAGGGGTTGTCGCCAACGTCCTGACCCAGTTGCACAAGCGCCATCGAAAGTCGATCCTTCTCAACCCTGGGGCCGACATCATTCGCGAGAAGCGCGTGCGCCGGTTCGTTCTGGTAACGGACTTCATCGGAAGCGGAGATCGCGTCATCGACTATCTCAATGCCGCATGGAGGCTGCGGACAGTGCGCAGCTGGTGGTCGAGGCGCAGTCATTCCGGCCTTTGTTTCGAAGTGGTGGCCTACGCAGGGACAGAAGCTGGGGTCGATCGCGTAAAGGATCACGCCTCATCGCCCACCGTCAGCTTGGTGACACGATGCCCAACAATTCAATCGGTCTTTCCCCGAGGAAAAGTCAGGCGGATGGAAGAGCTGTGTCGTCAATATGCGCCACCAGGGTCCAAACCCCTGGGCTATGGCGAAGTCGGGGCGCTTTTGGCGTTTGATCACGGCATGCCGAACAATGCACCTTCGATGTTCTGGAAGGATGCAAGAAGATGGTCGGCGCTGGTACCGGAGCGATCATCCAGTACAGCTGGTTCCCCCTACCAAGAACCGCACACGCCAAAGAAAGAAAGAGCGCGTATTGAAGCGTCTGCCAAGGCGTCGGACACCGGGGCAATTCTGCGCCCGACGAGCTTGGAAACGATCATACTGTCTGCACTGCGCCGATCTCCCCGTCATTCCGAAGCGATATCGGGTCGTCTCGGCATGAACATCGATGATGTGTCCGAAATCCTTGACCGCTTGAAAGGTTGGGGTTGGATAAACGCGTCGCATCAACTGACCGAACGAGGGCGGATGGTTGCGTCACGACTGATCCGCCAGGACCGCAAGAGCCCCCTTCCCCAAGGCGACGACACGATGTACTTTCCGAATGCGTTGAGAGCGCCACGCGATGTCTAGTGGTTGCCGGGGTAACGACCGGCACCGTTGGTGTCACGTCCTGCCCGCAGGAGGTGATGCCTGGGCCGTCGATTGCGATGGGCTCACGGTCAAGCTTTCGCTTGATGCTCAACTTGATCGAACCGCACGACCTTGCGGTCGCCGCAGCGGTAGGCTGACTTGCGATCCGATCAAGCTCACCCTGAAGGGTGGATAGTAGATGCGAACGTGGAACTCTCAACGCTACTTCGCCGAGGGCCTTGCGGCAGGAGTGGATGAATCCATCCTCAAAAATGCAGTTGCGACAGCTGAACACACGTTGCGGCAGGCAAATCCAGGCCCGCCGATCCTGACCCTTGGCCATCTGGGGCATTTGGCGGGCGTTGATGTTGGTATTTTGAAAGCATATGCCTCAAGGCGGGATGCGGACCCTTATCGGGAGTTCTCGATCCGCAAGCGCCCGATCCCGGGCCAACCTCCGCGCTATCGGACAATCGCCGTGCCTGAGCCGCCCTTGCTGAGAGTCCAGACTTGGATCGCGTCCGAAGTCCTGCGCCATGCACCCTGCCACTCGGCGAGCACGGCGTTTGCACCAGGGTCTCGGTTGGCCCAGGCCGCGGCGCGCCACTGCCGCGCAGTTTGGATGGTCAAGATTGATCTGCGGAACTTCTTCGAATCGCTGACCGAAATCGACGTGCATCGGGTGTTTTTGGAGCGGGGCTACCAGCCGCTGGTCGCGTTTGAGCTTGCGCGCTTGTGCACCCGTCTCCGCGACAAACATCGCAACGATACTGCTGTCTTGCCTCAGCGACGAACGCCCAGATTTCGGCACTCATCCTTGACATCGCTTTATCCACGAGACCTGTTTGGCGTTTTGCCGCAAGGCGCACCAACCAGTCCAATGTTGGCCAATCTCGCAGTGCGCGACCTAGATGAAAGACTGACTGCTATCGCGAAGACCTACGGCGTCCGATACTCGCGCTATGCAGACGATCTCACCTTTTCAACGACACGAAAGTCGTTTGGAAGATCCCGCGCACATGATCTGATAGGGCGAGTGTATGAGATCCTGGCTGCTCGAGGACTGGCGCCGAACCAATCCAAGACGACGATTGTTTCTCCGGGAGCACGGAAAGTCGTGCTCGGCCTTTTGGTGGACGGAGACACGCCGAAGCTGACACGCGATTTCCGCTCGCGGCTTCGAAAGCACCTGTATCACATAAGCGCTCCCGATCAGGGGCCGGTTCAACATGCAGCGCGGCGCGGATTCGCCTCCGTTGAAGGCCTCCGCCAACATCTGTTGGGTCTGATCGCGTTCGCCGGTCAGATCGATCCAGTCTATGCGGCGAAATGTCGGGCGATTTTAGACTCGTCAGATTGGTCGCAGACAAGGAGGTGAATTTAATCTGTCCGATGGGCGTCTTCTACCTACGGATTTTAATCAATTTGGAGAAGCTTCTGAGCTCAAATCACCGCCGGAGAACCTAGAAGGTCTTTCCAGCCTGAGATCGCACTGATTTTGAACCGGTCCTGTGAATTAAGTGTCGGCCTTCTACGTTGCTCCAGTATCTCTGAAATCCCAGTCTCTTCATCAGACTGTTCGGGCCGACTATAACACCGCGCGTTTGGCCAAATAGGTGCAGACCGCGCAGGCTACTGTCACTGTACCCTAATTAATCAGATTCTGCGGATTGGAAGCGTTTTCGGCAGATTCTGTACCCTTAATTGCAATATATCCACAGGGCGCTGCGTCAGTGGCTGACACAGCTTTGGCGCTTCCAGATTGCATCGGCTCGTGCCAGAAGCGCTTGACGATCTGCATCGGCACCGAGCTCGGAGATGGCCTGACGGGCAGCGTCTAGGGCCTGCGCAGACGTCTTTTTGGGCGACGTCGCCCTGGCAGATCGGTCAACGGGACTGCTTTCCTGCCGACGTCTTCGCGGAAGTCGCATATCGAGGTTCATCGACAGCTTGCGCACCTTCTCAATCAAACGTCTGCGCTGAGGAAAGGCGCGTCGGAGATCCCAGAATGCTTGTTCATTTCCGCGCAGCAAGATGGCCACTCCCAATAATGGACGGGCTGAGCAGACATCGACAGCTGCGAGTGCTATTGACCGCTCCAGTTGACACCGCGACGTGAGTGGCACGCTGTATACCAACTCAAGTACTTGTAAGAGGCACAGCGTATGGCTGATCCGCTGCATGTGCCTCAGATCGGCGGCGGCAACCGCCGTCTTCAGCAATGCCGCGCCCCGAGCGGCGCGGACACGTAGCCTGTTTGATAGACCATCGGCCGGATGCCTCGCCACAAGAGGTCGACCACAGTTTTCGCAAGTCAGCGACCAGGCGAAGCGCCAGTGGCGCAGGACCAGTCCCGAGGTTTGTTTCGAGCAGTTTGCGCAACTTTGGAAGTCATCGCTAGATACGCATTGAGCGGGATGATGCGTCGTGTCCGGGAGGGTCATGGCCGCGATCTCATCCCGGGTCTGCTGAACCGCCGGACATAGCCGAGCCCAGTTCACATGCCCAAGGTCACCCGCATGCTCCGGCACCCTGCCCTGCCCCAAACCGAGATAGCCGCAAAGCTCTTCGACGGAACAATGATTGGCCCGGGCCAACCGCCCGATCCAGCTCGAGAGAAGCTCGTCGGATACCGGTGGCGGTCGACGCGGCAATGGGTTCACGGTCACCCGAACTCCGCGATGGGTTGGCGCGGAATGCTCCAAGCATGCTTCGCCCATACCGGCTGCCAGGCCTGAACGGCCTCATCGGTGATCCGCTCCTCACCCGTCTCGATCGCATCGATGGCCAAGGACTTGATCATGATGAACACGCGCGAGGTCACACCGCCCGTCACTTTCAGGATTGTCCGAAGCGACGCAACCGTGAGGCCCGACCGCTGCTCAAGTGCCATCGCGGCAATCAGCGTTTGGATGAGCCGAGAGAACTCCACGTCGTCCTCCCAGAGCGGCAGGTAGTGTTCGTCCAGGCGACGGGCCAGTTGGTCGTCACCGCGGACGGCCTCGAGCGCTTCGTTGACACCGAAAACGACAAGCGAGGCACAGAGATCGTTGGCCAAGAACCGCAGCATGTTCAGGAACCGGCGTTGCTCCCGGTAACTACCGGCAAGCAGATTGTGCACCTCGTCGATCATCAGCATCTTCAGGTCCATATCCCGAAGATGACTGAGCGCGCGGACCTCAAGTTCGGACACGGTATGCCGCCCCCACATCGGCGCCCCGATCGTCGAAAGGATGTGCTGGTAGAAGCGTCGCTCGTCCGGCGCTGGCGGCGCCTGAACCAGCAGGATGGGGGTCTTCGTGATGCCCAGTTCTGCGTTGTACTGCGTCGGATACTTGCTGGCCATGCGCTTGGCGATCATCGTCTTGCCAATACCGGAACTGCCATAGACCATCAGGCCAGGCATCCGGCTCTGCTGCGGCATTTCCATCAGGGACGTCAATCGGTTGAGAACAATCGTGGCACGGTCGAATGCGATCCAATGATCGCTGCGGATGCGGTCAATTCTTTCTTCTGGGGTCATCAAACTCTTCAATCGGATAAGTGGGGAGGTCTGGGTTACCAGTGTCGATGGCGAACATTTCTCGGGACGGATCGCGGCGCGGCTGGTGCTTGGGAAGCCGCGTCTCGCGTTCGCTCTCCAGACGGGCGGTCCTTGTCTTCTGACGCGCCGCCTCGGCCAGTCGTCTCTGCGCGTCGATCACCTGGAACAAGGCCTTCTCGTTGATCCGACCGCCATGCCTGTCTTGCCATTCCTTCCGCGCCCGACGACTTTCCCAAAGCGATATCCGAGGGTGGCTCAGATCCCGATACCGAGCCGGGATCATGCGGCCATCATTGACGAGAACCCAGACCTGCGACAGGTCCCGCGGGTCGTACTTCACCTGCACCTTGCCGCTGCCCCGTCCGACCAACGACGCGAAGGCATCACTCCAGTAGTGCACCCCAAAGAGAGTGATCCCAGTGCGCCCGAGCTGGCGCAACTCAAAAGGCAGGAAGCTTGTCCGGAAGGCTTCGACATCGACAACCTGCCGCCCCGCAGTGTCTCCGCCCAAGTCAGCCCAAGCGGCCAGCGGCGTTCGCCCGAGGGCTTCGTGGCGGGTATTGTGGTAGCGGCAAATCTCCAGATGAAGCCAGTCCTCGAACTCGGCCAGGGTCAGAGCCGCATGTTTCTCGCTGTCATAATCGCCCTTCTCGGCAGCGGAGGATTGCGTGGTCCCGGGCAAAACATGAACAGCCCCCATGGCCGTTCCGATCAAACGTTCGATATGACCTCCGAAGTGCGTTGCACCAGGCGGGCGGTACTCGACGGCAATGCCCCAATCTTCGCAGGCCGATGAGAAGGCGTCGCTGTGGAACTCCTGCGCGTTATCGACATGGATCGCCTTCGGGATGCCGGATGTCGGCCAGACCAATTCTTCCAGCTTCCCTGGGACGTGGATCGATTTCCGACGCACACAATGATCGAGGCAGAGCGCGATCGAAAGAACTGATGGTGCATCAAAGCTGACGAAGACCCCGAGAACGATCCGGGTTGCAACATCGATGGCTACCGTCAAATATGGGCGCGCAAGCGGTCGCCGATCCACGTGATCGACCAAAATGATGTCGGCCAAGGTGTGATCGATCTGAACAATTTCCAGTGGCGTTCCAACCGCAAGCCGGCCCGGACGTGCCGCAAAAGTCTTGTTCGCCTCCTTGGCACCACGGCGCTTTCTAACAATCTCTTTCTCGTCCATTGCATCGAGCCGAGCTTTCAGCGTTTTTCGTGCCGGTGGCTGGAAGCCCTTTGCCTCGCATTCCGAACGGATCTCACGCCAAATTCGCAGAAAGCTGGAGCGTTCGCGGACCAGATAATAGCGCCGTAGGCGTTCATCGATGAGGTCTTCGACTTCTCGCGCGATCCGTTTCGACCCCGGTTTCGGCCCCCGGCGACTGAGTTCCAGTGCTGCGGCCCGCCCATCGTTCTCGCGCAAACGGCGGTAAAGCGACCAGGTGTGGCTCTTCGCCAAACCTAGTTCCCAAGCAGCATCTCCGATTGCCGCACTGATCGGCTCACCCTTCTTCTCAAGTTCCAGGATCGGACGGAGGACTGCTGCTCGATGTTTTGCAAGACGCTCGCTGACCACGCCAATCCCTGCCCTATTCCTGTCAGCACTTATCCACAGAACTGACCGTATGCTAATAAAGGGTACAGTATGGCAATTAACGGTACAATATGAAAATTAAGGGTACATCGTGCCGCTGAAAACAAACGATAATTTTAAAGGCAATTCTGATTAATGAGGGTACAGTGACACCCTTGCTCGCTGATCAGCCCGTCGTTTACAAGGAAGTCAGCGCCTCGAGTAACCAGCGTCAGAAAATACGACGCTTCGCCTTCAGACATGTAGGGATGCGCATCACACCGAGCGATCTCGAAGCCAGCGCGGCGTAGACGCTGTGGCAAGGTCCGGCACAACCATTTGTCATGGATGAGATTCGCAGGGATCTGGTCCACGCATGCCTGAAGCGGATCGTTCGGACCGAGTCCTACAGTTATCGTGGCATAATCACCGTCAAAGACCGCGATCTGCCCACCTGGCTTCAGCATTCTGAGTGCCTCACTAAGCGCCGCATCGGGATTGGGAATGTGGCAGAGCGATGTGTGGAAGACCGCCAAATCGAAGCTCTCGTCCGAAACACCGGTCGACCTTGCATCGCCCTCGACGAAGCTGAGGCCAGGTATATTGCCGAACAAGTCATTCGATCTTTCCACCAAGACCGGGCTTGGATCGAGGCCAACGGCCTCGCTCAATGTCGTGGAACGCAGAAGATCGGCCGTGACATGACCGGTCCCGCTCCCAATTTCCAGACCGGCCCCGCCTTCGGGGATGTCCAACCAAGAGAAATAGCGCCTCCGCATCTCCACCATCTGCGTTTCGTTCGCTCGGATGGTCAGTGCGTCTCCCAGCATCTCCTGTGTTTCGCGCGGTGTTTCTGAGATAGTCGCGTAGAGGTCTGGCATTGGTTGACTCCGGCTTGCTCATGGGAGCATACCACGAAAGACCTACAAATACCTCAGTGGCCGCGCAAAGGTGCAAAAGCGCTCCGAACGATTGCTTCGACCGGCCGCATCGCAAAAACGTTCGCCCGAAACGGAGGTCGGCTAAAGGCTGCATCTGCCGCGCCACCTTGTGCTGCGAATGCAACGACCTTGCCCTTTTTCGTAGCCAGTATGGGCTCGCACTGCCGCCTTCCGTGCCGCAGAAAGAATCGCCGTTTATACGTTTGTCTGAATGTCGGCTCTCGCCGGAGGGGCAATCCAGACTCGCAACTGCAGCGTATGACTTCTTCCCGCCCTTTGTGCCGAACTTTCACCGAAACCGCTCCACTTGACGTTCAGAAAAACATATCCTATTTTCTGACATAGAGTTGAGCCATGATCACGTCAAAAATCAAGCAACGCATCATTGGGAAAGGCCGAGGCGCTATCTTCGCGCCATCGGATTTCCTCGATATCGGATCGCGCGCGAGCGTGGATCAGGCGCTGTCGCGCCTTGCGGATCAGGGTGTGATCCGGCGGCTGACGCGTGGGCTCTACGATTATCCGAAACATAGCTCCCGTTTCGGTCCCTTGGCACCCTCTGCTGACGACATCGCACGCGCCGTGGCCCGGAAGGACAACCAGGTTCTACTGCCTTCGCCCGCCATGGCGGCGAACCAGTTAGGTCTGTCCACCCAGGTCCCGTCCAATCCGACCTACATGACCGACGGACCCACACGAACCAAGAAGATCGGACGACAGGTTATCCAGTTCCGAAACGCCTCTCCGAAGACATTGGTCGGCGCTGGGTCAAAAACAGGCACGGTGTTTCAGGCGCTCCGCTATGTCGGCAAAGATCGCATCGACGACCAGGTGATCGGCAAGATCGCCCGCTCGCTGGATGCCAAGGACCGTGCGCAGCTTGCAAAGCAAAGCCGACACGTTCCGGCCTGGATGCATCCTGTCGTGCAGCAAATCGTGGCACACGCCTGAGCATGGACACCTTCGCAAACGACACGCCTGCAAACCGCGATGAAGCATTCCGGCAAGCCGCGGCAGAACTCGGCTTTGCCAAGGCGATAGTCGAAAAAGACTTCTGGGTGTGCTGGTCACTCCAGCTCCTCTTTGCCCTGCCCTCCTACGGCGACCACCTGATCTTCAAGGGAGGTACATCGCTTTCGAAAGCCTACGATGTCATCCATCGGTTTTCTGAGGATGTCGATCTGTCGCTCAACCGTGCCCAACTCGGGTTTGAGGGAAGCCATGACCCTGAGAACCCCGACCTCTCGAGCGGCAAACGCAAATCTTTGTTGCAGGAACTTCAAGATGCGGCAGAGGCAACCGTCGCAGGCCCACTGCTCGACGAAATCAACACCACCTTCTCCACGCGTCTGGATCAGCCATTCTCGCTCCAGATCGACGAAAACGATCCTCAGACCATACTCTTCGCTTACCCATCTCTCGGCGGCGACGACCCAGGCTACATCAAACCTATCGTACGGTTTGAGTTCGGCGCACGTGGCGCGCAGCTCCCGGCCGAGCAGCGGACACTCTCAACCTATGTTCAACAGGCCTTTCCCGATCTGCCCGGCCTTAACCCTGTTGATGTGCGCACTCTCGGGATCGAACGGACATTTTGGGAGAAGGCGACGATCCTACACATGCTCTTCCATCAAGATGCAGGCAAACCGCTCGCTGACCGGATGTCCCGGCACTACTACGACATGGCGCAATTGACACAGCACGACGCCAAAGCGCGCGCTTTGGCCAATCTCGACCTCTTGAGCGAAGTCGGCCACCACAAATCGGTGTTCTTCAAGGCCGCGTGGGCCCGGTACGAAGACGCAAAACCAGGATCCCTTCGCCTGGCCCCGGGCAAAGAGCTCGAGGCCGCCCTTCGTCGCGACTATGCCGGGATGCGGGAGATGATCATGGGCGACACGCCGAGTTTCGATGATGTGCTGAACGCGATCGCAGCGCTGGAGGCGGAGATCAACGCAGCCTGACCTCGAAGGTCTCGGCGTTTGAAAGGCATGAACCTGGTGATCGGGAGTCCACAAGGCCGCAACTGCTAAGCCAGCATATCGTCATGAGTTATAGGATGCAGTTTTATACCTCATGAATGGCCCATATTTGAGCGATAGACCGCGAGGCATCGCCGCTCGATCATCATCCTTCCGCCAATCCGGCATCCTCTAGCTGCTCCCGATCCGGCAAGTCCTGGAGCGTCTCCAGATCGAAAGCGACGAGGAACTGCTCAGTGGTCACATAGGTGTAGGGTGCTCCGCGCCGCGGCGACCGAGGCCCCGTCCCGATCAGCCCTCGCGCATGCAGCCGGCCGATCAAGTCGCGGCTGATTGGCTTGCCGAAGATGTCCTTGAGCCCCTCGCGCGTGATCGGCTGGTGGTAGGCGATGGCTGCCAGCACCGCGATATCGAATTCACTCAGGTCGAGCAGCTGATCCTCGACATCCGCCGCCGCGCGGATCGCGGGGCCGTAGGTGGCCCGCGTCCGGAACATCCAGCCGCCAGCGACCTGCGCAACTTCAAAAGCCCGCCCCTCCAGATCGGCGGCGAGGTCCTCGACCAGAAGGTCGACCGAAGCCCCCTGCCCCACCACACGTGCCAGCTCTTCGCGCGACACTGGTGAGGCGCTGGCAAAAAGCACCGCTTCGACCCGACGTAGCCATTCGCGCCAGCGCAGCTCCGGCGGCAAGTCGGGCAGCTCGCGATCCAGTTCGGAGTTAGAGCCATCCTTCGCCATCGTCATACCCCATAGAGCCGAAACGTCGCTCGGCCCGTCAGCTCGCGTACCGCGCCCAGCTCAACCAGCCGGTCGCAGAACCGCCGTGCGGCGCGGTCGGATCTGAGCGAGGTCAGCATCGCTGGCGCGACAGCGTCCTGGCCCAGGAACAGCCCAAGGGCCTCGTCCGCGCCCTTCGCCCGGAGCTTTGGCCCGACCTCTTTCAAGCGCGCTGCACGTCGGGCCAAATCAGCGGCCTCCCGCGTCGCCTCAACCGCCGCTGCAACAATCGCGCGATGACAGGCCAAGCGAAGGTCATCGCCGCGCTTGCGCAGGTCGGCGCGTTTCAGGCCCGGGGCCAGTAGCGGCACGAGGTGGTCCCAGCCAAGCGCCTGTGCCAGAGCTCCATCAGCAAGGATCAGCGCAGGCACGTCGGCACGCGGCGCTCCGGTAAACACCGCCTCCAGCGCCAGCGCGGCACGGGTCACGGGCGCCCCCTTCCCCGCATCGACCCAGGTCGCGATCTGGCCCGGCTCGACGGCCGGCAAGGCTCGGCCCAGAGCCTTGATCGACACCGGCCGATCCACCGCACGCCGCCAGGCAAGGTAGGTTTCACCGGCCGGTCCGGGAAGATCGCCGGGCCGCAACAGGTGCACCGCATCGCGCAACTCCCCTGCCCGCTCCGGCCGTCCAGAGAGAGTGACGCAAGCTTGAGCCGCGCGCAGCGCGAGTCGGTCCCGTAACAAGGATTGGGGCACCTCCGCACGTCCCAGCACAAGATGCAGGTGGATCAGTGCCGCGCCCGACAAAAACGCAACATCTTCAAGGGTTTCAACCCGTGCCGAGGTGACCCAGGACGGCATCCGGGGTAGGCTCTCGAAGTCGTCGCGGCCATATGTCATGTCCCAAGACTAGTCTCCCGCGGCGCTTTCGTCCACAATATGATGTGAAAACCGCCCCACCCTGTCGCTTGCCGATATGTCCAATAAGTTTGCCTTATCGGACGCAAAAGAATATGCTCAGCGGCATGTCAGAAAACACCGAGAAATCGAGCTCAGACGTGCCAATCCGGCCTTCGTCCAACGAAGAAAACGAGAGAGATCGTCCTGACGACGAGGCCTTGAGCCTTCCGTCCTTTATAGCGGGCTCGGGCACGCTCGATCGGCTGGTCGATACGGCCCGCGACTACGCACGCGCGGCGGCGTCGGACAACACGCTGAAGGCCTATGCAAAGGACTGGGCGCACTTCGCACGCTGGTGCCGAATAAAGGGCGCGGAGCCACTGCCTCCATCTCCCGAGATGATCGGGCTTTACTTGGCAGACTTGGCCTCCGCGTCAGGCCCCTCCCCTACCCTTTCGGTCAGCACCATAGACCGCCGCCTGTCGGGTCTCGCCTGGAACTACGTGCAGCGCGGCTTCAACCTTGATCGCAAGAACCGACACATTGCTTCGGTCCTAGCGGGGATCAAGCGCAAGCACGCGCGACCGCCGGTTCAGAAGGAAGCCATTCTGGCCGAGGATATCCTCGCGATGGTGGCCACCCTGCCCTATGACCTGCGCGGGCTGCGAGACCGCGCGATCCTGCTTTTGGGCTATGCAGGGGGTTTGCGCCGCTCAGAAATCGTCACCCTGGACGTGCACAAAGACGATACGCCGGATTCCGGCGGCTGGATCGAGATTTTCGAGAAAGGCGCCCTCCTGACCCTCAACGCAAAGACCGGATGGCGCGAAGTCGAGATCGGACGCGGCTCCAAGGATCAGACCTGCCCCGTGCATGCACTGGAGCAATGGCTGCACTTTGCGAAGATCGACTTCGGTCCGGTCTTCGTCGGCACCTCGCGTGATGGCAAGCGCGCCCTCGACACACGGCTGAACGACAAGCATGTCGCCCGGCTGGTCAAACGTACGGTTCTGGATGCCGGTATCCGATCTGAGTTGCCTGAGAAGGAACGCCTCGCCCTCTTCTCTGGCCACTCGCTACGAGCTGGCCTCGCCAGTTCAGCGGAAGTCGACGAACGCTACGTCCAGAAGCAGCTTGGGCATGCCTCGGCCGAGATGACCCGCCGCTACCAGCGCCGGCGCGACCGGTTCCGCGTGAACCTGACCAAGGCCGCCGGTCTCTGACCCCCTGCCCCATCACGCCGCCTGCCCGCTGAGCCTGCCATAGAAGCTGCGCTCGAGATGCAGCTCCCCGGCCCCGGCTTTGTCGACCATGCCGCGCAGATAGCCGCCCGGTGAGGACACTTCGCCCGCGCAATGCTTCTCGAATACAAGCGCCAGCGCCGCTGTCGCCACCTGTTTGCCCAATCGGTCCTGCGCTACGTTCCACGCATGCTCGGACACCCCGATCATCGGCCGGAGTTGACCGGCAACACGATGCAGATCGCCCCAATCTTTCAGGAACCCGCCCATATTGCGGGCCCAGGACGCAAATTCAGGACAGGCCTGCATCACTGTGGGCAGATCCAGCGCAGCGCGCTTCTTGCGCACCTCGGCCACCCACTCTTCCAGCTCCCTATCAACCTGATCTTCGGGCTGAGCATTGGGCACTACGGCCGCGACTTCCTCATTTTCTGAGGAATTACGAGTTACAGGATCAAGTTGGTTTGTAATTAGTATATGAGGGTCAGAAATGACCTCCCTGGGGTTCATTTCTTGAGTCTTCTCGGGAACTTGCTCCTTGGTTTCAGGCATGTTTTCCACAGGCAGCACGGCCTCAGTTGCCTTGAGGTAGGCCGCCTCGACGCGCTCCTGTAGCTCCTTGAACCAGCCCAGCAGCCGTGCAAGCTGCTCGGACGCTTCATGGCGGCGCGGAAGCCGGTCCAGAAGCTCCTCGAAGAGCCCCGTGAACTGCGTCCAAGGCCCGCGCAGCGCGCTGCTGACGGCCGCCTCGATCCGCGCGCGGATCATGCGGCGTGCCACAGTGATCTGACGCTTCAGGCGTTGGCAGAGCTCGCGCTCGGCCTGCAAATCGGCATGGAG
Source organism: Sulfitobacter alexandrii (assembly GCF_001886735.1). Taxonomy (NCBI): domain Bacteria; kingdom Pseudomonadati; phylum Pseudomonadota; class Alphaproteobacteria; order Rhodobacterales; family Roseobacteraceae; genus Sulfitobacter; species Sulfitobacter alexandrii. Next base: position 306,404 of record NZ_CP018081.1, read on the forward strand.
CTCCTCGAACTCCTCGACACGCGCCGACAGAGGCGACAGATCGAAACCGTAGGCCTCGACAATGCGCCCTTCGGCGTCCCTACGGCCCCATCGCTTGCCGTTCGGACTATCCTGGAAGGATATCACGCCGATCTCGGCCAGCCGCCGTGCATGGCGCTTGAGTGCAGAGAGCGAAAACCCCGTCTGCTCCATCAGATAGGCGTTCGACGCCCAGACGATCGGGCGCTGGCCCTCTTCCCAGTCCTGGGCCTGGGTGAAGGCCCCCAGCGTGTCGAGGAGCATCAAGTCTCCGGCCTTGAGGCCAATGTAGGCCCCCACCCGCTTCACGGCCACGAAGGCCCGCGTTTTGGGTACAGCCACCTGTTCACCGGCTTGGGCAAGCTGCTCTGCAATGCCAAGACCCGGTGTCGGCTTGCGCCAACCTGTATGTTTCATGGATAGTTCTCGCCTCCTCTGCTTGATGGAGGGCAAAAGAATCCCGTTCGCTCAGGAGCGTTGCTGTTGACAGTGATTCGCCGGAGAACTATCTTGATAGCGACCAAACTAATCTTGATAAGCTCTCAGGCCCTCAGCTTGGGGGCTTTTCTTTTGCCGTTATCTCAAAGCATATCCGCTCCTGTTTCTTACCTCGTTTGGATCGAAGACGACCGTCTCCGCGGCTCCTGCCTCTTACTTCGATCCGTGTTTCTCCAAGTACTCAGCGATGACATCACTCAAACCTCTGAGAATGTCCTCGTCCAATGTTAGCCCCGTGGCAGCGACAGAGAGCTTCCCGCCCTGCCCTGTAACACTCAATTTCCGCGAACCGATCTTTCGCTGTACCGTGAGTTTCTTTGGGCTCTGCGATTTCTTTTTTGCAGGCTTGGACGGCTTTTTAGTCAGGTCGCCAAGAATTTTTTCGAGGTCACGGTGGCTGAGATCGTAGACATCTTTGCACGTGTGCAAAATCTCACCTCTAGCCGCATAGACAGCGCGACCACGTGATACCGCGCTGTTATGGACACCCACACGCTTGGCGAACTCGGTTGCAGTTATCTTCTCGTCCGGTTTGGCATCTTGTAGCCGCTCGAACATTTCGCCTATCGAAACCAGACGCTCGAATGCGCTCAGGTTTTCACGTTCCTCATTTTCCCGGAAGCGCATGAATAGCATCTCGAACTGCTCTTCACGGGAACCCCGATGGGATTGTGGAACCAGAATGGCGCGGACAGGCAATCCCAAAGCTTCAAGGATCGCATGGCGTCGCCGACCCACGATCAACTGGAATGTCACGCCTTCTACGTTCTCGGGCTCACGTTCATCCGGTCGCCAATCAGGATCCGCTGGCCGAACATGAATGGGCGTATCTTGACCATTCTTCTCGATACTCTCTTTGAGCTTCTCGAATGCCTCTTGGTCGCGCCAATCTTCACGCCGGTCCGATCCAATCACGTCCACGATCTGAGACGGATCAATCTGCAACTCATGTCGACCCGCGAGAATGCGCTCCACGACCTGTGCGCGCTCAACGTGAAGCATCTGGCTGGCGTCTGAAAGCGCTCCGGCCTTCCAAGCACTGCCAGAGCCGCCCAGTCTTGGCTTAACCCCACCAACCAGTTTCGCTTCGTCTTCGTGGACCTGTTCGCTTGCACCAGATCCAGGAGCCGCAGACACATTCTCATCTGGGCGCGCGGACTTTTTCTTGAGGACCGAGCTGCTCAATGTTCGCTTCATTCGGCTTCCTCCTCGAAATTGTAGAAGTTCTGCATCCAATCCTCGGCATAGCCACGCTCAAGACCAGGCCAGAGGCGTGAGACGATGGCGTCATTCACTGCGTCAGCATTCTCGATGAACCTGTTGATGCCTTTTCGCTTGCCTGGCGTATCTGGGTCATACTCGTAGACGGACTGATAAACGTCCGACGCGTTCGAAATAGCATCGGAGCGAAGATAGAATACGGGCAGCACCTCATCTGGGCAGTTTTCGAGCAGGTTGCCGACCTGTGTGAGATCTTGCTCATTTGTTCTCTGCACGATCGTGGGCAACAGCATATGTGCCGCACCGCCCATATCGATCCGATCCGTCGCGAAAATGTGGCGCAGCATGGTGAGGAGACCAGTCACAAAGGTGGACAAGGTCGCAATGTCGAACCCCTTCATCGTCTGCGGGATAATCAACGAAGTAGACGCCATCACATTGTTCAGCTGGAACAGTGTCAGCGCAGGCTGATAGTCGATGATGATGCAGTCCAAGGTCTCGTTGAGGGCACTTTCAAGCTTCGCTTGGTCGACCCTACCGTTGCTCACCAGTTCATTCGGACGGGTGACCGGTGGATGCCCCTCTTTCCAACGATCTATGGAGTCTCTTAGGAACCTGTAGAACCGCTTTTCCGGGGTGCCCGCTCGCAACAACCTCGCGATCTGAATTTCACCTTCGGAGGTTTCGCCATGCGCAGGTACTAGCCGCACGCCCGGCCAAGAGGTTTTCTTGAAGAACCCGTCAAGCGTCTCCGCATCATAGTCAGTGTAAGGGATGGACTCGTCGGTCTGAAACAGCCCCGCGAAGTCAACCATCGTCGGAGTTTCGTCATCTGGCAAAGTTGGCATTTCTTCGCCGCCGACAAAATAGAGCGTGATCGTGCTCTGGGGGTCTGCGTCCATGACGCCGACTCGCATGCCGTAGTGCAGACTCAGGTACTGAGCGAAGTGCGCAGCACTAAGCGACTTTGCCGTACCACCTTTCTGACTTGCGAATGAAATGACGGGCAAAGGATCGTCGGGTTTGCGCCAAGCAAGAAAATGCTCAGGCCGCTTTGCTGATGCAGCCATCAAAGCCCGGATGTGCATCAGCTCCGTCAGTGTAAAAACACGTTCGCGCCCTACATGTTTGCCGGCAGGAAAATCCTCATTGTCCTTAGCGAACTTCGTTAGATGCTGATGGCTAATGTTCAGGAAGCGAGCGCATTGACGCATCGACCAAGAGCGCTTGATGCGCTCACGCATCGTCAACTCCTTGTTGACCGAGACCATGGTCCGGCCAAGGCCCCGCTCGAGCTCTTGAAGGAACTGTTCTATACTGCCGCCCATTACACCGCTCTCATTTCGACTCTCTCACGGAATCGCTCCGAGTTGTAAATAGCACGGTTTTTGAGGAAATGTACAGATATTGTACGCCTACAGGATTTTCGGCGCACAATATGGGCTACACCGATTGAAAATACGGACAGCAACCTGAGCCGCGAGGTGATTTTGCACGCGTGCAAAAACCTCGAAGCTTGGTGCAGCCAGACCGCCGGAGCGGCCTGGCCGTTGGCTTAGGCTGCGTCTTTCGGCCCCCACGGGATGACGGCCTGCAGGGACAGATCGTCCTGGTTCGCGGCCTTGCCGAGGTTGGCGTTGAAGCCGTGGTCGCGGATGGTCAGCGTGTAGTAGTCGGCGCCGGTCTCCTTGTTCTGCTTCTTCCAGATGCCGCCGCACTCGACCAGCTTGCCGCGCGGGGAGCGGCCGAGGACGCGGTGCGTGGGGGCCATCGGGTTCGTGCTCGCGACGGGTTCGACCGTGATGTCGAGGTCGAAGGTCAGGGTCGAGATGGAGCCGACGCCCTTGGCGGTTTCGATGTCGGCGCTGGTGAATTTGATGCAGTTCGTGGTCATTGCTCTTCTCCTTGTTTGCGTTGCAATGATGGTCACCTTGCAGCTGGCCAAGGCCTGGCCACACCGAAGGCGAAGCGCAGCGGAGAGGGGCAGGCGCCGGTTTTTTTGGTGCGCGAGGAATGACCCGCAGGGTCAGGGGAAAAAGATCGGCGACAACCTTTGTGGGCGGGACGACAGCTGCGACCAGCATGTCATGCAACTCAGACACCCGGAGAAGTGCGGTGGCCGCGAAGGAAACTGGGTGAACAGCCGACAGCCAAGAATGCCGAAGCGATCCTTGCACAGTCACACCTGATCTTTCGATACACACCACGACCCGTCGCAACGCAACACCGGCCCGTGTTCAGTTCCTCGGTCGAGTCACCCAGGGGCCTCAAGCAGAAAGTGATCTAACAGGCTGGAGAAGGTGAAATACCAGGGCGAAGACACGCGCATCGATCCCCGACGATTTCAACCCCGGCCGCGTTGCGAACTTCGAGGATGTCCCGTATGGCATCGCGAAACTGAGCAACGACGCTTGCGACCCGGAAGATCACGTAGAAGCTCGGGCCCGCTCCAATCCCGATACGTGTCGGCATAAGTGAAGATGATAAGCAGTTGGACGGCGCAACACCGAATGTGGTCACCGAGGATGGCCTGCGCGATCTGCTCACAAGTGGCTACCTCATCGAGGTGATCTGCAACCAGACTGCCGAGAAGCGCCACAACAGTTGGTATGGCTCCTTGGTCGTGCACGCGGTGACGGAGGATGGCCAGGACGCGAAGATGCTTGTCACGAGCCGTAGCGTCTTCAAGTTGCGCGAGTTCAAGACGATCGTCGGATTGGTCAGTTTCCTGGCCGACATGGGGTGCCTTTCGGCAAACATCCCGCTGATCGCGGGACGACGAGAGCGTCACGAGGCTTCAGGAAGGCCCGCGACAGCGACCAGCTAGAAACACTCATCCACACACTCAGCAGTCTGTCGGACCAAATCCCGCAGAACTGGCACCTCTGTAAACTCTTAGAGCGAACCGCACAGGCGCCCTGACTGATGTCATGGTAGAACCGGGGCCTAAGCCCCGATCCTCTTGATGCGAATCCCGAGCTTGCGGGCCTTGTCGACAATGTTCTCGGTGATGCCCGAACCGGGGGTGGCGATCAGACCCTGGGGCATGGTCTCGAGCATCTTGTCATTGCGCTTGAAGGGGGCAGCCTTGCCGTGGCTCTTCCAGTCGGGCTTGAAGACCACCTGGGTGACACCACGGGTATCTGCCCAGCGGGCCGCGATCATCTCGGCACCTTTGGGCGTGCCGCCGTGCAGCAGCACCATGTCGGGGTATTTGGCGTGCGTAGCGTCGAGGACGGACCAGATCAGATCGTAGGCGTGATAGTCCCCGCCCGAGAAAGCGATCCGCGTACCTTCGGGGCAGTGCACTTCGGCCTCCTTGCGGCGCTTGGCCGAGAGATAGGCCCGGCTGTCCACCACGGCGGAGGTGAGACCGCGATGCGAGACCTTGGATCCGGTGCGGGGTAGCCAGGGCGAACCGGTGGCGGCCGAGAAGTGATCCACGGCCAGATCGCGCATCTGCTCGAAGGCGTCGCGATGGTCCCAGAGCTTGAGCCCGATCATCTGGAGGCGCTCGAGTTCGACTGAGGCGACCTCGGAGCCGTCCTGGATCGCCAGACTTTCCCGGACCTCAAATTCGTTGTCGTCGAGAAGCTTCTGGATATGGGTGAGCCGGCGATGGAAGATCGAAGTGAGGGACCAGAGCATCTCTTCGAGATTGTCTTCCAACTGGCTGCCGGTGAGGAGGCCGATGGTGGTGTCAAAGAGCGTCGCCATGGCGAGCTCGACCTCGTCGGGCTGGGGTAGGGGGCGATGATCGGTCTCGCCGGGCCCGGGCGTTGCGCCGTGAAGCGCCAGGTGGTCGAGGATGGCGGAGGTCACGCCGGTCTCCTCTTGGATGTCTGTCTGATGGGGCATTTTCTGGTTCCTCTGTTTGATCTGACCCGATTTGGATGGGGCGATACCAGGACCGGCGGCGATCGGGCCGCATCCGTCAGGATCGGAGCACAGCGGAGAATGCGCCGCGGGCCGGAAAATTGGTCCCGCGAGGAATGAGCCGAAGGCTCAGGGGAATTTTCTGGTTCGGGGCGCATTGCTGCCCGGGCGAGGGGCACTCAGCCCCGACCCGCCGGTCCATCGCTCCCCTTGTCCAAACGGGATCAGATCGAACCGGCGTACCCTTTGCCCTGTCGGACATCACAAGGGAGGTTGGCGGTTACCCGTCCTCGATCTCCAGACCATGTGCTTTCATGGCCTTGAGCACGGAGCGGCGCAGCGCATCCTTGCCGAATGCCCGCAGATCGTCGTTGAAATCGCCCATGCGCGGCACGAGGTCACCACAGGTAATTCCAAGCGATTCCAGTTGGTTACGCAATCTCATTGATGCATTGTGACCAGCTTCGTCGTTGTCCCGTGCGATCCATATACGCTTGACGCCCGGCGGCGGAATGAAGAGGCCGAGATGGGTGGCGGTAAGACAGGAGGCGAGATCGAACTCCGGGAGAGCGGTGCCAACCGAGAGGGAGTTCTCGAGACCTTCGCCGACGATGAGATCAGAGTGGCCCGTTAGGGACCAAAAGCGGATGGCATGGCCGTGCAGCTGCCCGAGGATCCGTTTCGGACTCTCGATCGCGGCCAACCCGCCGGTGGACGGGTCAAGATAGGTGCGCGCGCATCCGGTGATCTGGCCCCGATTGTCTGTGATCTTCGCGAGCAGGGCAGGGGCCCTTTGCGGCGGATCGGCGTCGTCCGTGCCGTGCCGCAGGAAGACCCGCGGGTGATAACGCAGGGCCGGGCCGAGCCGTGTGATCCCGCGCCCCTGCAGATAGGTGGCAGCCAATGTGCCAAGGACCGGCTTGCCAGCGGCGAAAAGTCTCCGCGCCCGCGGGATGTGTTTGCTGGAGGCAGCATCCGGGCGCTCGGCCCTTTGCGTTTCACGAGTTACGGTAGGGCAGGGGGCCTCGCCGAGGAAAGACTGGGCCTCCCTCAGCGTTTCTTTGAGCGTGACCGAACCAAGCCGTTCCTGCAGCAGGTCGATCAGGTCGCCATATTGCCCCGTCGCAAAATCTTGCCAGGACCCGGCCTTGCGCCCTCCCTGCGCGTGGAGCCGGATGGCGAGGCTCTGACCTTTGGCCCCCGAGGTATCGCCAACCTGCCAATAATTGCCCTGCTTGCGCCCCTCGGGAAAATACCAGCGGCAGAAACTCTCGGCACGGTCTGCCAGATCGACCGAGAGGTCTGCTATACTGCGGCGCGCGCTCATGCGGCAGCATCCGCGCCGCTGGCGCCAACCGGATGTTCGGCGAGTACTCGCGCCAGAACCTCGGTGCCGTCCACCGGGATGAAGACCCGCGTCTTCCACTGGATCACCTCGGTGAAACAGCCCATCGCTTTCAGTGCGGGTAAGGCCGAACCCGTCGCGCCGATCAGTTCAAGTCTTGGCTGGCCCATGACAATAGAGCGGCGCAGTTGGTAACCGCCGAGCAGGTTCAGGGTCGTCCTCGCTTCCATCACCGCAGCAAAGACCTCCTGCGGCGCCATCTCGATCTGACAATCGAGCCCAAGCCGCGCGTAGACGTTCAGGAGTTGCTCCTGGCTGACGAGACGGCCGATGGCGCGCTCCCCATCCTCGGTCTGCAGGCGATAGATGCGCATGTTGTCGGCGGGCAGCCGGTCCCAGATCGGCAAGAGGAGCCCGCAGATAAGCGTGATCTTCGAGGTGGTGAACTCCGGCACTGCGTCAACCTCGGCCTGCCAGAGCTGTTCGAACATCGCATCATTGATCTCTTCCCAGTGCGACTTCGAGAACTCTGAAAGCGCGAGGATCTCGGTTCCCATGGGCCGCAGCAGTTTCACCCGCAGGATCGGCACACCATCCTCGTCCATGAAGGCGGGCGCCTTCACCATCAGGGCCGCGCGTTTGGAGGAGGTGTTCCAGCACAGTGTCGCACCATTTGTATCGGCGCAGATCGCTTTGACGCGGGGCAAGGTCAGCGGGTCGTTGCGATCCGTGCGCTCAACGGTCAGGGCGGTGGCCGTCGCCCCCGTCGCCTCATGCTCGAAGATGACCTTGCGATCTACGATCACGAACTTTTCGGCGCGCAGGGTCTCGAGGCCCACGTCGAGCGTGCCCGCCTGGCGCGCGTCTTCAATGATGGCCGAGAGGAACCCGCCGAAAGCCTCGAAAATCGCGTCCTGCATGTCGATGCGGAGCGCAAGACAGCGGTTCAGGAACTGCTGGATCGGCGGCAGGTTTTCTTTCATCGTGCCATCCGCCTCATCGAGCGTCAGCCCGGTCATCTCCTGGAATTTGGCGTAAGAGCAGGCCTCGATCTTGCCCGCGCGCAGCTTGTAGAAGAACTGCCGCAGCGCCGCCCGCGCGTAGGGGCTCTCAAGGTTGTCTTCGGCACGGAACATGTTCTGGCCACCGGTCTCGCGTTGCCCCTTGGTGATGGCACCAAGCGTGTCGAGGCGGCGCGCGATGGTGGAGAGAAACCGCTTCTCACCCTTCACATTGGTCGCAACGGGTCGAAAGAGTGGCGGCTGCGCCTGGTTGGTGCGGTTGGTCCTCCCGAGACCTTGAATCGCATTGTCGGCCTTCCAGCCCGGCTCCAGCAGGTAATGTACCCGGAGGCGCTGGTTCTGTGTCCCAAGATCGGCGTGATAGCTGCGCCCGGTGCCGCCTGCATCCGAGAATATAAGGATGCGCTTGGCATCATCCATGAAGGCCTGGGTTTCTCCGAGGTTGGAGGAGGCGGGGCGGTTCTCAACCTTGAGCCGTCCCTCGCGCGTCTTCACGATGCGCCGCTTTCGCCCCGTGACCTCGGCCACGGCGTCCGCACCAAAATGCCAGAGGATCTGATCGAGCGCACCCTGCACTGGGGCGAGGGCACCAAGATGTTCGATCAGATCATCCCGTCGCCGCTCCGCCTCACGGCAAATAATCGGATTGCCATCACCATCGAGGGCAGGGCGCGACCGCAGATCCCCATTCTCGTCGGTGTAGGGCTCGAAAAGCTGCGTTGGGAAGCTGTGCATCAGGTAATCCATGATGTTCTCGCGCGGCGTAAAATCGACCTGCAGGTCGTCCCAGTCCGAAGGCGGGATGTCTTCGAGGCGCCGTTCCATCACCGCTTCGCTGGTCGAGACCACCTGGATCACCGCCGAATGCCCCGCCGCCAGGTCCGCCTCAATGGCGCGGATGAGCGAGGGGCATTTCATGGCGGTGATGAGATGGTTGAAGAAGCGCTGCTTGTTGCTCTCGAAAGCCGACCGCGCGGCGGATTTCGCCTGGGCATTCAAGGTGCCCGTCTCGGAGGAAATACCCGACGCCTGAAGCGCCGCCTCCAAGTTGGTGTGAATGATCTGATAGGCATCGGCGTAGCTGTCGTAGATCGCGACTTGGGCAGGTGTCAGCTCATGCACCAGCATCTCGTACTCGACCCCGGCATAGGAGAGGGACCGCGCGAGATATAGCCCGAGCGCCTTCAGGTCACGCGAGATCATTTCCATGGCCGCAATTCCCCCAGCCTCCATCGCGGCAACGAATTCGGCCCGTGTCACGAAGGGGAAATCCCCGGTGCCCCAAAGGCCAAGCCGCGAAGCATAGGCGAGATTGCCGACGACCGTCGCGCCAGTGGCCGAGACGTAGAGCACGCGGGCATCTGGCACGGCGTTCTGCAGTGCGAGGCCAGCGAGGCCCTGCTGGGACGCCTTCTTGTCGCCACGGTCGGACTTTTCTCCGGCAGCATTCGCCATGGCATGGCTTTCATCAAAAGCAATGACCCCGTCGAACCCATCGCTGAGCCAGGACGTGACCTGATCGAGGCGGGAGGCTTTGCCCTCACGTTCAGCCGAGCGCAGCGTGGCGTAGGTGACGAAGAGGATGCCCTCGGGCAGGCGGATGTCGCTGCCCTGGCGGAACTTCGAGAGCGGCACGATATCGCTTTCGCGTCCCCCGAGCGCTATCCAGTCGCGACGCGCATCTTCGATGAGCTTGTCGCTCTTCGAGACCCAGACCGCCCGTCGGCGCCCTTTGAGCCAATTATCGAGGATGATACCGGCAACCTGTCGCCCTTTACCGCATCCCGTGCCATCACCCAGAAACCAGCCCTTGCGCAGGCGAAACGCGCCTTCGTCGCCCTCGGCCGCCGCCATCAACTGGCCTTCGATCTCGCCGCGCTTGAACCAGCCCTTGAGATGCGTCTCATGCGCGTTGCCCGCATAGATGACACTTTCCAGCTGCGGCGCAGAAAGAAGGCCGTCCTGAACGAGGTTCTTCGGCAGGATGGGACGATAGGTCGGCACGGGCGGCGGCACCGAGGCCATGGCGGTGGATTGCACCAGCGCGGTCGGATGTTCCGCCGCGCCATCGATCCTGATCGCCTGAAGGTCATAGGCCTCGTAGACCGTGTCCTGCAGCGTGCCGTCGGGTTGGCTCCAAGCCTTCGGCAGGTAGTCGATCGGGGCCGTCGTGATATCGTCAAACGGGTGCCTTGCGCGTTCTTCGGCGAGGGCACGGGTTTCCTTGCGCGCGGCATTGCGCAGGGCCTGCAGGTTGGTGCGGGTCGAAGCGGTCGGAGCCGACAGGGCCGTACTGGTGGGGCAGGGCGAGGGGCTGTGGCGCTGCGGGCAGTGGGTGAGCACTGCGTTGAGAAGGTCGGCGGTGGTCGCGCAGATCGGATGGTAGACGGCCTCGCTTTCGACCGATGCGATCTCATCAGCGCCAGTCGCACGCTTGTCGATTACCGTCAGCCGCGTGTCGATCGTGGTGCCATGCCGTGCGAAGACCTTGCCGTCGATGGCGGCGGAAAACACCACGTCGGCGCTTTGGCCAATCCGCTGAAACGTCGACTGGAAGGATTTCGTCGAGGGTCGGAAGCTCTCGCCAGTGATGACAACGAGACGTCCGCCCGGCGCGAGGCGCGCCAAGGCGGAGAGTACATGCTGGCTGGTGGCATGCCGGAACCGACCCTCGACATGGTTCGCCGCAGAAAACGGCGGGTTCATCACGATGACCGAGGGCGTGATCGACCGATCCAGCCGGTCATCGATCGAGGCGGCATCGTGATCCGAGACGACGGCACTAGGGAACAGCTGTCCCAGCAACGCGCGGCGGGTCTCCGCGAGTTCATTCAACGCCAGGTGCGCGCCCGCAATCCGGGCGAAGATCGCCAGAAGGCCGTTGCCAGCGGATGGCTCGAGCACCAGATCTTCGACCCGAAACCCTGCCGCCTGCCCAACAATGGCCGCGAGCGGAAGAGGGGTCGAGAATTGTTGCAGACGGACGCTGTCCTCAGAACGCCGCGTGTGAGAAGGCGCCAGACCGGCGAGACGTTCGATCATGGTGAGGAAGGCCTGTGGCGAAGGTGCCTGACGCTGCATCAGTGCGCCATAGCGCGACAGCATCAAAATCTGGGCGACCTCGGCGGCCTCATAGGCGTCTTTCCAGACCCAGGCACCGCTGGTGTCACTGGCGCCGAAAGCATCCTCCATCGCCGCGCGAAGTCCGGCGGCGTCGATGGGTCGGCCAGCCTCGAACTGCGGCACAAGGGTTTTCGCAGCCTGGATCAGATTGTGGGCGAAGCGCGAGGCTTCCGGGCGGGCAGGGGCCTCGGGCTCGGGCGCAAGCGGGGCGGAATGGGGGTGAGCGTTCATCGGCAATCTCCGGGGTTGAGGGTTGGCCCCGAGCCCCGCGCGCACTCTCTCACCCGGGAGGGGTCACCCCTCCCGCCCTGCCTCTCGCTCTTTCTGGCAAAGCCCCGATGCGTATTTGTCCGGTGTCAGAACGACCGCAGATGCCGCGGCACGTCCATGGATTGATGCAAAACCCGGATCACGAATATCCTGTCCGGGTCCACCTCATAGAACACAAGATGCCGACCCGTGATCAGTTTCCGCGCGCCCTGCAAGAGATCGGAACAGTCAGACCCCATTTGAGGATTGGCGATCAGTCCCTTCAGAGCACGCTCGATATCGTCGAGATAGCGGTCCGCCTGCGCCTCGCCCCATTGTCGATGTGTCTCGACCCAGATATCGACGAGATCGGATTTTGCCGCCTGTGAGTGATGGATTTTACGCATCAGAAGCGCCGGAGCGGCTCCGCGCCTCGCGCTTGATTTCGTCCATGTCGAGCGGACCAGCGTCGCCGGATTGCTTGCCCTCCATCAAGGCAACCCGAAGCCGCGCCCGCTGACCTTCCTGCTCTTCCATCAGGCGCAAAGAGGCGCGGATCAACTCGCTGGTTGACCCGTAGCGCCCCTCCTTCAACATCAGTGCGATGAATTCGTCCCAATGGGGGCCAAGTGTGACGCTTGTGCTTGCCATGCTCATCTCCGGGATACGCATGAATAAGATATATGAGTATTGCGAGCATTTCAACTCGGGGGTGGGCTTGCGCCCTGCGCGGCGGCGGCGGGTCTGTGTGCCTCTCGCAAGGTCATTTGGTCTACAAATGCTCGTGCCTCGGACCAACAGTCCAACTCATAGTGCCCGAAGATACCCCAGCAGGCATCGACCTCCTCGCCGTCTCGCTCGATGACATAGCCATAGACCCGTCCGCCGAGATAGGCGTCGTAGCTGACGATTTCTGCACGCAGGATGTCTTCAGCCTTTTCGCGCAGCGCCTTGGTGACGCGGTTCACGCCGAACTCCGTCCGGACCGCCTCGAGCGTCACATAGACGTAACCGACCTGACCGGAATCCCACGGGCAGTGGAACCCGATGGTGTTCATCGCGAGGCCTGAATGATCGTAAAGAAACGCGGGCAACAGGACCGCCTTGCGGTCCGCACGGTCGCGCAGCTGGTCCATCGAGAGATCACTATGATCCGAAACATCGGCAAGATCGCGCAAGAACGCCTCGGGGCTGTCGAACTGATGGCTGTCGCCCAGCCGATAGCGCCGATGCCAGCAGATCAGCGTGCCGAGGTTGGACCACTCCCGTGGGCTTTCTGCGTCGGGGTCGTGGTAGATCTTGATGATGTGGCCCTGGTAGGCCTCCTCAAAGACGGGGTCGCGCATGTCGATTTCCTTTCTTGAAACGCAATCGACCCGCCGGGCCGGTTAAGGGCGCAGACGGGTCGATTGGGACGAGGTCAGATGGTTGGTAAGTTTGCCGCCCGGCGGATCAGGCGGCGGCGCGGTTCTGACGATGCTGGACGTGCTCGACCGAGACCTTCAGGAGCCAATCCTCGAAACCAAGTATGGTCTGGTGATTGGCCACCGCCTCGATCCAGGCTGCGCGTGGATCGCTGCCTATCTGCGTCGGGTCGTTGTTGATCCCGCCATTGGCCATCCACGGCTCAGGCTGAATGCGTCCGAGCCAGTCGGCCAGCGACGGGATCCGCCCCTGGCAGTCCTCGCGCACATGCTGCTCGCCAATCCAACGGATCGGTACGACCCGACCCGCGCTGTTGGTCAGACTACGGCCAAACAATCGCTCAGCCTCGAAGATCCCGAGCGTGTGATGCCGGTGTGCGCGATGGGTGAAAATCGCGAGGTGCTCCTTGGAGGCATCGAACCAATCGTGCACGAACTGATAGTCATCTGGAACACCGCCGAACTTTCGGGCCGAGCTTTCGGCGTGGTGGAGGGGATGTGCCATGTCAGAGCCCCTCGTGTTCGGTTGTTTCGGTCTCGATGTAGCGGTTCGAGTGGCTGACATCGATCTTGTCCGCCTCAATCGCCCAGGTCAGTTCGCCATAGCCACCTTCGTTGTTCTCGAAGCCGGGGCTCAGTGCATAGGCAAAATCCCATCCGAAATCTTCGACCCGGCGCCTCAGCTCTTCCGCGAGCGTGATCGTATCAGGCGTCACGACAACGTCCTCGACATTGCCGGAATCACCGTAGCCTTCGTATTGCACCTCGATACTGGTCACGCCGAGGGCACGCAGATTGGTAAGAAGGGCCGCGCGAGTCTCAACCCGCTGCTCGGCCGCACGTCTCTGGGATTCGAGCATCTGCGCGTAGAAATCAGTCGCTTGTGTCATGTCTTTCGTCCTTTGAAATTGAGGGAAAGGGAAGGGCGACCGTTTCACGAGGCCGCCCGGAACGTTTCCTTTGGGGGCTTCAGGCTGCAGCGTCGCCGCGTTTCTCAGCCGTCCGATCAACCAGATTGAAATAGAGGTTCTCGGTCGCGCGCTTGAACCCAGAGGGTTTGCGCGGGGCGAGGCAGCGCACCGAAGCGCTGCAGCTTTCGCCATGCTCCATCGCGAACTGCGTCACCTTGTTGATCAGGTCATCCATGCCCGCGGCCTGGATGCGCTTTTCGGGGTAGCTCCCCAGCATCTGGAACTGGGTAACAACGAAGGCACCATCGCGATGCGCGGGATAGAGGGTGATCTGGTAATCGAGTGTCTTGGCCATCTCTGGTCTCCTGCTGCGGGCGGGACGCGGGTATCGCGCCCCTTCAAAACCCGGCAGCTCGAAAGGACCGCCCTTTGTGCAAGGGCGATCCGGGGCGGTGAGTAGGGATTGGAGGCATCAGTATTCCGACGGAAGAAGCAGGGTCAGCACGCGACGCGTCTGCGCGGGATCAGAGGGCTCGGGTGAGCCGTACGTGTAGTCGACGTCATACAGGTCGAGTTTGAACCAGACGGTTGTACCATCGAGGTCGATGACGCCCATCTCGTGCCATCCCTGCGGATCACTGTCGGCATTGAACCCGTCGAAGGCGGCGACACGTCGGGTCAATTCCAGTTGCGCATTGATCCCAAGCGCCGCGACGCCGCGTGTCATCACGAACTGGCCCTGCGGGGCATCGGCGACCGGGGTAGTGCCGAGGATAGAGCGGCGAAACGCGTCATTCTGGGTGGCGATGCGTGCGGCTTCCTGGACGGGGTCGAGGTCGAGTGTAGTGGTCATGGGATATCTCCGGGACGGGCCAGCCGATCCGATATCGGCTGTAGGCAACCCGCCAGCCGGAAAGGGCCGCCCTCGATGTGAGGACGGCCCAGAGCTCATGTGGCAATCAGATCGGTGTTTGCTTCGTCAGGCCGCATCCCCGCTGAGGAAAGCTGGCAAGGACGATGGTTCATCACTCTCCGCCTCGGCCAGCGCGTCTGCGGCGGGCACGTCACCTTCCTCGGCCTCTGGCGCATCGCCAGTCCTTCTGGCGTCGGCCTCCGTCGCACCGACAAACACCATCCCGTCAGGCAACCAGCGCGTCGTCTTTGCGACCGTGGCGGCGTCAAAACCTTCCGTCTCGCCAGCGGTTTCCGCAAAAGCCCGCTCCATGGCCGCAGCGAGATCGCCCTTGCGCTCGCGATTGCGATCTTCAACGTAGTCGTCGCCGATCAGCTTACGGGCCGTCGCCACCGCATGGCTCTTGTTGACCCGACCCCAGTAATTCTGCGCAGTCGGGCGCCAGCAGGCCGCCACATCGACGTCAAGCCGCGCGCCGATCTCCTCGATGATCGTGGAAGGGCGATTGTCGGAGGAGAGCTGCGGCTTAACCGCCAGACCCGTCGCCCAGGCGAAAAGCGCCTGCTTGTCGGCAATGGGCAGCGCCGACATGGCCTGGAAGTCCTCGGGTTTCTCCAGCTTCATCCAGTCCGTGGCGAGGTCCTGTTTCAGCGCCTCGAGCATCTTCTGGGCGACGGTGTCCGTGTGCAGCACCTCGCGGTTTTGCGCCTGGAAAGGACGGACCGAGATGTCGAGCGCCTCGTTATTGTAGGACCGCCCCAGAGCCTGTTCGCAGAGCGCATAGAGCATCGCGTCGAACGCTACCTCGAAATCCGCCGCCAGATGCGCCCGCAGGATGTGCTGACGCGTGGCGCGCAGATCGTCGGCCAGGCTCGCCGAAATCCCGTCCGCCTTGCGCAACGTCGCGGCCGGGTCGGAGCTCGGCACCGGCGTGGAGGAGGTCGGCGGCGTCACCTGTGGGCGGGCAGGGGAGGGAGCGCCATCCGGATCTGCGGTGGTATCGTCCGGTTCGGGCGCAACAGGAATGTCCTCGGGCCGCACCAGGCCTTTCTCGACGCGCAACACCCCGTCATGGCCGATGGTCAGGACTACACCGGCGATAGCGCGATCTGCCTCGGCATAGGGTTGCCGTTCGCGCTGCATGGCTTCAATTTCGCGCAAACGCGGCTCGATGGCGTAGTATTCTTCGGTCTCCGCGTCGGTCCAGTCCTCCCCGTCGTTCTGCGCCGCCAATTCTTCCTCACGCGCGATGAGACGTTCCTCCTCGGCCAGCATGTCCGCATCCGGTTCGATGTCCTGCGGATAGACCCGCCCGAAACTGCGAAACGCGCCATAATCCACCGAAAGATGCACTTCGACCCATTTCCATATCCCTTCGAAGGGTTTGGCCGCAGCCTGCAGTTTCTCAATGGCGAGACGCTCCAAGAGGTCGGGGTTTTCCATATGAGCGGTTGCCCGGTCGTCGAAGAGATCCCGCAGCAGAACCCCGCCCGCCGCCTCATACGCCTCGATGCCGACAAATCGACCAATTGCCGAGTTCGCCGAATGTGCGGCCCCGGTCAGCTGACGTTTGATGCTCTGCGGATGGATGTGATAGCCGCCCTTCACGGCGTTCCAGACCGCGAGCTGGCGGTCATGGTCGTCGGTCAGCGTGAAAGCCATCACGCATTCGAGGGTCAGATCACCGGCACGAAACTGCTCGATGATTTCGGGTGCGACACGGGCGAGTTTGAGGCGACGGCGCACCAGGTCGACGGAGACGCCGAATTTGAGCGCAATCTCGTCTTCGCTGCGACCCTCGCCGATCATCTTGTCGAAGGCCTCGAACTGGTCTGCCGGATGCATCGCCGCGCGCTGGAGGTTTTCTGTGGCCGAGGTAAGGATGGCGTTGCGCTCGTCCTCGACAAGGCAGGGCACTGGATGATCAGCGGGGATCACACCGTCCTCGGCGAGTTGTTTCAGCGCCTTGAGGCGACGACCGCCTGCGTCGACGGCAAAACGTGTCTCGGAAAGTGCGTGAACCACCAGGTTCTGCTTGATTCCCGTCTCGCGGATGCTCGCAAGAATCTCGGCATCGTCGCTGGCGCTTGCGGCCACCTTGCGGACGTTGAGTGGGCTCGGCTCCAGCTTGTCGAGCGGGATCATCCGGATGTCGGCACCGCCGTCAGGCGCGGCCGATCCAACGGCTTCGGTCTTTTTTGAGGTGGTGGGATTCGGGCGGGTCGTGGTCTTGGCCATGGTCAGGGTCCTTGTCTCGCCGGACCCGGATGAGCCTCTCTCTATCCTTTCAAGCCCGGCACCCGGGCTTCCCTTTCTCTGGCTTTCACTGTGCGTTGACGTGTGAAGTGGTCCCATCTTTTCGGACAGGTTTGCAGCGTTTCTAAGGTGTATCGGGTTTAGGTTTCATGCTGCGTGTCGCTCTTCCAAGCCTGCCCAATATGCGTCGTCCGGCGTCTGCCGATCAAGCGCGGAATGGGGTCGGCTGGTGTTATAGAATGCCATCCAGCCCTTGATGACACGACGGGCCCGGAAGCCTTCATTGATTTCTTCGAGATAGATGGCCTCCTGCTTCAGGGATCGCCAGAGGCGTTCGATGAAGATGTTGTCGAGGTAACGCCCGCGCCCGTCCATCGAGATGCGCACGCCCGCCTCGGTCAGCGTCGTGATCCAGGCCGATCCGGTGAACTGCGATCCCTGATCTGTGTTCATGATCTCAGGCGGGCCGTACCTGGCGATGGCCTCGCTCAGTGCTTCGACGCAGAAGTCGGCGTGCATCGTGTTCGACAACCGCCAGCTCAGCACCTTGCGCGTCGCCCAGTCCATGATTGCCACCAGATAGAGGAAGCCATTTCTGACTGGCACAAAGGTGATATCGGCGCACCAGACCTGGTTCGGTCGGTCAATCACCATCTTCCTCAGCAGATACGGGAAGACCGGGTGCTGAGGATGCGGCTGGCTGGTTCGTGGGCGCTTGTAGACCGCTTCAAGACCCATCTTCGCCATCAATCGCCTGACGCGATGGCGGCCAACAACAATGCCTTCCCGGCGCAGATAGGCCGCGATCTGGCGCGACCCGAAGAATGGGTATTTGGTGAACACCCGGTCGATCTCTTTCATCATCGACAGCGTGTCGGCGTCGATCCCGGCGGGCGTGTAGTAGAACGCCGACCGGCTCAGGCTCACCAGCTTGCACTGCTGGCTGATGCTCAGCTTGGGGTGATCCCGGTTGATCATCGCGCGTTTCTTTCCAGGGCTCATCGCTTCAGCCCTTCCGACAAAAAATCGTTCTCGACCGCCAGCCTCCCGATCTTGGCGTGAAGTTCCTTTACTTCCGCCTCGGTCGGGCCGCTCTGCTTGCCACCCGAGAACACATCGGCCATGCCCTCGATGGCCTGCCGCTTCCATGTGCTGACCTGATTTGGGTGCAACTGATGCTTCGCCGCGATCTCCTGCACGGTCTTGTCGCCACGCAGCGCTTCCAACGCCACCTTGGCCTTAAACTGATCTGTAAAGTTCCGGCGCTTTGCCATGTTCGTATCCCTTCAAAGGTTCGGGAAACACCTTAGCTGACTGTCCGGTTTCCTGGGACCACTTCATCATTCACATTCCGAACGACTCCGGCGGGAATCCCAGCTTTCAAAAGCACCGGCTCAAGTTTGAAGGCGTCATGTTGCACCAGGCACTCTGACAAGACCTCTGTCATCTCTGACCGATGCGCAAGACGCGCGGCATTGTCGGCAAATCGTGGATCGCAGGGCACCTCAGGTAGGCCAAGCACGTCACAGAGTTTTGCGAACTGACCATTGTTACCGATAGCCAGATAGAGTTTGCCATTACTTGTTTCGAACATGTCGTATGGTACGATATTTGGATGCCCATTGCCGGTCGCCATTGGTATCTGTCCGGACATGAGGGAATTAGCCGCTTGGGGATGCATCATGCTGATCGCGCAATCATATAGCGGCACTTCGATGGCTTGGCCCAATCCGGACCGGCCCCGTTCCAAAAGTGCGGCGAGAATAGCGTTACAGGCGATCAGACCGGTGCCGATGTCCACGATGGGCGTACCCATGCGTGTCGGGCCTTCGGAGGGATTGCCGTTGATGCTCATGAGGCCCGTCATAGCTTGTACCACGGCGTCATAGCCGGGAAAACCGCCAAGTGGGCCATCGGAACCAAATCCAGTCACGTGGCAGAGTACCAGTCTAGGAAAACGTGCCCTGAGAACATCATCATAACCAAGCCCCCATTTTTCAAGAGTACCAGACTTAAAATTGTGAACTAAAACATCCGCATCCTGAAGAAACCGCAAAATCAGGTCGCGCCCTTCCGGTTGCTGCAGATCGATAGCGATGGACCGCTTGTTGCGGTTGGCGCCAGAGAAATAGGCGCTGAGTTCATCATTGAAAGGCGGGCCCCAACTGCGGGTCTCGTCGCCCAGAGGCGGCTCCACCTTGATGACCTCAGCGCCATGATCCGCAAGCATTTGGGTGCAGTAAGGCCCGCCCAGCACGCGGCTGAGGTCGACCACCTTGATCCCGTCCAATGAGCCAGCCATCAAAGCGCCTCCTGATAGAGGCGCGACACATCTTCGGCTGTCATGTCGCGCGGGTTGGTCTCCAGCAATCGCGTGATACCGGTCACGACCTCATTAGCCATTCCGGGAATGGCTGCCTCGGTCACTCCGACACCAGAAAGTCGAGACTCAAGTCCGCTTTCGACTAGCATCCGTTCCATCTCGTCGATCAGGCCATAGGCCGCAGCCGCATCAGAGTTGAAAGGCCGCGAGGGCAGTAGTAACCGCGATAGACGAGCATATTCAGCTTCTGCAACGGGCATGTTGAACCTCATCACTGGTCCTGCGACCAGAGCGTTTGCGTGCCCGTGAGGAACTTTGAAACCTGTTCCCAGTGGGTATGACAAGGCATGAATCGCCCCCACGCTGGCATTAATGAAGGCCATCCCAGCCAGTGTCGCCCCCAACAGCATGGCCTCTCGCGCTGACAGGTCCGAAGGCGTTTCCATGACGATTGGTAAGTTCTGACCGAGAAGCACCAGCGCTTTGTCCGCCATTCCATCGGAAATGGGATTCTTTCTGGTGCGACTGGTTACTGCCTCAATGGCGTGAACCATTGCGTCTAACGCCGTGGCCGCTGTGATGTGACGAGGCATTCCCAATGTTAGCTTTGCATCTAGCAAGGCAACGTCAGGCAGAAGCTGCGGTGCATATACCGCTTTTTTTTCGTGGCTTTCCGAAGTCAGCACGGACACCCATGTTACCTCTGATCCGGTCCCTGCCGTGGTTGGCACCTGGATCAGTGGCAAGCGTTTATCGGTGACCTGATTGATCCCGATCATGTCCGTAATCGGTTGATCGTTGGCTACCGCCGCTGCGATGACCTTGGCCGTGTCCAGTGAACTGCCGCCGCCAAGTCCGATGATTCCGTCAGCACCAAAGGCCCGCGCGACCTCTACCGCGGCCTCGACGACAGCGATCGGGGGGTCCGCTTCGACTTTATGAAAAATCTCAACCTCGATGCCAGCAGCCCTAAGTGCGGCGGCTGCCTCGTCCGCAAAACCACAGGCCAATATGCCCGGGTCCGTCACGAC
Organism: Sulfitobacter alexandrii; assembly: GCF_001886735.1. NCBI lineage: Bacteria > Pseudomonadati > Pseudomonadota > Alphaproteobacteria > Rhodobacterales > Roseobacteraceae > Sulfitobacter > Sulfitobacter alexandrii. The sequence continues at coordinate 326,614 of NZ_CP018081.1, forward strand.
CAGCGCACGGGTGCAAGACAAATCTTGCATCAGGCTGCCGATCCGGCCAAGCCCACCGCTCTCGCAGACGATCCTCGGGGTGGAAAGGAAATTGAAGTCCATAGTTTGTCTTCGCTCCTGTTAAGCTGCTGCAGTGCGGATCATATTCCGCGCGATCAGTATTTGCTGAATCTGGGTTGTCCCCTCGTAGATGCGGAAGAGACGCACATCGCGATAGAAGCGCTCGACCGCATATTCGGCCATGTATCCTGCACCGCCGTGGATTTGCACTGCGCGATCGGCCACTCGACCTACCATCTCACTGGCAAACATCTTGCAGCAGGCAGCATCAGTCGACACGTTCTGACCAGCGTCCTTGCGGCGTGCTGTTTCTTCGATCATGCAACGCGCTGCGAAGGCCTCGGCGCGACTGTCAGCCAGCATGGCTTGGATCAGTTGCTTTTCAGCGATGGGTTCACCGAATTGTTTGCGTTCCATCGCATAGGATAGGCTGTCACGGATCAGCCGTTCGGCGGCGCCCACACAGACGGCAGAAATATGCAGTCGGCCCCGATCAAGGACTTTCATTGCCGTTTTGAAGCCCTTGTTCAGACGGTCCGGCCCGCCGATGATGTTCGAGGCAGGCACGCGGACATTGTCAAGGATGACGTCGCATGTGTGCGAACCCTTCTGCCCCATCTTCCTGTCAGGCTGGCCAAGCGTTATGCCCGGCGTCCCTGCCTCGACGAGAAAAGCGCTTACGCCGGCAGAACCTTTCACCTCTGGACTGGTCCGGGCAAAAACCGTGAATAGATCGGCACGCGGCGCATTGGTAATGTAGCGCTTCGTGCCGTTCAGTAGGAAATCGTTTCCATCACGCCGCGCAGTGGTGCGCAGACCGCCAGCATCCGAACCAGCATCTGGCTCGGTTAGGGCGAAGGATGCGATCATATCTCCGGAGGCGAGAGCTGGTAGATACTTCGCCTTCTGCTCGTCGGTTCCATCGATGATGATTCCCTGCGAGCCGATCCCGTTGTTTGTGCCAACTAGCGACCGGAACGCAGGCGAAGCCTGGCCAAGAACGAAAGCGGCTTGCACTTCCTCTATCATCGACAAGCCAAGCCCGCCGAAATCCTCCGGGATCGACATGCCGAAAAGGCCCATCGTGCGGATTTCATCGACCAGCATAGGCGGAATCACATCTTCATCGGCGACGCGATCCTCGTAAGGGATTAGTCGCTCTTTCACGAAGCGGTCGAGCGCGTCGAGAAACTGGGAAAGGGTATCTGTATCAAGGGCCATTATGCTCTCTATTGTTCAGGGTGCGACCGCCGCAACGCGGCGGACAAGATCGACAAGGCGGTGCGCGACGTCGCTTTCGATCCAATCGCGCGTAAGGGTTTGCGAAGGACCGCCGCAGTTGAAGGCAATGATGGGTGAGCCGTCCGTCGGCACGAAGGGCACTGCTACTGCGTTCACATCACGCTTCCACTCCGTGAAGGACGTGCAATAACCGTACTGTTGGTAGTCTTCGATAGCTGCTTCGATTCCGGGCTGCACATTCGGCCAGTTGTCACCCTCATGTTCCTCCACAAGGGCCAGAATTCTGGCCTGCTCATCCGGGCCGTGTGCCGCTATGCAGGCGCGACCAACCGCGGTAGTGGCCAGTTTAATATGGGCACCAACCTCAATCGCCAGCGTGACGGCGTTGGTGCCCTTGCACCGCTCTAGATAGACCATCGATAGTCGGTCACGACTGGCCATGGCCACCGGCATACCTGTGTAATCTGCTAATTCCTGCATAAAGGGCTTTGCGAGTTGCCGCAGCGGAATCCCTGCAAGGCAGGAGAAACCCAGCGAAAGCACTGGAGGGGCCAGTCGATAGCGTGCTGTATCCGGATCGTAGCTGAGGTATTCCAGCTTGTTCAGTGTATAGGCCAGCCTTGAGACCGTCGATCTGCTCAGGCCAGTGCGCTCGGCCAACTCACCGTTCCCCAGAGCTTCCCCTTCCCGCCGAAAGGCCCGCAACAGCTCCAAGCCGCGCGCCAACGCCGTGACAAAATCGCGGTCCTGTCTCTCGGCGTCCTTGGTGCGGTCTTTCCTTGGTCTCACGACATCCCTCCTCGGGAAGAATTATGCGTCTTGAAACACATCTAAACGATCGATAACGTCCGCGTCAATACTGCGGTAAACTTTACCGCTATGCGGAAAACTAAGGTCGTCCATCTGGTCCCCTTCGTGCCGGATCCTGCGGATGACACAACTAAGCGAGGTCATAACGCCATGAAAGAAATGAATTATCCGACCATCCAGCACCTCATCGGACAGGACTGGATCGCTTCTCCCACGCCGGAGGATCGCGCAGTCATAAACCCTGCAAACGGGCAAACTATCGGACAGATTCCGCAGGCTAGCGCCGCAGATCTGGACCATGCGGTTCACTCCGCCGAATCAGCTTTTCGCCAATGGAAAAACAGCTCTCCCATGGAACGAAGTGCAATTTTGCGACGGTTTGCCGACCTGCTGCGCCAAAATGACAGACTGATCGCTGGCTGGATCACTCTCGATGAAGGCAAGCCTCAGGCTGAGGCCTTGGCTGAGGTCCGCGCCTCAGCTGACCACGTCGACTGGCACGCCGAGGAATGTCGGCGCATTTATGGGCGCATCATTCCATCGCGCAGCCCAGGGGTACAGCAGCTTGTCGTGCGCGAACCGATAGGCGTCTGCCTTGCAATCACGCCTTGGAATTTTCCGCTGAGCCAAGCGGTACGCAAGGTCGCGGCGGCGCTTGCGTCAGGTTGCACGATGATCTTGAAAGGCCCGGCAGAGGCTCCGGCGGGCTGCATGGCAATTGCGCGCTATCTGCTGGATGCAGGCTTGCCCGAAGGCTGTCTGAACCTTGTCTGGGGTAATGCGGCCTTCATTTCGGAAACTCTTATTGCGCGCCCCGAGGTGCGCAAGATCACCTTCACCGGTTCGGTCGAGGTGGGCAAGCATCTGGCAGAATTGGCTGGCCGCCATATGAAGCGGGCGACGATGGAACTCGGCGGTCACGCGCCCGTATTGGTGTTCGACGACACCGATGCCACGGCCGCGGCGCGCGCCTTGGCGGTCAACAAGCTGCGCAATGCAGGCCAGGTGTGCATCGCCCCAACCCGGTTTTACGTACAACAAGGCATCTACGATCGATTTCTGTCCGAACTAGTTTCAGCATTTGAGAGCGTAAAGGTGGGCGCTGGTTTAGCCGAAGGCACGCAGATGGGACCATTGTGTCATCGCGGACGCGTGAATGCGATGGAAAAGCTCGTCGAGGATGCCCGCGAAAACGGCGCACGGGTGTTGACGGGAGGCAAAAGGGTTGGGAATCATGGTAGCTTCTATGCCCCGACAGTCGTCGATACGCCCAACGACGACATCGACTTGATGCGCGAAGAACCCTTCGGCCCGATTGCTGTCGTCTCGTCTTTTCGTGAAATAGAGGACGGACTGTCGCGGGCCAACGGGCTACCCTTCGGGCTGGCGTCCTATGTCTTTACCAATTCGTTGGAGCGTGCAGATAAAGCAGCTGCGGGTTTGCAGGCAGGTATGGTAAGCATCAACCAGTTCGGCCTGGCTCTGCCCGAGACTCCGTTTGGCGGCGTAAGAGACAGCGGCTATGGGACTGAAGGCGGGACAGAAACCTTCGAAGGCTATCTCAATACCAAATTTATCTCGCGCAATCGAGCGCCAGTGCTGTGAGGATGCCCATGCCTATTGAATTAAGCTTCTCAAATGGCGCAGCAATTCTGACCATAGACAATTCGCCGCTTAACCTAATCAACGCGGAGGTTCGGGCTGGAATACAACACTGTATCTCCCAAGTCCTCGAAACTGGCGCTACCAGGCTGATTATCACCGGTGCAGGAACGACGTTCGTCGCGGGCGCGGATGCGAAGGAATTCGGACAGTTGCCTGTTGATCCACAACTAAATGACGTGCTGTTGCAACTTGCGCACCTTCCGATTCCGACTATCGCAGCCATCAACGGGGCTGCGCTTGGTGGGGGACTAGAGATTGCTCTGGCTTGCTGCTATCGCATCGCCTCAACTTCTGCCAAACTGGGCTTGCCAGAGGTAAACTTGGGGATCGTGCCTGGCGCAGGGGGAACCCAAAGACTGCCGCGACTTATCGGTATTGAAGCTGCGCTTGACATGATTGTCACCGGGAAGGCTGTTTCCGCCGAGCAGGCACTGAAAATGGGACTGATCCAGCTGCTAGCCGATGACCCGCTTGGCGCGGCCATAGCTCTCGATGACGATGTACTTGAGGCGGCACAGGCACCCGACAATCTTCCTTCACCAAAGCCAAACCACGTCGCAGCGGAAGTCGCCCGAGCGCATGTAGCGCGGCGTATGCCTGGCCAGAATGCCCCGCATGTTGCGGTGGACCTGGTCGCGGCCAGCGCGATGACGCCGCTGCACGACGCACTGGCCAGCGAGCGCGCTGCGTTTTTGGACCTTCGTGCCTCGGATCAGGCGCGGGCCCTTAGGCACGTTTTCTTCACCGAGCGTACCGCAACCAACAAGGGGCGCACCTACCCCCGACCTTCCCGAGATGCTGAAACCGCCATCGTGGTCGGTGGTGGCAATATGGGAGCAGCTATTGCGTACACGCTAGCGACCGCAGGGATCTCGGTGACTGTCGTCGAACGCAGTGCCTCGTCCGCAGAGTGGGCCAGAGAAAACCTGCAAAAGCTGATTGATCAGGGTATCAGTCGCGGCATTCTGTCCCCCGATGCGGGAAAGGCGGTTGAGGACCGGCTGGTTACGGTCTCAGGCTATGACGCTCTGCCACCAACCGATCTAGCAATCGAGGCGGCCTTCGAGGATTTTGCGGTCAAGAGCGCGATCTTGACCGAACTCGAAGGTGCTCTGCCGCCCGAGACGATTATTGCCACAAACACATCCTATCTCGATGTAAATCGGCTTTCTGATGGGTTGAAGCACCCAGCACGCTTTGTAGGGATTCATTTCTTCAGTCCTGCGCATATTATGAAGCTTCTGGAAGTCGTCAGGAGCGACCGAACGTCAGACGATACATTAGGTGCAGCATTTGTGCTGGCGCGCAGGCTTGGTAAAATCCCGGTACTGTCTGGTGTTTGCGATGGCTTCATCGGAAACCGAATTTTGTCTAGCTACCGTCACGCCGCTAATCGCCTTCTGGTGAAGGGGGCTATTGTCGACGAGATCGACGCGGCTATGCGCGGATTCGGTATGGCGATGGGTCCATATGCTGCACAGGACATGTCGGGGCTGGACATCGCCTACGCGAATATCCGTCGCAAGGCCGCTGCAGAAGGGAACTGCTGTGGTCACGTGCCCTTGGTCGAGCGGCTGGTCGAAAAGCACAAACGCCTAGGACGCAAATCGGGCGCCGGATGGTACGACTATGGGCCGGACGGCAAACCCTCACCTTCGGAGCTGGTCGCTAGCGAAATACTCCGTGTCTCAGAAGAAATGAACTTCACTCGCCGGGAGTTCTCAGCTGACGAAATCGTAGAAAGGCTCTTGCTCGCAATGGTGGCGGAAGCCTGCGATATCCTTGACGAAGGCGTCGCAGAAAAACCGCAAGACATCGACCTAGTAATGATTCACGGCTACGGATTTCCCCGCTGGCGGGGAGGCCTGATGCACCACGCCAAAAATATCGGCAAGGATCGGTTGGCCGCGCTCTTTAGCGCGCTTGTCAGAGAGGATCCTTGCGACTGGAGGGTGCCTCGTAATTTAGAAAGGGTTTTCGCGACCTGACGGTCAAAGTCCCGCGCCATAAGGCGCTGCCCCAGCAACTTAACACAGTGCATCTTCGTCTCGACGCGGCTTAGGCGGTGATGGTCTTCCAAGACTTTGCGTTCTTACCTGGTGGGATAACGGCGTGGACGCCACGGTCCGCAATCGCGTCCTGGCATTTTCGTGTGTCATACGCACCGTCAGCCGTGACACTGCTGGTCTGCCGGGATCTGTTCAAGAAGGTTGGGTAACACTGGAGCGTCACCGATGTGGCTCCCGGTGATCTGAACAGCGCGCACTTCCAACGTTTGCTCGTCGATCCCGAGGTGGATCTTGCGCCAGACCCGTCGCTTGGGGCCGCCATGCTTGCGGGCATGCCACTCACCTTCAAGCTTGATCCCCGTGCTGTCCACCAACAAGTGCAACGGCCCTTTGGAGCCGCGATACGGGATGTTCACGGCCAGGGTCTTCTGGCGCCGGGACAGGGTGCTGAAGTCGAGCACCGTCCAGTCGAGACCGATCAGCCGCAACAGGCTCTCGACGAACCCGGTCGCCTGTCGCAAGGCCATGCCGAACAGGACCTTCATCGAAAGACAGGTCTGGGTCGCGGCGTCGCTGTAACTCTTCTGCCTGTCGGCACGGCCTCCCAGCTCATCTCGGGGTCAAACCAGATCGTCAGCGAGCCACGGCGCTTGAGCGCTTCGTTATAAGCGGGCCAGTTCATGGTCTTGTATGTCGGGGTTGTCGGTCTGCTCATGCACCTCAGCTACCACGCTGGATTCATAAGATGAGTCCGACACGGGATTTGTGCATGCATGCCCCCATTGGTGCAAGTGATTTTTTGAACGGCGCGAGCGTGTGATCGGGTGCGGTCATGTATCAGGCCTCTGTGTGCGGCGCTGATGTAACCGCGGGCCGGTATGGCGATGCGCGGACCAGAGGCATATCAACAAACCGAGCTCGGTGGCTCCTGCACAAATGCTGCTTTCTCTGACCCGGATCTGATCGATCCTTTGCCCTTACTTTTCAGTGACCTCCTCACACTCCCAACTTACCGGGACGTCGTGGCATGCCGTCTTCGCTATGCCATCGCCGCCACCGGATTCCGGTAATCCTCTTGTTTCATTATGATGGCCCAGAGGCCACGCGCCATCTTGTTGGCCAGCGCAATCGCGGCGACCCATGCGCGGCTTGCGGGTTAGTAGGCGTTTCAGCCAGCCATTATTCGGTGTGTCAAACCGCTCGACAGCCTGGAGGACAGCCATAGCGCCAGAGACCAAGAGTGTCCGGAGTCGCGCTGTCGCATCTTCGAGGTCTTCCCGAGCCGGGCTTTGCCGCCCGTCGAGTGCTGCTTCGGCACAAGCCCAAGCCAGGCGGCAAAATCGCACCCGCGCCGGAAGGTGGCCAGGTCACGGGCAAATGTCTCGATCGCAAGCGCCGTGACAGGAACCACGCCCGGCATGGTTTGTGTTCGGCGCACCAAGTCGGCTTTCTTGGCGGCACATCGCATCTTCGCGTCAAGCTCTGCAACACGCGTATTCAGCCCCTCAATCTGCCCCAGATACATCCGGCCGAGGTCACGAACCTCAGCATGCAGCGCGGTGTCATCACCTGCGATTGCGTCCGCGAGTCGCTTGAGATGGGCAGGCCCGCGGGCCGCGACCAATCCGTGTTCGGCGAGGTGGCCGCGTAAAGCGTTGATCATCTGGGGGCGCTGGCCGACAAACATCTGCCGCGTGCGAAACAGCATGGCACGGGCCTGCTGATCTTCCGTCTTCACTGCGAAAAAGCGCATGGTTGGACGCAATGCAGCCTCCAAGATGGCCTCTGCATCGGTCGCATCATTCTTCTGGCGTTTGACGAACGGCTTCACATAGACCGGCGGTATCAACCGCACGTCGCACCCCAGCTTCTCAAATTCGCGGCCCCAGCCATGCGCCGTGGCCACGCCTCCATGGCGATCATGCATTTGGGTTGCTGTGCCACGAACGCGAGAAACTGGCCTCGTGAAAGCTTTTTGCGAAACGCGACTGACCCATCATTGTACGCACCATGCAACTGGATAACGCGCTTTGCCAAGTCGACACCGATAATTTTAATTTCGGACATAGATGCTCCTTCCTTCTGTGATGGCTTTTAACGCTCATCATAGTGGCACATTGCGATGCCGTCGGGAGGGGGTATCCACGCCATCAACAGAGCCTAGTAACGGGCATATCTGCCTCACGACAGGCTGAGCACGATCATACTATTTCCAAAGCAGGATTGTTCAATACATGGCGCATTTTTCGCCCTTACTCTGAGATAATTGGCGTATGCCGTTGACCGTTTGACGTCTTCGAGATTGGCGACGTCAGTTGGTGGCTTTGCCAAATGTTATGCTTGGGAGGATAAACATGGAAATCAGTAGAGAAGCCGATACGCTGCGGGCGCTTTATCAGAATTGGACCGATCAGATGGTCGAGAACCCAGACCTGACGATCGCGAACCTGCGCAGCATGTTCGATGAATGGGGGCAGCCCGCACTAGAGCCGGAAAACGTTAGCTACAAAAGCGATCATGTCGGAGGAGTTGAGGCTATCTGGGCCCTACCAGCCGGGGCAGATACCTCGCGTGTAATTGTTTACACTCATGGTGGCGGCTTTGCCGTCGGCTCAGCCGATAGTCATCGAAAAATGGCAGGGCACCTCGCTAAGGTGCTTGGGGTTACGTCGGTGATCCTGCACTATCGGCGCGCACCCGAGCACCCATTTCCGGCGCAGATCGAAGATGCAGTAGCCGCATACAAAGCGCTGCTGGATAAGGGTTTCAAGGCAAGAAATATTCTGACGGCTGGCGACAGTGCTGGCGGCAATCTTGCCATCGCCAGCGTGCTGAAGTTACGCGAACTTGGGTTGCCACTGCCCGGAGCGGTCATCGCCTATTCGCCCTGGCTCGACATGGCGATGCGCGGGGAAACACTGGAAACCAACGCGGAAACCGATGCGCTAGTCGGCAAACCGATCCTCGAAGCGATGGCGGGGATGTTCCTCGGTGAAGGCACGGATCCGCTTAATCCGTTGGCCAACCCGCTGGAGAACGATTTCACCGGTTACCCGCCGCTTTATATCAATGCCGGAGGGGCTGAGACGCTTAGGAGCGATGCCGAGCGGTTGCACGAAAAGGCCAAGGCACAGGGCGTAAATGTGACCCTGTCTATCGTCGAAGGCATGCAGCATGTCTTTCCCGCGCTTTCGGGACGCGCGCCCGAGGCGAACGAGGAACTTGGTCGCATCGCCGCATGGTATCAGGCCCTCTGACACCTGTACTCGCACTGCATTGCGGTGCGGTGCGGTGCGGTGCGAGAGAAACCCCTACGACACATTCATCTGCCATCTCACCCGCAAACTGCGGGGCGGAGCAGTCTTACTCTGGGAGGAGTGACATGAACATTCAGACTGAGATTACTAAAACATCCGGAGCGGATTACGACGCAGTCGTCATTGGCGCGGGCTTCGGCGGGCTTTACGCCGTCCACAAACTTCGCAACGAGCAGGGACTGAACGTCCGGGGCTATGACAGCGCCAGTGACGTTGGCGGCACCTGGTGGTGGAACCGATATCCCGGTGCGCTGTCGGACACGGAAAGCTATGTCTACCGCTATTCTTTTGACAAAGAGTTGCTTCAAAAAGGCCGCTGGAAAACGCGGTATCTGACCCAGCCCGAGATCCTCGAATACATGAACGAGGTGGCGGATCATCTCGATCTCCGACGCAGCTACAAGTTCGACACCAAGGTGGACGGCGCGCACTATAATGAAAAAACCGGTCTCTGGAACGTGATCACTGATAGTGGTGAGACAGTTACCGCCAAATACCTTGTCACTGGCCTCGGTCTCTTGTCCGCAACGAATGTTCCAAAATTCAAGGGCATCGATGATTTCAAAGGCCGTATCTTACACACAGGTGCCTGGCCCGAGGGAGTGGACTTGAGCAACAAACGCGTGGGCATTATCGGCACCGGCTCGACGGGTGTTCAGGTTATCACTGCAACGGCACCAATTGCAAAACACCTGACTGTTTTTCAGCGCTCTGCACAATATGTCGTGCCGATTGGGAACACCCCGCAAGACGATGCTACCATCGCCGAGCAAAAGGCGAACTACGATAATATCTGGAATCAAGTGAAGAATTCTGTTGTGGCCTTCGGCTTCGAAGAAAGCGCCGAACCCGCCGAAACCGCCTCGCCCGAGGAACGGGAGCGGGTCTTCGAAGCCGCCTGGCAGCGCGGCGGTGGTTTCTATTTCATGTTTGGCACCTTTTGCGATATTGCGACCAGCCAAGTGGCCAATGATGCGGCCGCTGACTTCATCAAGGGCAAAATCAAGAAAATCGTGAAGGACCCCAAGGTCGCAGAGAAACTGACGCCGAAGGACCTTTACGCCAAGCGCCCGCTTTGCGGAAACAACTATTACGAGGTCTACAACCGAGACAACGTGACCCTCGCCGACGTGAAGGCCGATCCGATCGCAGAGTTCACTCCGAACGGCATTCGTCTCGAAAGCGGCGAGGAGCATGAGCTTGACATCGTAATCTTTGCCACTGGTTTCGATGCGGTCGACGGCAATTACGTCAAAATGGACCTCCGCGGACGCGGAGGCGTGACCATGCGCGACACTTGGAAGGAAGGCCCACTCGGTTACCTCGGCATGATGGAGGTAGACTTCCCTAACTTCTTCATGATCCTTGGCCCTAATGGCCCCTTCACTAACCTGCCCCCCAGCATTGAGACGCAAGTTGAATGGATCGCTGACACGATTTGCGCAATGGAAAAAGAGGGGGTTCAAAGTGTGGAGCCAACCGTGGAAGCGCGCGATGCTTGGGTTCGCACCTGTCGTGAAATCGCCGACATGACACTCTTCCCCAAAGCTGAAAGCTGGATCTTCGGCGCAAATATCCCCGGAAAGAAGAATGCAGTAATGTTCTACATGGCCGGGATTGGCAATTACCGAAATGCCATTAATGCAGTGAAGGAGGAAGGTTATACATCCCTGATCCGCAACCGCACTGCCGAGAAGGTGTAAAGAATTCCGCCGGGCATCAAGAATCCCCGGCGGAACCAATTAAATTTGTTCATGAAAACTAGGGAGAGAGATTTGGGAAGGGTATTCGGAAAAGTCGCACTGGTAACAGGTGGAGCGATGGGCATGGGAAAAGCCCATTGTGAAACGCTGGCACGTGAAGGTGCGCATGTATTTGTAACCGACCGTGACACGGAAGCGGCTGAAAGCGTAGTGAAAGGTATCATTGAAGCCGGAGGGAAGGCGGAATTCATTCAACATGACGTGACGCTTGAAGAAGATTGGAAGAATGTCATCTCTACGGTGCAATCAAGTGCTGGTCGGCTTGATGTGCTAGTGAACAACGCTGGCATTCTCATTCTTAAGCCGCTCCACGAAACCTCGCCTGACGAATTTGACATGACGTTCAACGTCAATGTACGCGGTATTTATCTCGGCATCCGAGCCGCGGTTCCATTGATGAAAGAGGCCGAAAAGGCATCTATTATCAATATTTCTTCAATCTATGGGATTGTTGGAGCCGCTTCGGCGGGAGCCTACATTGGATCCAAAGGCGCCGTACGGATGTTGACGAAATCCTGCGCAGTCGACCTGGCTGAAAGTGGCATACGCGTGAATTCGATCCATCCCGGTGTCATCGATACTCCCATGACAAAAGATCTGCTACACGCCGACGAAGTTACCCGGCAGGCAATTCTGGGGGCGACGCTGCTCAAGCGACCAAGCAAACCTGAAGAGGTTTCGAATGCGGTCCTGTTCCTCGCATCGGATGAGTCATCGTTCGTTCACGGAGCAGAGATTGTAGTAGATGGCGGTTATACTGCGAATTGACAGGGACCCATCCCGAGTAACGGCTCGGAATCCGGGCCGTTACCACCATTGCAAATTTTGAAAACGATAAAAGCCAATGAAAATAATTGCTCCTATAAAACGCCTAATTGACCACAACGTGAAGGTTCGCGTTAAGGCGGACGGGAGCGGAGTTGATCTCGCGAATGTGAAGATGTCGATGAACCCGTTCGACGAGATTGCGGTCGAAGAGGCGATCCGGCTGAAGGAAGCGGGCAAGGCGGACGAGGTTGTCGTCGTCTCGATCGGCGTGAAGCAGGCGCAGGAAACGCTGCGCACGGCGCTGGCGATGGGCGCGGACCGGGCGATCCTGGTTGTGGCCGCCGATGACGTGCACCAGGACATCGAGCCGCTGGCGGTGGCCAAGATCCTGAAGGCCGTGATCGACGCCGAGGCGCCGGGCCTGGTGATCGCGGGCAAGCAGGCGATCGACAATGACATGAACGCCACCGGCCAGATGCTGGCGGCGCTGCTGGGCTGGGGCCAGGCGACCTATGCCTCCGAGGTCGGGATCGAAGGCGATCATGCCGTCGTGACCCGCGAAGTGGATGGCGGGTTGCAGACGATCAAGGTCAAGCTGCCGGCGATCGTCACCGCCGATTTGCGCCTGAACGAGCCGCGCTATGCCTCGCTGCCCAACATCATGAAGGCCAAGAAGAAGCCGCTGGATGAGAAGACCGCCGCCGATTACGGCGTCGATGTCACCCCGCGCCTGGAGATTGTGAAAACCGCCGAGCCCGCCGCACGGTCGGCAGGCGAGATGGTCGGCTCGGTCGACGAGCTGGTGTCGAAACTGAAAGAAAAGGGGATCGTGTAATGGCTGTTCTTCTCCTTGCAGAAATCGCCGGTGGCGCGCTGGCGCTGGACGCCACCGCCAAGGCGGTGACCGCTGCCAAATCGCTGGGCGATGTGACCGTTCTGGTTGCGGGCCCTGCTGCTGCGGGTCAGGCCGCGTCGCAGATCGACGGCGTGGCGAAGGTTGTGGTCGCGGATGACGCGGCCTACGCCAACGGCCTGGCCGAGCCGGTCGCCGATCTGGTGGTCAGCCTGGCAGGCAATTATGAACATATCGTTGCTCCCTCCACGGCAAGCGCGAAAAACATCCTGCCGCGCGTTGCGGCGCTGCTGGATGTGATGGTTCTGTCGGACGTGACGGCCATCCTGGACGGGTCCACGTTCGAGCGCCCGATCTACGCGGGCAACGCGATGCAGACGGTAAAGTCCAACGATTCCAAGAAGTTACTGACCGTCCGCACCACCGCCTTCGACGCGGCTGGCCAGGGTGGCTCGGCCGCCGTCGAGGCCATCGCAGCAGCCGGCAACGCGGGCCTGAGCGCCTGGGTCGAGGACAAGGTCGCGGCGTCGGATCGTCCGGAACTGACCTCGGCCAAGGTCGTGGTCTCGGGCGGGCGCGGCGTCGGTTCCGAGGAAAATTTCGCGATTATTGAAGCACTTGCGGACAAACTGGGTGCTGCCGTCGGCGCCTCGCGCGCGGCGGTGGATAGCGGGTTCGCACCGAACGACTGGCAGGTCGGCCAGACCGGCAAGGTCGTGGCGCCCGAGCTGTACATCGCGGTCGGGATTTCCGGGGCAATTCAACACCTTGCAGGCATGAAGGACAGCAAGGTCATCGTCGCCATCAACAAGGATGAAGAGGCCCAGATCTTCCAGGTCGCCGACTACGGCCTGGTCGCAGACCTGCTCGACGCCGTCCCGGATATGACAAAGGCACTCTAAGAATGACAAACGTCTACATCTGCGATTACATCCGCACACCAATTGGTCGCTATGGCGGCGCGCTTTCTTCTGTGCGAGCCGACGATCTTGGTGCAATCCCACTCAGGGCCCTGGCCAGCCGAAACCCGAAGCTAGATCTAGCGGCCATTGACGAAGTGATTTTCGGCTGCGCCAACCAGGCGGGCGAGGACAACCGCAACGTCGCACGCATGTCGCTGCTACTCGCGGGATTTCCGGATTGTGTCCCTGGCACGACGATGAACCGGTTGTGCGGATCGGGTATGGACGCCGTAATCACAGCCGCCCGCGCGATCAAAGCTGGAGAAGCCGATCTCATTGTTGCTGGCGGTGTGGAAAGCATGTCTCGTGCTCCGTTTGTGATGCCAAAAGCTACAACTGCATTCTCGCGCGAGAATAGTGTGGAAGACACCACCATCGGCTGGCGCTTCGTCAATAGACTGATGAAGAGCCAATACGGCGTCGACAGTATGCCTGAAACGGCCGAAAACGTGGCTGAAGTCTTCGGCATCAACCGCGCCGACCAAGATGCTTTCGCCCTACATTCCCAGCAAAAGGCGAGCGTTGCTATGGCGAACGGTCGTTTGGCCCGTGAAATTGTCCCGGTAGAGATTCCTCAGCGAAAGGGGGAGCCAAAGATCGTCGTACAGGATGAACACCCTCGCGCGAGTACGACTTTGGAAGCGCTCGCCCAACTGAAAACTTTCGTAAAAGCGGATGGCACGGTAACCGCAGGGAATTCTTCAGGCGTGAACGATGGTGCCGCAGCATTGATCCTTGCCACCAGCGACGTCGCAAAAAAATTTGGCCTCACGCCGGTCGCAAGGGTCTTGGGCGGCGCAACCGCCGGCGTTGCACCGCGCATCATGGGTTTCGGGCCGGCACCGGCGTCGAAAAAGCTGATGGCGCGACTTGGACTGAAACAAGAAGACTTCTCGGTGATCGAACTTAACGAAGCCTTTGCTTCGCAGGGTCTGGCCACACTACGGCACCTGGGGATCGCGGATGATGATGCCCGCGTGAACCCAAACGGCGGCGCTATTGCTCTCGGCCATCCGCTTGGCATGTCGGGTGCCCGCATCACCGGCTCAGCGATGCTGGACCTCAAACCTGGAGAAAAGTCGTTGTCGACCATGTGTATTGGCGTGGGACAGGGAATTGCAATCGCACTCGAAGCTGTCTGAGGTGCCGTGACAGCCTAAAAATTACCATAATCATGATTACGCGATTATTGGTCGACCCCAAATTTTCCGTGTAGAATTCGCCCTCTACCACCTCCCTGTGGGCGATACCCTGGCGGTACCGGAACCTCTCTCCGGTGCCGCCCTTTCCTGAAAGAACGATTGAACGGCCCATAATGTTTGCGAGACGGTGTCACTTAGCACTTAAAGCTGATAATGCGCTCTCCCTGATTTCAATAGCTTAACTTTGCACTTAAATATGAGAATTGGCACTTAAATTGATGATGGAGACTGGACTTTAGCACTTAATTCAATAATCGTGGCTCCGATTTTGTCGGGTTTTCACTGTGACCGAACCACTTCCAGACGAGGTAGACGACGCCCTGTGGGCAGAAGCGTGCCGCCGTGCGGCCGCGATACGCAGGTTCCTGGAGACCGCTTCCGGTCAGTCAACCGTGAACGCTATTGCCGATCTTGCTTCCGAACTGCAGGTCAGCCAAGCGACGACCTACCGTCTGCTAAGACGCTTTCGGGCGGACGGAACCGTGATGTCGCTCGTTGAGACCAAGCGCGGACGCCCGGCGGGCCATCGCGCTTTGGATGCTCGACGCGAGGAGATCATCGAGAAGGCAATCCGCAAATACTATCTGAAACCAACCCGGCCGACGGTCTCGCAGTTGGTGCGGGACATTGAAACGGATTGCGATGCGGAAGGATTGAAACCGCCGCATCGTCGAACAATCGAGCGGCGTCTGGGCGACCTGGACCTGCGCCACCGGGCGCAGCGCCGGGGCGAAACGCGGACCGTAAAAGCAACGACGCCAGTCCCGGGAACACTGAGCACCACTCGACCCCTCGAGATTGTTCAGATCGATCACACGAAAGCCGATATCTTTGTCGTCGATGAGGAAACCCGGGAACCGATCGGACGACCTTGGCTGACCCTGGCCATGGATGTCTTCAGCCGAATGGTGACAGGGTTCTACCTGACCATGGATGCGCCATCCCGGCTTTCGACGAGCCTCTGCTTGCTGCATTCGGTCTATGACAAGACGGCCTGGCTCAAAGCGCGCGAAATCGAAGAGCCCTGGCCGGTGGCCGGCCTTCCCGACCGAGTTCATGTGGACAACGGCGCGGATTTCCGGAGTCGCGCCTTCAAACGTGGCTGCGAGAATGCGGGCATCGCGATCGACTGGCGACCGCCGGGGACACCGCGCTTCGGCGGGCATATCGAGCGGCTGATCGGCACCCAGATGGGACGGCTGCACCTTTTGCCCGGTACGACCTTCAGCAACGCTCAGGACCTCGCGGAGTATGATTCAAAGAAACATGCGGCGCTGACCTTGCGGGAGTTGGAGCGCTATATCGCCCTCGACATTGTCGGGTCCTATCATCAGTCCATCCACAGTTCGCTGAGCCGCCCTCCCCTTGCGGTCTGGCGGGACCACGAAGGTGAGATCCCGCTGCGGCTGCCGGAAGATCGACTGCAGTTCTGGGTCTCTTTCCTGCCGGAACAGGAGCGGACCTTGCGTCCGACCGGCATTCACCTGTTCGATCTGCGCTACTGGTCAGCCGCACTCAGCGCCGATGTCGGCCGGACAGAGCGGCGGCTTCTCGTGAAGTATGATCCGCGTGACATGTCGCGCGTGTTCGTGCGGCGGCCCTCGGGCAACTTCGTCGAAGCCCGCTACGCGGACCTGACCCTGGCACCCATTTCCCTGCACGAGGCTTTGACGGCGCGGCGCACCCTGCGTGAGAAAGGGCGGCGAGAAGTCGATAGCCGCGCGGTTGTGAGGACCGCGCTCGAACAGCGGAAGTTGGTTGACAAGGCCGTCAAAAAAACCGCGGCCGCGCGGCGCGGCAAGGCTCAGCCGAGGCGTGCCGACGACCTCCGGGACACGGGCACGCTCCGTGGTGTCGACTCCAGCAAACCGGTGCCTTTTGTTGAGGACATCGAATGAGCTGGAGCCAATATGACGAACGATCACCCTCATCTGACCGCCGACGCGGCGGCCCTGCTGTCTGAACCCCAGGCAGGACGCATTCGCGCCATCAGGTCCCGCCGTTGGGTTCTCTACCCTCGCGCGAAGCAAGCCCTCGATCGCCTTGAGGCGCTTCTTGATCATCCGAGAGGCCCCCGCATGCCGTCTGTCGCGATTTACGGCGATAGCGGGATGGGAAAGACCATGATCATGCAACGCTTCCGTGACCAGCATCCGCCACATCTCGCTCGCCGGACCGGCATTCTGATGACACCGGTCCTGGCCATGGAAATGGTCAGCCGCCCCGGCGAGCGGCGGTTCTATGGTGAACTGCTTTCCCTCCTCGGTGCACCGCAGGCACCACGGGCCGATATTGCCCAGATGGAACAGGCGACGCTGCGGATCATGAAGGCCATCGGCACCCAGGTTCTGGTCATCGACGAGGTCCACAACATCCTTGCCGGGACCTATCGAGAGCAACGTATCGTGCTCAACATGCTGCGCTTTATCAGCAATCGGCTCCAAATCTCCCTGGTCTGCTTCGGCGTGAACGACGCCCGGGAAGCCATCGGCGGCGACGTTCAGCTTGCGCGCCGCTTCGAGCAACTCACCCTGAACCGTTGGGCCGCCAATGAGAACTTCGAGACGTTGATTGCGTCGATCCTGCGCAATACGCCATTGCGGCGACCTACTGTGCTGACGCCTAAATCCCTGCGGCGCATTCTGCAGATAACGGACGGCATCACGGCGAACATCTTCCAGATGTTGGGCAGTCTTGCGATCGAGGCCATCGAAAGCGGGACCGAACACATCACCGACGGCGCCGTCGAGGCCTGGGTGCCCGCGTTTGACACCGAGGCAGCCTTCGCATGACAGGACC
Organism: Sulfitobacter alexandrii; assembly: GCF_001886735.1. Lineage (NCBI taxonomy): Bacteria > Pseudomonadati > Pseudomonadota > Alphaproteobacteria > Rhodobacterales > Roseobacteraceae > Sulfitobacter > Sulfitobacter alexandrii. The sequence continues at coordinate 344,064 of NZ_CP018081.1, forward strand.
CCTGCCCGTCACCTTGTCACCCCTGCCCGGCGAAGTCCTGTCATCCTGGATTAATCGCCACGCGGACTTCTATGGGGTCACACCATTGACCATGCTGCGCCATGGGCTACCGGAGGCGACATCGCATGGGGCAATCGACCTGTCGCTGACGAAAGCGCAGACGGACCGGATTGCGGGGATGTTCGGCGTGGGCCCGAAACTTGTACGCAGCCTGAGCTTCGCAGACGCCCCGAAAGCCGCTCACCGCTTCATTTCCAAGGGTCCGATGCAGCGTTGCGCGCGTTGCACTCATTCTGGTGCTGATCTACTGCCAGTCCTTCGAAGCGAATTGCAAGGTTGGAGGATCACTTGCCCGCACTGTGGGGAACACTACCAGGACAAGACCACCAGCGATGGCGATCGGACACTTGCACCATATCGCGCGGCAGCACGTCGCGGTGAGGCCTTGTTGGATAACCACGCAGAACGCCGCGTGGAAACATGGCTGCCACCGCTGGAGATTGCGCGACTCTTGCTCATGCGCCGCATCCCCTGGCCACCCCCTCGCGATTGCGATTTTTGGCGCTACCGTCTCCTTGGCGCCATCGTTCCCGATTTCGATGACCTTCTAACCAAAGAGACCGCGTTCCCGTTCTCGCCAAAGCACCCCATTCTGCCGCTACACGTCCGTCCCGCGCTCTTGGCAGGCGTGGCGATCATCGACCGCGCAGGACCACCGATGCTGAAGATGCTGCAAGGGCACATGATGGGAGAAAACAAGAACCGATTTGTCATGGCAACTGACCATTTGGTCGCCCCAGCTCTCGAGTGGGGACCGCCCCAACAGTTCCAATTGATATGAGAAACGGCCAAATGATTCTCATATTAAAATGCCAAGAATACTCGGAACGGCCGCATTCTCACATTTAAGTGCCAAGTGACACCGCGCTCTTGGCAGGCGTGGCGATCATCGACCGCGCAGGACCACCGATGCTGAAGATGCTGCAAGGGCACATGATGGGAGAAAACAAGAACCGATTTGTCATGGCAACTGACCATTTGGTCGCCCCAGCTCTCGAGTGGGGACCGCCCCAACAGTTCCAATTGATATGAGAAACGGCCAAATGATTCTCATATTAAAATGCCAAGAATACTCGGAACGGCCGCATTCTCACATTTAAGTGCCAAGTGACAGCTCAGATCACTCCGAAGCCATCATCGACGCATCATCACCCGGCAGGTCAGCGGTGAGGAAGGCTGGAAGGTCGACATCCTCGGTCTGATCGGTGTCGGAAACGGGCTCAGCCCCCCCCTGCCCTTCTGCACCGTCCAGTGCCGCCGGATCGTGACGGCGAAGAACCTCCGGCAACCAGCCGGTGCCTTTCAGCAGACGCTCAGCTTCGGTCGCCATCTCACCCTTCTTCAGGTGATCGAGGAGTTGCGCCGTCCCCTCCCCTTTCGCCTCGCGCACGGCCTCGAGGATTCGGACCTTGGGCACGCGGTTCAGGTAGGTATCGGCCGTCGACTTCCAGCCCGCCTCGACCATGTCGAGTTCGACCGCCTGTGCCACCAAGTCGGACTGGGTCATCCGCCTGGTCAGACCGCTGGCGCAGATACCGGCACCATAAGGGTTCACCTTCTCATGGAGCGCGTTGATCCCGAAGCTGAGGCAATGCGCGAGCAGGGACAGCCGGCTCGCCTGATCGAGGGAAGCCAGGTAGTCCCACAGAACGGCATCATCGCCGAGCGGCAAGTCGGCCTCCCACTCCGTTTGGCGATCGTCGACCAGCTTGGCCACCACGCTATCCTTTAGATCGCTCGCCTGCGCCGACATGTAGACGTGACGCACCGAAGCCTCGAGGCAGCTGCCGGCCGAACTGGATGTCCGGAAGGTGTCGTTGACGAGCTTCAGGAGCAGAAGAGTCAGGGCGACGTCGGGAGAACGACCGACAGCTTCCCGCAACGCCAGAGTGCGGTGCGCCGTCAACTCCATGACCAACCGCTCAGGCAAGGGCTTCAACGCACCATCGTCCTCGTCGTCGGGCACGTTGTCGCCAAGCGCCTGACCGGCAGAGGTGATCACTGTGCCGTGGCCGACACCATCCGCGCTGCTCGCCGCTGAAAGCTCAGCGCCCTGCCCGTCTGCCGCCTGTTCACCGCTGTGGACGTCGACGTCTGCCCGTGGCTCATCCTCGGGCCGTACGAAGCCCCGATAGACAGCAAGCTCGCCATAGCGGTCAAGCGTGACAAAAGCCCCAGCCCGCGCGATCTCCTCACCGTCGAAGATCAGCGGCCGAACCTCGAGCTTCTCCATCGCGACTACCAACTCGCCAAGACGTGCGTCGATCTCTTCGGGGAATTCATCCTGGCCCTCATATTCCTCTTCGAGCGCCCGGTATTCGGCGAGCAGCTTGGCATGGGCCGCGCCTTCGCCATCCGTCATGGGCGCCGGGTCTCCGCTCAGCCGCCGCAAACCGTGGCTGTAGCCATAGGGCAGGTCGAGCGAGACCTCGATCCATTTCCAACCTTCGGCCACGATCGCTTCGGCTTCAGCCTGAAGCTTCCCGCTGACCAGACGATCGAGAAGGGTGGGGTCTTCGAGCCAGCCGCCATCGTCTCCCTGAAACAGATCGTGCAACATGGTGCCGCCAGCAGATTCATAGGCGTCGACGCCGACAAAGACGGCACGCCGGTCAGAAGCCCGCACCGAGGTTTCCGTCAACATGCGCCGGATCTGATAGGGCTCCTTGTTCCACGAAGACTTGATCGCCTCCCAGACCTGAACCTGACGCTCGTGATCCGGATTGACCGTGAAGGCCATCAGCTGCTCCAGCGTCATCTCGTCCTCGGCGTAGAGCTCGAGCAGGGCAGGGGCCACGGCGGCGAGTTTCAGGCGCTGTTTCACCACCTGCGGCGTGACGAAGAAGGCGGCTGCGATCTCTTCATCGCCTTGACCCTTCTCCCGCAAAGCAACGAAGGCGCGGAACTGGTCGAGCGGATGCAGGGCTGCACGCTGCATGTTCTCAGCGAGCGAGTCGTCTTCGGCGAGGATCGCGGAAGTGGCATCCCGTACGATGCAGGGGATGGGCGTCGTCTTGGCCAGACGCTTCTGCTTCACCAGGAGCGAGAGTGCTTGGAAGCGACGGCCGCCAGCGGGGATTTCGAACTTGCCGGTCTCGGACCCGTCATCCGCTAGAACGGGCCGAACGCTCAGGCTCTGCAGCAACCCGCGGCGGGCGATGTCTTCGGCCAGTTCCTCGACCGAGATGCCGGCCTTGATGCGCCGGACGTTGGACTGGCTCAGCACGAGCTTGTCGAAGGGAATGTCTCGGGACGGGGATAGGGTGACTTTCTGGGCAGATTTCGCCATCAGATCTTCTCCACGACGGGCGCCGGAAGCCACTCTTCCGATCTCACTTCCCGTCACCCCTCCAACCAACAAACCTTTCACTCTCCTGTTCTGACACTCCCGAGACAGGACCTTAACAGCTGTTAAGTCGTCAATCCCGAGGTGGCGGAACAGTACGCAGTCTCTCAACCTTAACAGCTGTTAAGCTGCAGATCGTCGTCCAATCAATGCCATGACCATCGGCCCACAGGAAAACTCACCGGCCACAGCTTTGGCAGTCAGAGCTCGCAAGTATCCACCAGGCGATCTGATGTCCTCAAAGCGTTCCAGCATGGCAGAAACGACGATCGACGCTTGCTCCGGACCCATGAACCGCTGCGCTTCTTCCCATGCAGATGCACTGATCCCCATGGCTGGTCGCACATGGCACGCCGCATCGAAAAGCTGGTGCCAATGCCGGATTTCGCCTTGGTAGAAGGTCCTGAGCGAGGGACATGCCGCGATCACCAGGTGCAGCGGGATCTTTAGCAGGTGTCTTGTGTCCTGTTCATCGACGTCAGCCACGGGCTCATCCCTGTCCACATCTGGCACGCCATCCGCCGCCCCGCTTTTTTCTAAAGCAGGTTCAAGATCTATAGATTTTTTATTTGAATTATGATGGTGACGCTCAGATCGGGCATCATTGGTGTTCATTTCTTCTGTTTCAGAGCCATCAATGATGTTGCGTGCCTGGTCGAGGAGAGCTTCAAGATCGGCTCGATAGGCCGCGAGGTCTTCAATTGAAAGCTTGCGACGAAGCGCGCGCGCTGTGAGGATAGCCTTGTCACGAAGCTGGTCCCAGATGCCTAGGCCTGGCTGCATCTCGTCTCCGAACTCCGCGAGGGCCGCGAGATCACGCCGCATGAGGCTTACAACCTCTCTCAGACGCCTGACGCGCTCCTCAGCCTCACGTACGGCCTCTGCGGCCCGTGCGATCTCCTCGGACTGGGAGTAGAGCGGGGAAAGATCGAAGCCAAAGGCGACGCGCTCTTCGCCGTGCTTGCGGACGTAGCGCTTTCCATTGGGGCTATCACGCCGCTGGAGCAAACCAGCCTCGACAAGACGCGCGAGGTGACGACGCATAGTGGAGCAGGGCATACCATTCAGGCGCTCACAGATCGCCTTGTTCGAGGGGAAGACTACCATCTCGGCGTTCCCGCCAAGTGCATCGTCTGGAAAGAAGCTGAGGAGCCCCTGCAAAACAGTCAAATCACGTTCTGACACGCCAAAGGCCGCTTGCGCCTTGGAGAGCTCGCGCAGGAGTTCCCACTTGTTGACGGGTCTGCCCGGAACAGATGCCTCGGGTCGCTCGATCAGGCGCAGATGGGCGTGCGAGATCGGCCGCATAAACGGCGAAATCGGTGTGTACTCCATGAAAACGTTCACGAAGGCAAAATTTGTACGGCCCGCGAATCGCTTTGCGCTTGCGGGGTAGGGGCCAGAA